>NZ_JBEPOQ010000016.1:0-86205 GCF_040546915.1 Cellulosimicrobium sp. 4261
GGGGGGGGTGAACCCCGCGGAGTACATGGCGGGGGCGATCCTGGCCGTGGTGCTCGCCTCCTGCCGCCCGGGGCCGCGGCCCGCGCTGACCGCGCCACCCCCCCCGGGGGTGGGCGCCGCCCGTCCGGCGGGCCCCCTCCCCGTCGTCGTGCCCGGTAGCGTGTGCGCGTGCTGACTCTCGCCGTCCTCACCGCCGCCGGTTCCGGGACCCGGCTCGGGCTGGACCTGCCCAAGGCCCTCGTCGAGCTCGACGGGCTGCCGCTCGTGGTGCACGCCGCCCGACGGCTGTGCGCGTCCGGGGTCGTGGACGCGCTCGTCGTGACCGCGCCGCCCGGGCTGCGCGACCACGTCGCGGCGCTCCTGGCCGACGACCCCGCGGTGGACCGGGCGGTCCGGGTCGTCGAGGGCGCGGGGACCCGCCAGGCGTCCGTGGCGGCCGGTCTGAGGGCCGGCCGCGGCCTCGCGGAGGGCGGCGTGCCCGCCGACGTCGTGCTCGTCCACGACGCCGCACGACCCCTCGCGCCGCCGTCGCTGGTCCGCCGCGTCGTCGAGGCCGTGCGCGCGGGCCACGGGGCCGTCGTGCCGGGGCTTCCCGTCACGGACACGATCAAGCGCGTGGCGCCCGCGGGCGCCGACGACGCGTCCGGTGCGGAGCCCGTCGTCGAGACGGTCGACCGGAGCGTGCTGCGCGCCGTCCAGACCCCGCAGGGGTTCGACGGCGAGCTCCTGGCCCGCGCGCACGCGGCCGCCGTCCACCGCGCGGACGACGAGTCCCTCGCCGCGACCGACGACGCCGGGCTGGTCGAGGCGCTCGGCGTCCCGGTCCACGTGGTGCCCGGCGACGCCGCGGCGGCCAAGATCACCACCGCGCACGACCTGCGGGTCGCGGCGCTCACGCTCCGGGAGGACCGATGACCACCCCTGCAGGCTCCACCGGGACACCCGCCGGGACGCCCACCACCGCACCGGTCGCCGCGGGCCCCGTCCCGCTGCTCCCGCGCACGGGCGTCGGGGTGGACGTGCATGCCTTCGCGCCCGAGGGCGAGGAGCGTCCGCTCTGGCTGGGCGGCCTGCACTGGCCGGGTGAGCGCGGTCTCGCCGGGCACTCCGACGCCGACGTCGCGGCGCACGCCGCCGCCGACGCGCTGTTCTCGGCCACCGGCCTCGGCGACCTCGGCTCGAACTTCGGCACGAGCGCGCCCGAGTGGGCGGGCGCGAGCGGCGCCAGCCTGCTCGCGGAGGCGGCGCGACGGGTGCGGGCCGCCGGGTTCGAGATCGGGAACGTGGCCGTCCAGGTGATCGGCAACCGGCCGCGCCTCGGGCCGCGCCGCGCCGAGGCGGAGGCGGCGCTCGGGGCGGCCGCGGGCGCCCCGGTGACGCTCACGGCGACCACGACCGACGGGCTCGGCCTCACCGGCCGCGGCGAGGGCGTCGCGGCCGTCGCCACGGCTCTCGTGATCCGGCTCGCACCGCCCGCCTGAGGTCAGCCCGTCGGCGCGACCTGGACGCTCTCGAGGATCGCGCGCGCCTGCGCGGCCCCGTCGGCGTCGTCGACGGCGTACGACGCCGTGAGGTCGACGACCCACGCGTCGGGCCCGTCGCCCGTCCGCACGGCGACGATCTCCTGCGCGACGGCGGTCCCCGCCGCCTCGTACGTCCCGGCCACGCGGTAGGCGGGCAGCCCGGCGAGCGTCGTGGGCCCCTGCCCGTCGGGGTCGGGCACCCAGCCGGGGATCGAGGCTGCGGCCGCCGTCGTCGCGGCGCCCGCCTCGTCGACGGTCTGCGCCGACTGCTCTCCGGTGACGACGACGTTCGCGCGGAAGTCGTCGGAGCCCGTGCCGCTCGGGGCGCGCAGCAGGAACGCGCCGTCGCGCGTGCCGCGCTCCCAGCCCGCGGGCGCGGTCACCTGGACCGGGATCTCGGGGACGTCGTGCACGACCGGATCCGTGCCACCACCTGCGCCCTCGGGCCCGCCGCAGCCCGCGAGGGCGAGCGCGACGGTCGCCGTGAGGGCGAGCGTCCAGGGGGTGCGGGGCAGGCGCGGTCGGGGCACGGGAGTCCTTCGTCGGGGGTGGGGGCCGGGGCTGGTCCGGCTCGTCATTCTCGCCCGCTCCCGTCCGGCGTGCCAGGCCCGCCACCTGCCTCTACGATCGCTGGAAGCGCATCGATGTGTTTGACTTTCCCAAGAACGACACATGGGATGAATCGCACATGAACCGAATGTCCGTCGAGGAACGCCGAGCCCAGCTCGTCGACGCCGCGATGACCATCGCCGTCCGCGAGGGCGTCGAGGCCGTGACCATCCGCGGCGTCGCGGCCGAGGCCGGGGTCTCGCTCGGCGTCGTGCACTACTGCTTCGAGGACAAGGACGAGCTCCTCCAGGCGATGGGCAACAGCCTCGCGCTCGTGGCCTCCGAGCCCGTCCGGTCCGCCCTCGACGTCGAGGGCGACGTCGTGGCGCTCGCCCACGCCGCCGCCGACGGCCTGTGGAGCGGGCTGACGCCGCGTCGTCACATGCGGCTCCTCACGTTCGAGTTCGCGACGGCGGGCGTGCGCAGCCGCGCGCTGCGCTCCGTCGCGCACACGCACCTCGAGCAGACCTGGGCGATGACGCGCGGGTTCCTCGAGAACGTGGCCGAGCGGGGGAACGTCAGCTACACGATGGACATGGGGTTCCTCTCCCGGGTCGTCGCGGGGTACATCGACGGGATCGAGATCGCGTGGCTCGTCGAGCAGGACGACGAGACGGCGGTCCGCAGCTTCCACGCGCTCGCCGAGTACGTGCTCTCGATGATGGTGCGCCCCGACGGCTCGCCGGTGCGGGAGCACGGCCCCGAGCCCGTCCCCTGACGGGCCGCCGACGTCCCGTCCCTCGACGGGACACCGCCCCTGGCGGGGCGGACGCCGGTCAGCCCCGCGCGGCCGGGGCGCGGCCGAGCACGCGGTCGGTGTACCCGTTCGCGAACACGCCCTCGGGGTCCGCCGCGTCGCGGACGGCCACGGCGTCGTCGAACCGCGGGTAGAGCTCCTGGAGCCGGTCCGCCTCGAGCCCGTGCATCTTGCCCCAGTGCGGGCGGCCCCCCACCTCGGCGACGATGCGCTCGACGGCGTCGAAGTACCGCTCGTGCGGCAGGCGCGCGTACTGGTGCACGGCGACGTACGCGGTCTCGCGCCCGTGGGCCGTGGAGAGCCACACGTCGTCGGGCGCCGCGAACCGGACCTCGACGGGGAACGGCACGTGCTCGCCGGAGCGGTCCAGCCACGCGTCGATGCTCGACAGCACGTCCACGAGGCGCTCGCGCGGGACGGCGTACTCCATCTCGCGGAACCGGACCCGGCGCGACGTGACGAACACGTGGTGCGACGGCGCGACGTACGTGCGCGGCGCGAGCGCCCGCGCGGAGACGGCGTTGAGGCGCGGCGTGACGCGCGGGACCGCGGTCGCGAGCCGGTTCACCAGCTCGAACGCGCCGTTCGACAGGAGCTCCTCGTCGACCCACGTGCGCGCCCGCGCGACCGGCCCGGGACCCGTGGTGCGCAGACGCTCGAGCTCGACGGCCTCCTCGTCGGGCGCGAGGCGGTTGTTGCGCTTGGTCAGCGCCCGGCGCGTGTGGGGGAACCAGTAGAACTCGAAGTGGTCGTTGCCCCCGACGAGCCCGTCGGGGTCGTCGGGCGTCCCGAGCTGCTCGAGCACGCGGTCGAGCGGCCACGGCTCCTCCTGCGCGCGCAGGAGGAACGCCGGGACCACCTCGAGCGTCACGGCGGACAGGATGCCCGTGACCCCCAGCCCGAGCCGGCTGACCTCGAACAGGCCCGGCTCGTGCGTGGGCGACGCCTCGCGCGCCTCGCCGTCGGCCCCGACCACGCGGACGCCGCGCACTTGCGTCGCGAGACCGCCGAGGCGTGCCCCCGTGCCGTGCGTGCCCGTCGAGATCGCGCCCGCGACCGACTGCCGGTCGATGTCGCCGAGGTTGCGCATCGCGAGCCCCGCGGCGGCGAGGGCCTCGTTGAGCCGGTGCAGGCGGACGCCCGCCCCGACGGTCACGAGGATCGCGTCGCCGTCGGTGCCGTCCGCGCCGCCGCGCGCGATGCGCTCGACGAGACTCAGCCGGTCGAGGTCGAGCAGGAGGCCGTCCGTGACCGCGGCCGGGGTGAACGAGTGACCGGCACCCACCGCGCGGACGGGCATGCCCTCGGCCGCGGCGCGGGCGACGAGGCCGCCCAGCTCCGCCTCGTCGCGCGGCGAGGCCCGACGGCGCGGCGTCGCGGAGGCCGTGCGGGCCCAGTTGGTCCAGGAGAGGGCGTCGTCGCTGCTCACAGGTCGTACTGTCTCACGCCCGGCGGGTGGCGTACGTTCTCTCCATGACGACCCACACGGCACCGGGGGCGGACCGGGCCGCGGGCCCGCAGGACGGTGACGAGCGGGGCGCGACGCCCTCGCTCCTGGCCCGCCTGACCCGCGCGACCGCAGCGCTCGACGGCCCGCTCGCCGTCGTCGACCTCGACCGCTTCGACGCCAACGCCGACGAGCTGCTCGCGCGCGCGGGCGGGGTCCCCGTGCGCGTCGCGTCGAAGTCCGTGCGCGTGCGCTCGCTCGTCGCGCGCGCGGGCGAGCGCGGCTTCCGAGGCGTCATGGCGTACTCGGTGCGCGAGGCGCTGTGGCTCGTCGAGTCGGGCGTCCGCGACGTCCTCGTGGGCTACCCGTCGGTCGACCGCGGGGCGCTCACGGCGCTCGCCCGCCACGAGGAGGGCCGGCGCGAGGTCACGCTCATGGTGGACGACGCCGCGCACCTGGAGCTCGTGCGCCACGCGCTCGCCGAGACCGGTACCGGGGACGAGCCGCCCGTGCGGGTGTGCCTCGACGTGGACGCGTCGCTGCGCGTGGGACTCGGTCTCGTGACGGTCCACCTGGGCACGCGCCGCTCGCCGCTGCACGGCGCGCGCGACGTCGCCTCGCTCGCCGCCCGGGTCGTCTCGACGCCCGGCCTCGCGCTGCGGGGCCTCATGTTCTACGAGGCGCAGGTCGCCGGGATGCCGGACTCGAGCCTCGCCGTCCGCGCGGTCAAGCGGCTCTCGGTGCTCGAGCTGGGCGAGCGGCGGGGCGAGGTCGTCGCGGCGGTCCGGGACGTCGTCGGGCACGACCTCGAGCTCGTGAACTCGGGCGGGACGGGGTCGCTCGAGACGTCGTCCGCGGACGCCGTCGTGACCGAGGTGACGGCCGGGTCGGGCCTGTACGTCCCGGGGCTGTTCGACGAGTACCGCGCGTTCCGGCCGCGGCCGTCGGCGTTCTTCGGCCTCGACGTCGTGCGCGTCCCGGGCCCGGGCTGGGCGACGGCGTTCGGCGGCGGGTACGTCGCGTCCGGCCCGGCGACCCGCAGCCGCCTGCCGCGCGTCGTGACGCCCGGGTGGTCGCTCACGGGCCGCGAGGGCGCGGGCGAGGTGCAGACGCCGCTGCACCGGTCACGCGGTGCCGCCGGGGCACCGGACCTCGGTGTCGGGGACCGCGTCTGGTTCCGCCACGGCAAGGCCGGCGAGGCGATGGAGCGGTTCGACCGCGTGCACCTCGTGCGCGGCGACGAGGTGGTCGACGTGGTCCCGACGTACCGCGGCGAGGGCAAGAGCTTCGGCTGACGCGGCGAGGACGGGCCGGCCGACGCCCCGGTGCCGCTTCGGCCGCGACGGTGCGTCCCCGGTACCCTTGCGGCGTGACCCTTCGCCTGTTCGACACCGCCACGCGGGACGTGCGCGACTTCGTCCCCCTGACCCCGGGCGAGGTCGGCATCTACCTGTGCGGCGCCACCGTCCAGGCTGCCCCCCACATCGGGCACATGCGCTCGGCCGTCGCGTTCGACGTCCTCGTGCGCTGGCTCCGGCGCAGCGGCGCGCGGGTGACGCTCATCCGCAACGTCACCGACATCGACGACAAGATCCTCGCGAAGTCGGCCGACGCGGGCGAGCCCTGGTGGGCCTGGGCCGCGACGTACGAGCGCGCGTTCACCGCCGCGTACGACGCCCTGGGCGTGCTGCCCCCCACGTACGAACCGCGCGCGACGGGCCACGTCCCGGACATGGTCGAGCTCATGCAGCGCCTCGTCGAGCGCGGCCACGCCTACACCACCGGCCCCGGCGACGTGTGGTTCGACGTGCGGTCCTGGCCCGAGTACGGCGCGCTCACCAACCAGCGCCTCGAGGACCTCAACCCCGTGCCCGACGACGTCCCCGCGGACGCCGAGGAGGCCGCCGCCAAGCGCGACCCGCGCGACTTCGCGCTGTGGAAGGCCCCCAAGCCGGGCGAGCCGGAGACCGCGTCGTGGGACACGCCGTTCGGGCGCGGCCGTCCGGGCTGGCACCTCGAGTGCTCCGCCATGGCGCGCCGCTACCTCGGCGACACGTTCGACCTCCACGGGGGCGGCCTCGACCTGCGCTTCCCCCACCACGAGAACGAGCAGGCGCAGTCGCGCGCCGCGGGCTACGGGTTCGCCCAGCACTGGCTGCACAGCGCGTGGGTCACGCAGGGCGGCGCCAAGATGAGCAAGTCGCTCGGCAACGGGCTGCTCGTGCGCGAGGTCCTCGCGACCACGAGCCCCGCCGTGCTGCGCTACGCGCTCGCGTCCGTGCAGTACCGCTCGATGCTCGAGTGGACCCCCGCGACGGTCGTCGAGGCCGAGGCGACGTGGGAGCGGCTGGCGGGCTTCGTCGAGCGGGCGACCGAGCGCGTGGGCGAGGTCGACGACGTGCGCGACGCCGAGCTGCCGACCGCCTTCACCGCGGCGATGGACGACGACCTCAACGTGCCGGCGGCGCTCGCCGTCGTGCACGAGCACCTGCGCGCGGGCAACGCGGCGCTCGCGGACCGGACGACGGCCGCGGACGCCGTCGCGCGCCACCACCTCGTGGCGGTGCGCGCGATGCTCGACGTGCTCGGGCTCGACCCGGGCGACCCGCAGTGGGCCGACCGCGGCGACTCCCGCTACGCGGCGGTGCTCGACGCCGTCGTCGGCGCGGAGCTCGCGGCGCGGGCCGAGGCGCGCGCGTCGCGGGACTTCGCGGCGGCCGACGCGATCCGCGACCGGCTCGCCGCGGCGGGCGTCGCGGTCGAGGACTCGGCCGACGGCGCGCGCTGGACCCTCGCCTGACGTCCACCGGACCGACGCCCGGGAGCGGACCGGCGGCGCGCGAGGTAGAGCCCCGGTAGCGCGAGGTAGAGCTCCGGCAGCACGAGGGAGACCCTGGTGATGACCACGGTTCTCCCTCGGCGAGGTGTCTGGGGGACACTGGACCCAGGAGCGAGACACGCACGCCGGGCGCGGAACCCGACGTGGACTGACCTGAACTGACCTGAACGACGACACGATCGGTACACCATGGCTGGCAACTCACAACGACGCGGCGCGACCCGCAAGCCCGGAAGCAAGAAGGGCGCGACCGTCGGCTCCGGCGGGCAGCGGCGCAAGGGCCTCGAGGGCCGCGGGCCGACCCCGAAGGCCGAGGACCGCGTCTACCACGCGGCGCACAAGCGCAAGGTGGCCGACGAGAAGCGCGTGCCGACCGGGCGCGGCGGCGCGGCGCGCGGCACCGAGCGTGCCGGCACGTCGCGCGGCGGGGCCTCGCGCGGCGGCGGCCCCAAGGGCCGTGGGTCGGTCCAGGAGATCGTCGCGGGTCGCAACTCCGTCCTGGAGGCGCTGCGCGCGCGCATCCCCGTCGAGGTGGTCTACCTCGCGTCGCGCCTCGACGCCGACGACCGCACGCGCGAGATCGTCGACATCGTCGCGGGCCGCGGCTACGACCTCCTCGAGGTGGGCAAGCCCGAGCTCGACCGCCTCACCGACGGGGCCGTGCACCAGGGCGTCGCGATCAAGGTGCCGCCGTACGAGTACGCGGACGTCGACGACCTGCTCGACGCCGCCGAGGCGTCCGGGCGGCCGCCGCTCGTCGTCGCGCTCGACGGCGTCACGGACCCGCGCAACCTCGGCGCGGTGCTCCGCTCCGCGGGCGCGTTCGGCGCGCACGGCGTCCTCGTGCCCGAGCGCCGCGCCGCGGGCGTCACCGCGTCCGCGTGGAAGGTCTCGGCCGGCGCTGCCGCGCGCGTCCCGGTGGCCCGGGCGACCAACCTCGTGCGCGCGCTCGGCGAGCTGAAGAAGGCGGGGTGCTTCGTCGTCGGGCTCGACGCGGGCGGCACCACGGCGATCGGCGACCTCCAGCTCGCGACCGAGCCGCTCGTCGTCGTCGCGGGCTCCGAGGGCAAGGGTCTGTCCCGCCTCGTGCGCGAGGCGTGCGACGTCGTCGCGTCGATCCCCATCGGGTCGGACACGGAGTCGCTCAACGCCGCCGTCGCGACGGGCATCTCGCTCTACGAGGTCGCGCGCCTGCGGCGCGAGGTCTGACCGCCCGCCGCATCACCGTCACGAGCGTCGCCCCGCCGGTCCCTGGACCGGCGGGGCGACGGCCGTCCGTCAGCCGTAGTACTCGGGGTCCTTCTCGCCGGGGGCGAGGCCGAGGATCGCCTTCTCGTCCGGGCGGTGGCGCAGGACGTTCTCCACGTACGACTGCGTCGCCTCCGCCATCGGCACGTCGCGACCGGCACGCTCCGAGATGAACCAGCGGTGGTCGAGGATCTCGTGGAACAGCTGCGCCGGCTCGAGCTTGCGGCGCAGGTTCCGCGGCACGGCCTGGATCGTGGGCTCGAACACGCCGCTCAGCCAGTCGTGCGCGACGAACTCCTCGTCGTCGTTCTGCCGCTCGGCCGCCGCCCGGAACGAGTCCAGGTCGTTGAGCAGACGGCGGGCCTGGTTCTCCTGCACGTCGAGGCCGGTGAGGCGCAGCAGGCGTCGGGAGTGGTGCCCCGCGTCGACGACCTTCGGCTGGATCTGCACGGTCGTGCCGTCGATGTCGGTCGTGATCGCGAGCTCGTCGACGTCGAAGCCGAGGTTGTTGAGGTGCTCGATGCGGGCCGCGACGCGCCACCGCTCGTTCGCGTCGAACGACTCGGACGTCGTCAGGGCCTCCCACAGCTCTTCGTAGCGCGCGACGAGCGCGTCGCCGATCGCGACCTCGTCCACGTCCTCGTCGAGCAGCTCGCCGGCGGCGAGGTCCATGAGCTCGCCGATGATGTTCGTGCGCGCGAGGTCGACGTCGTACGAGCGCTGCCCGGGGGAGAGCTCCCGGTGCAGGTCGCCCGTCTCGGCGTCCACGAGGAAGGCGGCGAACGTCTCCGCGTCGCGCCGGAACAGCGTGTTCGACAGCGACACGTCACCCCAGTAGAACCCCACGAGGTGCAGGCGCACGAGGAGGACGGCGAGCGCGTCGATGAGGCGCGTGGCGGTGTCCGGGCGCAGCGACTGGCTGAACAGCGCGCGGTAGGGGAGCGAGAACTGGAGGTGCTCGGTGATGAGCACGGCCTCGAGCCGCTCGCCGTTCGCGTCCTGTCGCCCGGTGATGACGCCCACGGGGACGACGCTCGGCACCTCGAGCCGACGGAGCTGCCGGAGCAGCTCGTACTCGCGGTACGCGACCGTCTCGCCGATCTCCTTGATCGCGATCACCCGCCCGGAGAGGCGGACGAACCGCACGATGTGCCGCGAGATGCCGCGGGGGAGGGCGGCGAGCGTCTCCGCCGGCCACTCCTCGAGCGGGACGTCCCAGGGCAGGTCGAGGAGCGCCGGGTCGGGGGCCGACGCGGTGATCTGCAGGTTGTGCACCGTCACGGGTCCATTGTCCATGGTCGTGCGCCCGGTGGTCGCGGTGCGTCCGCCGGCGCCTGCGCGAGCGACGGGGCGGGTCCGGTTCGTGGGGTCGGACCCGCCCCGCAGCGGGGACCGGCAGGAGGTCAGGCGCAGTCGAGCGCGTCGTGGTCGACGTCGAACGCCGACGTGACGTCCTCGCCGTCGACCGTCGCGGTGCCCGTGACGGTCACGGTCCCGCTCCCGACGGAGGTGGAGCGCACCGCGAACGACTGGTACGCGTTCGCGCCCGGGGCGACGTCGGCGACCTCGCGGGTGCCGTACGGCGTCGCGAGCGTCACGTCGACGGGCTGGTCCTCGCCGTTCGTCGCCCGGACGGCGACGTACGCCTGGCCGGCGAGGCAGCGCGCCTGCACCTCGACGTCGAGGTCGAGCTGCCCGGCCGGTGCGCCGTAGACCTCGAGCTCGTAGAGGGAGAAGCCCCACTGCGTCGCGCGCTCGGTGAGGTAGAGCCGCACGTGCTGCCCGGTCCCGGTGATCGCCAGGTCGTCGAACCCGCCGTCGCCGTCCGTGACGGTGCGGACGGTGGTCCAGGTCTCGCCGTCGGGCGACGTCTGGACCTCGTAGCCCGACCCGTACGCCGTCTCCCAGTCGACGACGACGCGGCTCAGGTCGTAGCTCGCACCGAGGTCGACCGCGATCCACTCGGGCTCGCTCCACGCGCTGCTCCAGCGGGTCCCGGCATTGCCGTCGACCGCCTTCTCCGGCTCGTGGCCGGCCTCGTCGATGCTGGAGGCCGTCACGGGCCGGCCCAGGGCGAGCGAGTCCTCGTCCTCCTCGCCGCCCCCGTCGTCGGACCGGAAGCAGCGCAGGTACCGGTAGGACTCCGCGGAGGTCTCGAACGACGGCGCCCAGTCCCACTCGTAGGTGAAGTACTCGACGTAGGGCTCGGCCGCGGCGATGATCGCCGGGAGGTCGAGCTCGCCGCGGCCGAGCGCGACCTGCCGCATGTCGCCCGGCGCGTCGACGTTCACGGCGTCCTTGATGTGGAGCAGCTCGATGCGGTCCCCGTGCTCCTCGATCCACGCCGGGACGTCGAGGCCGGCGTCGGCGGCCCAGCCGACGTCGAGCTCGAACGTGACGTAGCGCGGGTCGGTGTTCTCCTCGATGACCTCCCACGCGCTCACCGTCTCGCCCGTCTCCGGGTGGGTGTACCGCGTGGTGAACTCGCTCTGGTGGTTGTGCAGCACGATCTTGTTCGCGCCGTTCTCGTGCGCGTACCGCCCGAGCTCGTTCACGTACGCCGCGGTCGCGACGGCCTCGTCGTAGGTGCCGTAGCCGCCCGCCATGCCGCCGGTCCCGATGTAGTCCTGGCCCAGCGCGACGGCGTACGCGACCGTCTCGGGCCACGAGGCCCGGTCCGTGCTGCCGTGGCTCGACGACACCTGGAGGCCGTGCCGGTCGAGGATCGCCCGGTAGTCGGCGACCGGCATCGCGTAGGGCTGGTTGTACGGCTCCACGTTGGTGAACCCCGCAGCGGCCACCTCGCCGAGGACGCGGTCGAGCGTCTCGGGGGACGGCGTCCCCGAGCCGCCGAGCTCGCCCACGTGCGTGTAGAGCTGGATCGAGATCTTGGAGTCGGGGAGGCCGTCGTCGGCGTCGCACGTGACGGGCGCCGCGGTGGCCGACGGTCCGGCGGACGACGGCGCGACGGCGGGGACCGCCACGGCCGGCGCAGCGGCGAGCGCGGTCGCGACGAGGGCGCCGCCCGCCAGCGCCGCGCCGAGGCGCCGGGCGCGCGAGGAGAGGTGCGGGATCTGCATGAGGCTCCAATTGACAGCGTTGTCTATTTGGGTGACGAACAGGCGACTTCTGACGTCGCGTGTGCAAAAGCAGTCTTCGGGTCACCCATGGCGGTGTCAAGAGCAGGCGCGCCGTCGGTCGCGCACGACGGCGGTCCCCGGGAACGTCGCGCCCGACGGCGGTCCCCGGGACGCCGCAGGGCGGGCCCTCCCGTGGGGAGGACCCGCCCTGCGGTGGTGGTGCGGGGTGTCAGCTGAGGCGCTGACCCGAGTTCGCACCGAAGACGTGCGACTGGCCCGGGCGGATCGTCACGTAGATGCGCTCGCCCTTGGCCGGGACGTTGCGCGGGTCCACGCGGACGATGACCTGGTTGTCGCCGGCGCCCGAGTGGACGTCGGCCTGCGAGGCCAGGTCGCCCTTGAGGGTGCCGTAGACGAACGCGTCGGAGCCGAGCTCCTCGACGATGTTGACCTCGACCGGGAACGCGGCCTCGTTAGCCTGCGACACGACGTCGAGGGCCTCGGGACGGAAGCCGATCGTCACCTTGCCGTTGTCGGCCTCGGTGATCTTGGCGGCCGTCTCGCGCTCGAGCGCGATGCGCGCGGGGCCGACCTCGGCCACGCCGTTGTTGACCGCGAACGTGCCGATGTTCATCGCCGGCGAGCCGATGAAGCCCGCGACGAAGACGTTGGCCGGCGTGTCGTACATCTCGCGCGGCGTGCCGACCTGCTGGAGCAGACCGTCCTTGAGGACCGCGATGCGGTCGCCCATCGTGAGGGCCTCGGTCTGGTCGTGCGTGACGTAGACCGTCGTGACGCCGAGGCGGCGCTGGAGCGACGCGATCTGGGTGCGCGTCTGGACGCGGAGCTTGGCGTCGAGGTTCGACAGCGGCTCGTCCATGAGGAACACCTGCGGCTGACGGACGATCGCACGGCCCATCGCGACGCGCTGGCGCTGACCACCGGAGAGCGCCTTCGGCTTGCGGTCGAGGTACTCGGTGAGGTCGAGGATCTTCGCGGCCTCCTCGACGCGCTGGCGGATCTCCGCCTTCGGCGTGCCGGCGATCTTCAGCGCGAAGCCCATGTTGTCCGCGACGGACATGTGCGGGTACAGCGCGTAGTTCTGGAAGACCATCGCGATGTCGCGGTCCTTCGGCTGGACGTCCGTGACGTCGCGGTCGCCGATGTAGATGTGTCCGCCGTTGACGTCCTCGAGGCCCGCGAGCATGCGGAGCGAGGTCGACTTGCCGCAGCCCGAGGGGCCGACGAGGACGAGGAACTCGCCGTCCTCGATGTGCAGGTTGAGCTGGTCCACGGCGGGACGCTCGGTCCCGGGGTAGACGCGGGTTGCGTGGTCGTAGGTGACCGTAGCCATGACTGGTACATCCCTCCACCGGCAGGTACGTGCCGGACGATCCGTTGTGCAGTGACGTGCCACGTCGACGTAGCTGTTCGCGATGGCGGACGAGCGTGTCTTCGACGACACAGAAGAAGTCGGACCCCCTCCGGTACGGGCAGGGGACCCGACGTCATCGTGGACCCGATCCTACTCCCGGTCCTGAGTGCTTCGTCACAGCGTCGGTCACGATCCGGTAGCGGTTCGGTGCGGGCGGCGGGGTCCGCCGGGCGAGCGCCCGGCGGACCCCGTCCGGGGTCAGGCCTCCCGGCGCTCCAGGAGGTCGGCGAGGAGGTCGAGCACCGCGGCGAGCCCGTCGGCGTCGGGCACGCGCTGCGCGGCGAGCGTGTCGCCGTCGCCCACCTTGACGCCCAGGTCGCCCGGGCCGAGCACGGCGAACGCGGTCTCGTCGGTCGTGTCGTCGCCCGCGTAGAGCACGCGCGTGCGCGCGTCGGGGCGCCCGGCGTCCTGCCCGACGACGTCGCGCAGCCGGTCCACCGCCTCGCCCTTCGACGTCTCGACGACCGCGACCTCGACGACGTCCTTCCCGTGCATCGCGTGCAGCCCGAGCCGCTCGGCCACCGCGTCGGCCAGGTCCTCCGCGGCCTGCGTGTCCGCCGCCGAGGCGAGCCGCGTGTGCAGGACGGCGGCGCTCGGCTTCTCCTGCACCCACGCGCCCTCGCGCCCCGCGACGGCGTCGGCCAGGCCCGCGCGCAGGGCGGCGAGGTGGTCGGCCTGCTCCGGCGTGAGGTCGAGCGGGACGGCGTCGAGCCCGTCCTCGGTCACGTGCCCCGTCTCGGCACCGTGGCTGCCCACGAGGTACGTGCCGACGGGCGGCTCGCTGCGCTCGGCGAGGTCCGCGAGGTTGCGGCCCGAGACGAGCGCGAGGCGCGTCGTCGTACCGACGAGCGCGGCGGCCAGCCGGTCGACGGCGGCCCGGGCGGACGGCGCCATGCGCGCGGTGAGGGGGTCGTCGACGAGCGGCGAGAGCGTGCCGTCGAAGTCGAGCGCGACGAGCCGGGCGGCCGGTGCGCCGTGCGGGTCCGCCGCGAACGCGCGCACGGCCTCGGCGACGGGTCCGGGCAGGGGTGCCGGGTGGTGCGACGCGGTCACGCGCCCTGCTCCACCGCTGCGTCGGTGTCCTGTCGCTCGTCCTGCCGCTCGTCCCGCCGCTCGCCCTGGCGGGCGTGCTGCGGCGCACCCGGCTCGTCGTCCTCGGGGCGGCGCCGCGGGACGCGCGACGGCATGGCGGTGAGGACGCCGAGGAACGACTCGGACCACCGCGCGACGTCGTCGGTGAGGACCTTGCGGCGCAGCCGGCGCATGCGCTTGCGCTGCTCGCGGTGGTCCATGTGCGCGGCCGCGACGATGATGTCCTTCATCCCGTCGATGTCGTGCGGGTTGACGAGGAGCGCGCCGGACGAGAGCTCGTCGGCGGCGCCGGTGAACTCGGAGAGCACGAGCACCCCGCGGTCGTCGGAGCGGGCCGCGACGTACTCCTTCGCGACGAGGTTCATGCCGTCGCGCAGCGCCGTGACGAGCATGACGTCCGCCGCCAGGTACAGGGCGGCCATCTCCTCGGGCGGGTAGGAGTGGTGCAGGTAGTGGATCGCGGCGTGCCCGATCTCCGCGTACTCGCCGTTGATGCGGCCCACCGCGCCCTCGACGTGCTCGCGCAGCTCCTGGTAGGCGTCCACGTTCTCGCGGCTCGGGCTCGCGACCTGCACGAGCGTGGCGTGCTCGACGTCGAGGCGGCCGTCCTGCAGCAGCTCGCCGTACGCCTTGATGCGGTGCCGGATGCCCTTGGTGTAGTCCAGGCGGTCGACGCCGAGCATCATGATGTCCGGGTCGCCCAGGTCGGCGCGGATCTCGCGCGAGCGCTGCTGGACCTCGGGCGTGCGGGCGAGCTCGTCGAACCGGCGCGAGTCGATCGAGATGGGGAACGCGGCGGCGCGGACGTGGCGGTCGCGCCCGTCCTCGCCCGGGACGGTGATGATCGGCCCGCGCGTCGTGTGGGCGCGCAGCCGCCGCACCGCGCGGATGAAGTTCGCGGCGTCGCCCGCGCGCTGGAAGCCCACGAGGTCCGCGCCCAGCAGGCCGTCGATCACCTGGCGGCGCCACGGCAGCTGCTGGAACAGCTCGAGCGGGGGGAACGGGATGTGGTTGAAGAACCCGATCCGCACGTCCGGGCGCTGGGCGCGGATCATCTGCGGCACGAGCTGGAGCTGGTAGTCGTGCACCCAGACGACGGCGCCCGGGGCTGCCTGCGCGACGGCGGCGTCGGCGAAGCGCTGGTTGACGCGGCGGTACGCGTCCCACCACGTGCGGTGGTACGTGGGCGGGGAGATGACGTCGTGGTAGAGCGGCCAGAGCGTGTCGTTCGAGAAGCCCTCGTAGTACCGCTCGATCTCGTCGGCCGAGAGCGTCACGGGCACGAGGCGCATCTCGTCGGCGTCGAACGGCTCGCTCGCCAGGTCGGGCGCGCCGGACCAGCCGACCCAGGCACCGTCGGACGCCTGCATGACGGGCTCGAGCGCCGTGACCAGGCCTCCGGGCGACCGCTTCCACTCGATCTCACCGCCGGGGCCGACCGTGAAGTCCACGGGCAGCCGGTTGGCCACCACGACGAGATCGAATCCCTCTTTGCCTGTCAATGGACCTCTCCTTGAGCTTCGATGAATCGCGCCTGGGCGGCCCAGGGTAGTCCGCTCGTCGGGCGCATGGACGGGTCGTCCGGTGCCGGTCGGGTGCCGGACGCCGCCCCGGGCCGGGTCGCCCACCGGGCCCGTCGGGGCGGCACCCTCCAGCGCCGGCCCGTCCACTGCCGCTACCTTGTCACCATGGAGGAGCCCACGCAGCGCGTCGAGGCGCGGAACGTCGCCGGGGGGCCGTCGCGCGGACCCGCCCCCGGCAGCGAGGTCGGGGGCTACCACATCGGCGCGCGGCTCGGGTCCGGAGCCATGGGCACCGTCCACAGCGCCCACGACGGCGGTGGCAACCTCGTGGCGATCAAGCTCCTCCACGCGCACGTCGACCTCGACGCCGCCGCGCAGGGCCGCGAGCGGCTGCGCCGGGAGGCCCGCGCCCTCCAGCGCCTGCGGCACCCCGCGGTCGCGCAGATCCTCGACGTCGAGCTCGACGGCCCGGACGCGTTCATCGTCACCGAGCTCGTCGACGGCCCCACGCTCGAGGACGAGATCGCCGAGGGCGGACCGCTCGACGCGTGGGACCTCTACGAGCTCGCCGACCAGCTCGCCGCCGCCCTCGAGGCCGTGCACGCGGCCGGCGTCGTGCACCGCGACCTCAAGCCGAGCAACGTCATGGTGTCCTCGCGGGGCCCGGTGCTCATCGACTTCGGCATCGCCCAGGGGCTCGAGGACGCGCGCGTCACGTCCACGGGCCTCGTCATGGGCACCCCGGGGTACCTGGCGCCCGAGCTGCTCGAGGGCGCCGCCCCCAGCGTCGACACCGACTGGTGGGGGTGGGCGGCCCTGCTCGCCTACGCCGCGACCGGGCGGGCGCCGTTCGGCGTGCGCCCGACGGACGTCGTGCTCGCCCGCGCGCGCAGCGGACGCCCCGACCTCGCCGGACTCGGGCCCGTCACCGCGCACGCGATCGGTCGGGCGCTGCACGCCGACCCGGCGCAGCGCCTCGGGCCGACGGAGGTCGTGGCCGCCCTGCGGCACGCGGCCGACACCGGCGACGCCGCACCCGCGACCCAGGTGGTCGCACCGCCCACCGGACCGACGCAGGTGATGCCGCCCGTCGCCGTCGTGCCCGGCGGCACGGGGGCCCAGGCGTGGACCGGCGCGTCCGCGTGGACCGGCCAGGCCCAGGTCGTGCCGCCGCCCCTGCCCACGTCGCAGGCGCAGGTCAACGACGGCCGCACGATGGCCGTCCCGGTCGGCCACGACCTCATGGACGACCTCGGCGCCCCGCCCCTCGGCGAGGACGGTGAACCGCTCTACGTGCGCCCCGTGCCCGCCGCGCGGCGCACCGCGCTGCTCCTGCTCGCCGTGCCGCTCGTGCTGCTCGGCGCGACGTACCCCGGCGTGGCGTTCGTCGTGCTGTCGGTGCTCGTCGTGCTCGCGCGCGTCGTCGGCGTGACGACCGAGTCGCTGCACGCGCGGCGCGAGCGCCGCGGCGTCTCGTCCCGGGACACGGTGCGCGCGGTCGCGGCGTCGCCCTGGTACGTCGTGCGCGCGCTCGCCGGCGCGCTCCCGTCCCTCCTCGTCGCGGCGTGCGCCGCGGTGCTCGTCGTCGTGGCCGGCTGGTGGCTCCTCGAGTCCGACCGCTGGGTCGTCGTCGAGGGCCCCGACGGCGGCAACGCGCCCGTCGTGACGACCGTCCTGCTGTGCCTCGCGGCGGTCGCGGCGGTGACCCTGGCCTGGGTCGGGCCGCTGACCCACCTCACGCGGTACGGGACCCGGACCGCCCTGGCGCGGCTCGCGCCCGGACGCACCGGGACGCTCGTCCTCGTCGGCCTCGGTCTCGTGCTCACGGTCGTGTCCCTCGTGCTCCTCGCGGGGGACCCGGGCGTGACCTGGTGGCCGTTCCCCGGCCCGCCGTCGCTCCGCTGAGACGGCACCGGCCCTTCCCAGCCCCCTACCAGCCCGCACGCGTAGGATGGGCGCCGTGCTCCGGACGACGGTGCCGCGCGCCCTGTCGCGCGGCGTGACGCGCACGTCCGTCGTGCCCGCAGCCGGCCGTCTGCTCGGCCCCGCGCTCCTGCTCCTCACCCTCCTCGCCGCCGTCGTGACGCACCTCGCCGACCGCGGGTACGCCGTCGTGCACCAGTGCGTGACGGTGCCGGGGGTCTGGGGCGCCGCCGGTATGCATCTCGCGCTCGTCCACGAGGCGCCGGACTGCCCGTCGGGCACCGCGCTCGGGGGCGACCCGGCCGCCATGGTCACCGTCGTGGGCGCGCTCGCGCTGCCCGTCGTCGTGGCCCACGTGGCAGCGGCCGCCGTCGCGTGGGGCCTGTCGGCTTGGGCGCGGCGCGCGCACGAGCGCTCCCGCGCCGTCGTGACCGTGGCCGGGCGCTCGCTGCGTGCCGTGCTCCGGGGGGCGCTGCGCCCCGTGGGGTCGCTCGTCGGGGCCGCGCGCCGCGTCGTGCGCCCGGTGCCCGACGCCGTCCCCACCGCGCTGCACCACCTCGCCGACGCGGTGGTGCGCACCCGGCGCGGGCCTCCGCAGGTCGCGCTCGTCTGACGACGTCGTCGGACGCACGGCCCGCGCGACCCCGTCGGCGCGCACCCTGACACATCCCCAGCTCTCGGCACTCCCTCGGAGGACGACCATGCCCAGCAACGAAACCCAGACCAAGGCCCAGCGCCGCGAGGCCGCGCGCGCGGAGGCGCTCGCGCTGCGCGAGGCGCAGGCCAAGCGCGACAAGCGCAACCGTCTCATCACGATCGGAGCGCTCGTCGCGGGCGTCCTCGTCCTCGTCGGCGTGTTCCTCGCCGTGTGGATCCCGGCCATGAACGACCGGAACAAGACGATCGACGCGGTCGCGGCGGGCAACCTCGCCGACGTCACGAGCCCGGCCACGAGCGACGCCGAGGACGGCGGCATCCCGATCGGCGCGGACGGCGCTGCCGGGACCCAGAACGAGGGCGCCGTCGAGGTCGGGGTCTACCTCGACTACATGTGCCCCATCTGCGGCCAGTTCGAGGAGACGAACGGCGCGACGCTCGACCAGCTCCGCGAGTCCGGTGACGTGACCGTCGTGCTGCACCCGATCTCGATCCTCGACCGCGTCGCGCAGTCGCAGCAGTTCTCGACCCGCTCCGCCGCCGCGGCGGCCTGGGTCGCCGACCGTGCGCCCGAGTCGATGAACGACTTCAACACCGCGATGTTCCAGAACCAGCCCGCCGAGGGCAGCGAGACGCTGACCGACGCGCAGATCGCCGACATCGCCGAGCAGGCGGGCGTGCCGGCCGACGTCGCCGCCGGCATCGAGGACGGGACCGCCGTCGAGACGTTCGGCGACTGGGTCGCGACGGCGTCGAGCCTCGTGAACCAGGACACGTCGCTGCACGGCGAGCGCGGGTTCGGCACGCCGACGATCACGATCGACGGTGAGCGGTGGGACGGCAACTGGAGCGACCCGAACGCGCTCCCGCAGGCCGTCACCGCCGCCCAGGGCTGACCGGCACGGGGTCCGAGTCCTGACCCGCGCCGCCCGTGCCCTGACCGGCGCGGGCCGCCGACCGGGGCGCGCCGGGCGAGCAGGTAGTCTGTTCGCTCGCCCGGCAGCCCCGGGAACGCCGCCTTAGCTCAGCCGGTAGAGCACTCGCCTTGTAAGCGAACGGTCGTCGGTTCGAATCCGACAGGCGGCTCCACCATGACGCCCCCGGCTCCACGGAGCCGGGGGCGTCGTCGTGCCGGCGCGCTGCGCGAGGTCGGCAGTCGCTGCCCGGATCGGTGGTCGCGCGCGCCGATCTCGGCAGGCGCTGCCGAAGTCGTCCGCGCTCAGCGGTCGGCGAGCGGGACGGGCAGCAGCTCGGGCGCCTTGGGGAGCCGCCCGTCGCCCGACGACGTCCCGCGCAGCCGCCGCTGCGCCCACGGCACGACGTGCGTGCGCACCCACTGCGCGTTCTGCCGCGCGCGGTCCAGGGCCGGTGCGGGCGGGAGGGGAGCCAGCGGGTCGTCCCACGCGGCGTCGTCGGGCGCCTGGCCGAGCGCGACGAGCGCCGCCTGCGCGACCCGGGCGTGCCCCGCGGGGGTCAGGTGGATGCGGTCCTCCGACCACACGCGCCAGTCGTGCAGCGCGCGCATGCCCCACAGGTCCAGCACGTACGCGCCCTGGCGGCGCGCGATCGACCAGATGTGGGCGTTGTACACGCCGACGCGCGGCCGCGTCAGGCCGACGAGCGGCGACTGCGACGCGTCGAAGCCCGTCGCCATGAGCACGTCGATCCCCGCGCCGCGCAGTCGCGAGACCGCGTGCTCGAGGTTGCGCGCGAGGCGGTCGACGTCGGCGTTCGGCCGCAGGATGTCGTTGCCGCCGCCGATGACGCTCACCAGGTCCGGCCGGAGCTCCAGCGCCGCCGGCACCTGCTCGGTGAGGATCGAGCGCAGCTTGCGCCCCCGGATCGCGAGGTTCGCGTACCGCAGCGGCTCCTCGCCGGCGGCGACGCGCCGGGTCGCGAGGTGCTGGGCGAGGAGGTCGGCCCACCCCCGCTGGTGGTCCTCCTCGCCGGGGTACGGGTCCCACAGGCCCTCGGTGAACGAGTCGCCGATCGCGACGTAGCTCGACCAGCGGGGAGCGGGGTCGTCGGGTCGGCGTGCGTCGGCGGTGTCGCCGGCCAGGGGAGTGGTCGTCGGGTTCTGCGTCGTCACCCGCCCCATTGTGCTCCTGCGGGGCGGCGCGCCGTCGACGCGGCGTTCCTGGCGGGTCGAGCAGGTGATCGTGGCGCGTCACACGACGCGGACGAGCCAGGACCGCCTGCTCGGCGGAGGCGGGGGGAGGGGGGAGGGCGGGCGGAGGTCAGGTGGTGGGGAGGGTCCAGTCGACGGGGTCGGCGCCCTGGGCGACGAGGAGCTCGTTGACGCGGGAGAACGGGCGCGACCCGAAGAACCCGCGACGCGCGGAGAGCGGGCTCGGGTGGGCGCTCGCGACGACGGGGGTGTCGCCGAGCATCGGGCGCAGGGTCGCGGCGTCGCGGCCCCAGAGGATCGCGACCAGCGGGGCGTCGCGCGCGACGAGCGCGCGGATCGCCGCCTCGGTGACGGCCTCCCAGCCCTGGCCGCGGTGCGACCCGGGCTCGCCCGGCCGGACCGTGAGCACCCGGTTGAGGAGCATGACGCCCTGGTCGCTCCACGCGGACAGGTCGCCGTTCGCGGGGGTCGGGGCGCCGACGTCGTCCGCGAGCTCGGCGAAGATGTTCTGGAGCGAGCGGGGCACGGGGCGCACGTGCGGCTGCACGGAGAACGACAGCCCCATCGGGTGCCCGGGCGTGGGGTACGGGTCCTGCCCGACGACGAGCACCCGCACCTCGGCCAGGGGGCGCGAGAACGCGTTGAGGATGGCCGACGGCGCGGGGAGGTACTCCCGTCCGGCCGCCACCTCGGCGCGCAGGAAGTCGCCGAGCGCGTGCAGCTGCGGCTCGACGGGGGCGAGGGCCTCGGCCCAGTCGGGCGCCATGATGCTCGCGAGGGCCGGTCGGGGGTCGGCCGTCGAGGCGGTCGCGACCGGGTCGACGGCGACGGGCTGGGCGGGTGCGCTCTCCACGGCCCCGAGCCTAACCGGCGTCCTCGGCACGTCCGCAGCGTGCGGCGAGGACGAATGACACGGGTGTGGTTCGTGCGTAGGCTGAGAGGCGGCCGCGCGCACGGGAGTGCGCAGGTCCGGTGACGAGAGAGTGCAGGGAGGGAACGATGAGCGAGGCGGCGTACGTGCTCGACGGACCCGACGCGGTCGGCGACCCGACCACCTCGGAGGCGCCGGCGTCGGGCCTGAGCGAGCGGGACCAGGAGATCCTGGCGTTCGAGCGGCAGTGGTGGAAGTACTCGGGCGCCAAGGAGCAGGCGGTGCGCGAGCTGTTCGACATGTCCGCGACGCGCTACTACCAGGTGCTCAACGCGCTCATCGACTCCCCGGCCGCGCTCGCGCACGACCCCATGCTCGTCAAGCGCCTGCGGCGGATGCGGTCCACCCGGCAGCGGGCGCGCACGGCGCGCCGGCTCGAGGGTCTCTGACCCGGGACGACGGGCCGCGCGTGAAGTCCGGGCGAACAGGGCGTTTAGCCGAGAGCCCCGACCGGGCTACCCTGTCGCCGTGACGAAGAGCCGCTACCCCTACGCGCCCGACGAGTTCGACGCGCCCGCGCCGCAGGGTGCGCCCGTGGGGGTGCACCGCACGCCGCGCAGCGGGTGGAGCAAGACGTGGCCGTTCCTGCTGGTCGCCGTCGTCTTCGCCGGCCTCGCGTACGGGGGCGTCGCGCTGCTGTCCGACAACGGGGCCACGGACGACCCGCCGCAGGCGCAGTCCACGGAGCCGCCGCCCGCGGAGACCGAGGAGCCGCCCGCGGCGGAGGAGCCTCCGGCGACCGAGGAGCCCCCGGCCACGGAGGAGCCGCCCGCGACCGAGGAGACCCCCGAGACCCCGGACCTCGCGACGCTCATGGCGGCGGCCGACCCGAGTGCCTACGTCCGCGTGCTGAACGACAGCGGCATCGGAGGCGAGGCGGCCAAGGGCAAGGATGCCCTCGACGCGCAGGGCTTCAGCAACACCGTCGCCACGGACTACACGAACGGGCCGGCGCCGGTCGACGCCACCACGGTCTGGTACGTGCCCGACCGGAGCGACACCGCCGCCGCCGTCGCCGCGACGCTGGGGATCCCCGCGGAGAACGTCGTCCAGGTCGACAGCCTGCGCGAGGGCGACGTCGCGGTGATCATCAAGTCCGAGCTGGCACCGGTCGGCTGACCGGTCCACCCCGACCGGGGTGCTCGACCCGAGCGCACTACCCGCGTGACCTGCTCGTTCGGCCCTGGAACCCGAGCTGTCGCCACGTGCCGTTCGACCTTCCGTGCACGCCGCCCGCGGGCTAGGCTCGGGCTACCACGGGGCGGCGGTCGCCTCGCGGGCGACGATGCACGAGGAGACGTACATGGCTCAGGGGACCGTGAAGTGGTTCAACGCCGAGAAGGGCTACGGGTTCATCACGCCCGCAGCGGGTGGACAGGACCTCTTCGTGCACTTCAGCGCGATCCAGACGGACGGCTACCGCACGCTCGACGAGGGCCAGGAGGTCGAGTTCGAGCTCGGCCAGGGCAGCAAGGGCCCGCAGGCCGAGCAGGTGCGGCCGCTCTGAGCCCGGCTCCGAGGGTCGCGTGACGGAGGACCTCGACGCCGTCGTCGTCGGTTCGGGCCCCAACGGCCTGGCCGCCGCCGTGACCCTCGCACGCGCCGGTCTCTCCGTGCGCGTGCTGGAGGCGCAGCCGACGTCGGGCGGCGGGGCCCGCACGCTCGACCTCGGGCTGGCCGACGGCGTCGTGCACGACGTCTGCTCGGCGGTGCACCCGATGGCGTGGGCCTCGCCGTTCTTCGAGGCGTTCGACCTCGGCGCGCGCGGTGTCGAGCTGCTCGCGCCCGAGGTCTCGTACGCCCACCCCCTCGACGGGGGTCGTGCAGGCGTGGCCTATCACGACGTCGAGCGCACGGTCGAGCGGCTCGGGGTCGACGGCGCCGCCTGGCGCGCCCTGCTCGGCCCGCTCGCCGAGGGGTGGCGCGACGTCGTCGCGGTCGCCCTCGGCGACAAGCGGTCGGTGCCGGGGCGTGTGCTGACGCCGGGCGGCGCTGGTGTGACGGCCCGCTTCGGCGCGGCGGTGCTCGAGCAGGGGAGCCCCGCGTGGACGCGGCGCTTCCGCACCGACGAGGCCGGCGCGCTCCTCACGGGCGTCGCGGCGCACGCGATCTCCCGCCTCCCGTCCCTCGCCGCGGCCGGGACGGCGGTGCTGCTGGCGTCGCTCGGCCACGCGCCGGGCGGCTGGCCGCTGCCGCGCGGCGGCTCCGGCGCGATCGTCGCCGCGCTCGAGGACGACCTGCGCGCGCACGGGGGCGACGTCGTCACGGGCCACCGGGTCGGCTCGCTCGAGGACCTGCCGCGGGCCCGCGCCTACGTGTTCGACACGGCGCCGCGCGTCGTCGCCGACGTGTTCGCGGACCGGCTCCCGCCGCGCGCCGAGGGCGCGCTGCGCCGGTTCCGGCACGGCGACGCGGCCGCGAAGGTCGACCTCGTGCTCTCCGGGCCCGTCCCCTGGGCCGACCCCGAGGTGGGGCGCGCGGGGACCGTGCACCTCGGCGGGACGCGCGCCGAGATGGCGCGCAGCGAGGCCGACGTCGCGGCGGGCCGCCACGCGGCCCGGCCCGTGGTGCTCGTGAGCGACCCGACCGTCGCCGACCCCGGGCGCGGGGCGGGCGGGCTGCGTCCGCTGTGGACCTACGCGCACGTGCCCGCAGGGTCGACGCGCGACGTGACGGAGGACGTCGTCGCGCAGGTCGAACGGTTCGCACCGGGGTTCCGGGACGTCGTCGTGGCGTCGCGCTGCGTCCCCGCGGCCGAGATGGCGGCGCACGACGAGAGCTACGTGGGCGGCGACATCGCGGGCGGCGCCGTGAGCATGTGGCAGATGGTCGCGCGGCCCACGCCCCGGTTCGACCCCTACGCCGTCGGGCTGGAGGGCGTCTACCTCTGCTCGGCGTCCACGCCGCCCGGTCCGGGGGTGCACGGCCTCGGCGGCTGGTACGCCGCGCGACGGGTGCTGCGACGCGAGTTCGACGTGCGGGAGGCGCCGCAGCTGGGACCGGTCACGGCGACCGGCGTCGGCACGCGGTAGGGCGCGCGCCTCGTCGCACCGTGCGGGTGCCTCGGCGGTCGTCAGCCCGCGGTGCCGTGGGTGTCGAGCTCGACGAGCGCGAGCACGACGAGCGCGGAGCTCCACGACAGCGGCGCGACCGCGGCGGGCGAGCCGTCGGCCAGGACCTTCTCCGGGATCGCGCCGGACGCGGTGCGGTGGTCGTCGACCCACCGGAGCCACTCCTCGGCGTCGGCGCGGTCCTCGGGGTCGGACGACGAGGCCGCGGCCAGCGCGTACAGCGTCGTCTGCGGCGTCCACGAGATGCCGTCCGCGCGCCAGCCGGCGCCCGGCGCGAGCCCGCCCGCCGGGCGCAGCATCTCCGTCACGGACGCGCGCCAGGCCTCGTCCGCCCCGGCGAGCGGCTCCGGCTGGAACGGGGGCAGCACGAACGCGGTCGAGGCGTCGCGCGCGCCCCCGGTGACGTGGCGCGGGTAGCCCTGGGACCCGAACGAGCGCTCGACCGCCATGCGCAGGCGGGCGGCGGCCAGCGTCGCCTCGTGCGCGCGCCGCGCGTCGCCCGCGGCCGCGTACACGTCCGCCGCGGCCTCCAGACCGGCGAGCAGCGGACCGGCGGTGCCGAGCGTGAGGGACGTGGGCTCGACCTCCCAGTAGTCGCTCGACGGCGGCGGCAGCGGGTCCTCGCCGTCGACGAGCTCGAGCGCGTGGCTCGTCGCGGCGTCGACGAGCGGCCGCAGCTCGGCGGCCACCTCGGGGCGGTCCGCGGCGGGCGTCTCCTCCAGGACGACGTCCGCGGCCCACAGGACCCAGCCGACGCCGTCGGACTGGAGGCCGCGGTCGTCGGGAACCCCCGAGCCGTCGGGGAGGTAGCGCGCGTGGAACGAGCCGTCGTCCTCCTGGACCCGCGCGAGGAAGCCGAGGACGTCGCGCGCGTCGTCGACGTGGCCGGTGCGGGCGAACGCCGCCGCGGTGAACGAGGCGTCGCGCGGCCAGACGTAGCGCCACTTGGGTGACGGCGCGGCGAGGGCGGCGCCGTCGTCGAGCGTGAGGGCCCGCAGGTCGAGGAGGGCCGCCTCGCCGAGCGCGGCGAACGGCCCGCCCGCGCCCGGCACGACGCCGGACGCGAGCCACGCCCGCGACGCGGTGGCGGTCTCCTGGGCGAGGGCGGGGTCGAGGAGCGCCGTCGCGTCGAGCGGGGCCCCGGCGACCTGGGCGAGCCGGTCCGCCTCGCCGTCCGCGGGGTCGACGCCCGCGGCGAGCGCGACGGGGTCGAGCGACGCCGGGTCGAGCACGCGGCTGCCCTCGAGATAGGTCGCGCCCACGCCGGGTGCGAGACGCAGCACCGCGGCGCCTCCGTCGGGCCCGGTCGTCACCGCGACGCCGTCCTGGTAGAGGTCGATGTGCTCGCCCGAGGGCGCGGCGACCGCGGTCGCGGCGGTCAGGCCGAGGGCAGGGACCAGCACGAAGCCGGCCAGGGCTGCGAGGGGGCGCCACGACGGTGTTGCGCGGATCACACCGCGCATCCTAGGGCGCGTCGCGGGGTGCGCGGTTTCGCCCCTCGCGATACGCGGCGGCGCGGCGTACCGCTGTCTTGCACTCGCACCGTGCGAGTGCCAATAATGGCGTTAGCACTCTCGTCACGAGAGTGACAGAAGTGACCAGCGCAGGCAGCCGCTCACGCGGGTGCGGCGCAACCCACCAGGTCGACAGGTGAGGCCCGCCCTGGCGGCGTGACATGAACGCCGCCGTCGCGGGTCGTCCGTCGCGGGCGCCGGCCGACCGCCATACGCCACCAGCGGAGGATCATTCCCCATGGCCAAGATCATCGCCTTCGACGAGGAGGCTCGTCGGAGCATGGAGCGAGGGCTCAACGTCCTCGCCGACACCGTCAAGGTCACCCTCGGCCCCAAGGGCCGCAACGTCGTGCTCGACAAGAAGTGGGGCGCGCCGACCATCACGAACGACGGCGTCTCCATCGCCAAGGAGATCGAGCTCGAGGACCCGTACGAGAAGATCGGTGCGGAGCTCGTCAAGGAGGTCGCCAAGAAGACCGACGACGTCGCGGGTGACGGCACGACCACCGCGACCGTGCTCGCCCAGGCGCTCGTGCGCGAGGGCCTGCGCGTCGTCGCGGCCGGCGCCAACCCGATCGCCGTCAAGCGCGGCATCGAGAAGGCCGTCGACGCGGTGACCGAGCAGCTGCTCAACGCCGCGAAGGACATCGAGACCAAGGAGGAGATCGCCGCCACGGCCGCCATCTCCGCCGGCGACCCCGCGATCGGCGAGCTCATCGCCGAGGCCCTCGACAAGGTGGGCAAGGAGGGCGTCATCACGGTCGAGGAGTCGAACACGTTCGGCCTCGAGCTCGAGCTCACCGAGGGCATGCGCTTCGACAAGGGCTTCCTCGCGCGCTACTTCGAGACGGACCCCGAGCGCCAGGAGGCCGTGCTCGAGGACCCGTACGTCCTCATCGTCGAGTCCAAGATCTCGAACGTGAAGGACCTGCTCCCGGTCCTCGACCAGGTCATGAAGGCCGGCCGCTCGCTCCTCATCATCGCCGAGGACGTCGAGGGCGAGGCGCTCGCGACCCTGGTGCTCAACAAGATCCGTGGCACGTTCAAGTCCGTCGCCGTCAAGGCCCCGGGCTTCGGCGACCGCCGCAAGGCCATGCTCCAGGACATCGCGATCCTCACCGGCGGCCAGGTCATCACCGAGACGGTGGGCCTCAAGCTCGAGAACGCGACGCTGGACCTGCTCGGCCAGGCGCGCAAGGTCGTCGTCACGAAGGACGAGACCACGATCGTCGAGGGCGCGGGCGACGCCGACCTGATCCAGGGTCGCGTCAACCAGATCCGTGGCGAGATCGAGAAGTCGGACTCCGACTACGACCGCGAGAAGCTCCAGGAGCGCCTCGCCAAGCTCGCCGGCGGCGTGGCCGTCATCAAGGCGGGTGCCGCGACGGAGGTCGAGCTCAAGGAGCGCAAGCACCGCATCGAGGACGCCGTCCGCAACGCGAAGGCTGCCGTCGAGGAGGGCATCGTCGCCGGTGGTGGCGTCGCGCTCATCCAGGCCGGTGCCGTGGCGTTCGAGAAGCTCGAGCTCGAGGGTGACGAGGCGACCGGTGCGCAGATCGTGCGCGCCGCGATCGACGCCCCGCTCAAGCAGATCGCGATCAACGCGGGCCTCGAGGGTGGCGTCGTGGCGGAGAAGGTGCGCAACCTCCCGTCCGGCCAGGGCCTCAACGCCGCGACCGGTGTGTACGAGGACCTCCTCGCTGCCGGCGTGAACGACCCGGTCAAGGTCACGCGCTCCGCGCTGCAGAACGCCGCCTCCATCGCGGCGCTGTTCCTCACGACCGAGGCCGTCGTGGCCGACAAGCCGGAGAAGGCCGCCCCCGCGGGCGACCCGACCGGTGGCATGGGCGGCATGGACTTCTGACCTGCCCCGGCTCCCGTCACCGGGAGCCGTCGGACACCGAAGGCCGTCGGCCGGGTTCGCCCGGTCGGCGGCCTTCGTCGTGCCTGCCAGGAGGTCCCGGCCGGGCGGGGTCTACCGTGCCGTGAACAGGCGCGCGGCCTGCGACTCGGCGTCGGCGTAGGTCTGCGCGGCGGCGCCGAGCGCGGCGGTGATGTCGTCGAGCGCGACCTCGACCTGGGTCTGCGTCGTCTGCCACTGCGCCATGACACCCGTGAACGACGACGCCGCCCCACCGCGCCACGACGCCTGCAGGTCCGTGAGGTGCCGCATCATGGCGCCGACCTCCGCACGGATCGCCGTGACCGACCCGTTCACCGCGGCGCTCGCCTGCGCGACGCGCGCGCTGTCCACCTCGTACCGGCTCATCCGAACCTCCGTCGTCCCTCGGCCCGGGGGCCGTTCCTCGCCCTGGTGGGTACCGGGGCGTGGCGACGACGGTAGGCCGACCTCCCGGGTGCCGGAGGGAGCGGAGGCCAGGCCTGTGGACGGCGGCTCAGGCGCCGGAGGCTGGGGACGCCGTCGACGCCTCCGCGAGCTTGGCCTGCTCCTTGCGCAGGCGCTGGAGCTCCGCGTCGAGGTTCTGTCGCGCGGCCTCCTCCCAGGCCGCGCCGAGCGGGCTCGAGAAGAGCGTGCGCCGGTCCAGCAGCTTCGTGAGGATCGCGATGCGGGCGCGCACGTAGTCGGGCTTGGGGATGTGCGCGTACTCGTCGCGCACGTCCTTGAGGTACTCCTTGTAGCGCTGCGGCTCGGCCGCGAGCATCGCGAGGTCGGCGTCGCACAGGACCGCGCAGTCGAAGTCGGAGGCGTCCGGGGCGTGGCGCACGAGCGCGTTGACGAGGTGCGCGACGCGCCGCACCGCGGGCTCGGGGACGCCGAGCCGCGTGAGCTCGGCGTCGGCGAGCGCGGCGCTCGCGGTCTCGTCCTCGCCGCCCTTGTTGGCGTAGGTCGCGCCGCCCTTCGCGTCGAAGATCGCGCCGTGGTACCAGGCCGCGAGCCGGACGAGGTCGGGGTCGTGCGTCTCCTGCGAGAGCTCGTCGACCCGGCCCAGGACGTCGGCCAGGTGGCGCAGGTTGTGGAAGTGGCGTCCCGGCTGGTCCCAGCGGTCGAGCAGCCCCTGCCCGACGGCGCGGATCTCGTCGTCCGGGGCGGTCGCCCCGGCGCCCCGGGCGCTGCGGACGAACGAGGAGAGGAACCACTGCGGTGCGTCGGCGCTGTTGACGCCCATGAACTTCAGCCTTCTTCGACGGAGACGAGCAGGACGGAGGTCGTCGTCGCCGGGCGTGCTGCCCGGCGCGGAGGCCCCCGCGTCGCCGCGCGGCCTCGTCTTCAGCCTAGGTCTCGCGGGACGACCCGCCATCGTAGCCGCAGTCGGCGGCGCGTCGGGACGCCCGGGGAGCGTTTGGCGCGACGTCGCGGGCGGGGGCCGGCGAACCCGCAGGTCGGGCGGGGTGCGGGCCGTCAGGACCCGAGGGGGAGGTCCACGCGGACGGTGAGCCCGCCGCCCGGCGTCTCACGGACCGACACGCGCCCGCGGTGCGCACCGACGATCGCGGCGACGATCGCCAGCCCGAGCCCGGACCCGCCGGACGAGCGGTTGCGCGACGTGTCCGCGCGGTAGAACCGCTCGAACAGGCGCCCCCGCTGCGTCGTCGGGACGCCGGGGCCGTGGTCGCGGACCTCGAGCACCGCGACGTCGCCGCGCGCGACGTCCCCCCGCGCGAGGTCGCCGCGCGGAGCGTCGCCGCCCCGGGTGTCGCCCGACGGCGCGTCGTCCGACGGGGGAGCGGGTGCCGCCCCGAGCGCGATCTCCACCGGCGTGCCCGACGGCGTGTGGCGCGCGACGTTGCCGACGAGGTTCGCGAGCACCTGCCGCAGCCGGTCCTCGTCGCCCACGACGCGCAACGACGCCGGAGCGTCCGCGCCCGGCGCGAGCCCGACGACCCGCACGTCGCGGGCCGGGTCGAGCGCGTGCAGGTCCTGCGCGGAGTCCCGTGCGAGCGAGACGAGGTCGACCGGCTCGTGGCGCAGCGGCCGACCCTCGTCGAGCCGCGCCAGGGCGAGCAGGTCGTTGACGAGCGTGCCCATGCGGGTCGCCGAGTCCTCGATGCGGCCCATCGTGTCGTCGACCTTGTCCGGGGTGTCGAGCGCGCCCATCCGGTACAGCTCCCCGTACCCGCGGATCGTCGCGAGCGGCGTGCGCAGCTCGTGGCTCGCGTCCGACACGAAGCGCCGCATCCGTTCCTCCGACGCCTCCTGGACGGCGAACGCCTCCTCGATCTGGGTGAGCATCGCGTTGAGCGACGCCGCGAGCGAGCCGACCTCCGTCGTCGTCGGTGCCGGGCGCACGCGTCGCGACAGGTCGCCCGCGGCGATGTCGGCCGCGGTCTCCTCGATCTCGCGCAGCGGGCGCAGCGCACGGTGGACCGCGAGGTAGGCGACCGCGCCGCCGACGAGCGCGATGCCCAGCGCGGACAGCGCCAGCGCCCGGCCGAGCACCTTGACCGTCTCGTGGATGCCCGTCAGCGGGAGGGCGACGAACGCGGTCCCCTCGCGCGCGCTGGACACGTTCGACCCGTAGAAGAAGGGGACGACGCGCCACTTCGCGGGCTCGGCGCCACCCTCGGAGCTCACGGTGAACGGCTCGCCGAGGCTTGCCTCGACCTCGGGGTCGGACATCGCGGGGATCTCGGGCACTCCGTACAGCGACACGGTCTGCGGCCAGCGCAGCGGGACCTCTTCGCCGTTGGTGGGCCGCACGAGGACGAAGTAGTCGCTCGGCAGCTGAGAGCTCGCCCCCACGCGCTCGTTGAGGGTGATGTTCGCGACCGCGGCTGCGGAGCGTTCCAGCTGCGCGTCCACCTGGCGCACGAGGTAGTTCGACACGACGGTCGTCGTGACCGCCGACGCCAGCCCGAGCCCTGCCGCCAGCAGGAGCACGGTGATCGCGACGAGCCGAGCCCGCAGCGGCACGCGCGCGAACCAGCCCCACCCCTCGGTGGGGACGGGCCGGCCGAAGGGGCGCTCCGCCGTCGGGCCGCCGGGGGCGGGTGCGCCGGACTCGCCCGACGCCGCACGGCCGGGCTGCGACGTCGCCCCGGGGGGCGGGGGAGGGGGCGGGACGGGCGGGGACCCGGCCGTCGTGCGGTCGGGGCCGGCCGTCATGACGCCGCGGGCGGCTGGCGCAGCAGGTAGCCGACGCCGCGCTTGGTGTGGATGAGCGGCGGCAGTGCCACGGGCTCGCCGTCCGGGCCGGGCACGGTGAGGTTGTCGATCTTGCGGCGCAGGTAGGAGATGTAGGACTCGACGATGTTCGCGTCGCCGCCCCAGTCGTACTGCCACACGTGGTCGAGGATCTGTGCCTTGGACAGCACGCGCCCGGCGTTGAGCATGAGGTAGCGCAGCAGCTTGAACTCGGTGGGGGACAGGTCGATGTCGACGCCGGCGCGCCGCACCTCGTGCGAGTCCTCGTCCATCTCGAGGTCGGCGAAGCGCAGGACGGCGTCGTCGACCGGCTCGGCGTGCGTGCGGCGCAGCACGGCCCGGATGCGCGCCACGACCTCCTCCAGGCTGAAGGGCTTCGTCACGTAGTCGTCGCCGCCCACGGTGAGCCCCGTGACCTTGTCGCGCGTGTCGTCCTTCGCGGTGAGGAAGACGACGGGCGTGTGCTGGCCCTTCTCGCGCAGGCGGCGGGTCACGGTGAACCCGTCCATGTCGGGGAGCATCACGTCGAGCACGACGAGGTCGGGCTCGACGTCGCGCACGAGCCGCAGGGCGCTCTGCCCGTCCGCGGCGGCGTGCACCTCGAACCCGGCGAAGCGCAGGGACGTGGCCAGCAGCTCGCGGATGTTCGGCTCGTCGTCGACGACGACGAGACGTGCCTCGGGGGTGGTGCTCATGCGTCCAGTGTGCTCCCGCGGTCTGGGAGGCGCCTGGGAACGTGCTCGACCGCACGTGGCACCCGGGCGGCACCGGCCGGGCGCCCGTGGGTGGTCCGGGGCAGGATGGCCGCCGTGCGGATCACGGTGGACCAGAGGCGGCGTCGGCTCGTCGCGCAGCAGCTCGCTCTCGCCACGGACCTGCCGGGCAGGCCGGCGGCCCGGAGCCCGGAGGACGTCGTGGACCGGCTCTTCGCGCTGCACGCGACCGACGCCCCGAGCGTCTACCTGTCGGTGCTCGCGCGCGTCCCCGGCCTCGGGCTCGACGACGTCCGGGACGCCGTCTTCCGGCGGCGCTCGCTCGTCAAGGTGCTCGCCATGCGCCGCACGATGTTCGTCGTGCGCCGCGAGGCGGTGCCCGTCGTGCACGCCGCGGCGGCCCTCGCCGTCGCGCGGCGGCTGCGCACCCGCCTGCTCAAGGAGCTCGCGACCCTGCCCACGGACCCGCCGGTCGAGGACGCCGCGACCTTCCTCGCCGCGGTCGAGGCCCAGGTCCACGCCGCGCTCGCCGAGCACGGCCCGCTCGACGGCGCGCGCCTGTCGCGGGCCGCGCCGCTGCTGCGCACGGCGTTCCTGCCCACGACCACCAAGACGTGGGACGTGCGCCGCACCATGACGTCCCAGCTCCTCGCCCTGTTGTCGGCCGAGGGCGCGGTGGTGCGCGGCGAGCCGCGGGGCACGTGGTCGTCCAACCGGCACGTCTGGTCGCCCGTCGACGACTGGTTCCCCGGCGGCATCCCCGTGCTCGACGAGGCCGCGGCGCGCACCGCGCTGGCGCGGGCCTGGCTCGACGTGTTCGGTCCCGCGACGGTCGAGGACCTCGTGTGGTGGACCGGCTGGAACCGGCGCGACACGGTCGCGGCGCTCGCGGGCCTCGACGTCGTCGAGGTGGAGGTCGAGGTCGGTGCGCGGGACGGCGAGGCGACCCGCCCCGGCGTCATGCTGCGCGGCACGGACCTGCCCGGCCCCGACGAGGTGCCCATCGAGGGCCACGTCGCGCTCCTGCCGTCGCTCGACCCGACGACGATGGGCTGGACCGCGCGCGACTGGTACCTGGGAGCGCACAAGGCGGCCGTCTTCGACACGATCGGCAACGCGGGCGCGACCGTCTGGTGGGAGGGTCGGATCGTCGGGGCCTGGGTCGTGCGCCCGGGCGGCGAGCCCGCGTGGCGTCTCCTCGACGACGTCGGCTCCGACGGCGAGCGGGCCGTCGCGGCCGAGGCCGAGCGGATCGCAGGGCTCCTCGGGGGCGACGGCGTGACGGCGTCGTTCCCGACGCCGCTGTACCGCGAGCTCCACGCCTGAGCGACGGAGCCCGCGGCACGGGCGGTCAGAGGTAGCGCATCGGGTCGAACTCGTCGAGCGGGATGATCCGCACGCGCGGCAGCACGGCCGTGAACGCGCCCGCGTGGTCCTCGAGGTCGAAGATCTCGAGACCGCGGCCCGTGAGCTCGGTGAGGCGCACGTTGACGAACTCGCGGAACGCGAGCACGCCCACGCGCCGGTCGGGGTCGTCGAGGAGCGTCTCGACCTGGGGCAGGAAGTCGCCGTCGTGGCTCGCGAGGAGCACGTCGCCCGGCTGGCCGGCGATCGCGTCCAGCATGCGCTGGATACCGATGTCGACGACCTTCTCGGTGCTCGACCCCGACAGCGGGATCGGGCGGTAGCCCATCGCGAGCAGCGCCTGCACGAACGACATCGGCATCTGGCCCGACGACGCGTTGAGGAAGAACAGGGGCGTGACGTCCTGGCCCCAGGCCTGGCGCGCGAAGTCCACGATGCGGTCCCAGCGCGGCCGCTCCTCCGGGGCGGGCCGGTGCCCGAGGACGTTCATGCCGAGCGTCGCGTCGATGTTCTCGCCGTCGACGACGAGGTAGGTGCGGCGCGGCGTCGTCAGCGCTCGGCCGTCGGAGGTCTGGAGGTCGGACATGCCGGTCAGCCTATCGGCGCGCGACCCGCCGCGCTCCGTCCGGGTGAGCCCGGGGCGCTGTCCACGACGTGGGTGTTTGCGTCGCCCCACCCCCGAGTGGGTACCGTCAGGGTTCGTGACCATGCACGACACCGACGCCACGACCGGGACCGGGACCGTCCGGCTCACGGTCGTCCAGAACTCCCCGGACGTGACGCTCGACGCCTACGCCGACCTCCTCGACGCGGAGCTCCGCGTCGTCCGGGCGCACGACGGCGAGCCCGTCCCCGCCGCGGACCGGCTCGACGAGCTCGGCGACGGTCTCGTCGTCCTCGGCGGCCACATGTCCGCGTACGACGACGCGCGCACCCCCTGGCTGCCAGCGCTGCGCGAGACCCTCGTCGCCGCCGCGACGCAGGGCGTCCCGACGCTCGGGATCTGCCTCGGCGCACAGCTCCTCGCCGTCGCCGGCGGGGGACAGGTGGCGGTCGCCGCACCGCCCGGACGCGAGGTCGGCGCGACGCGCCTGTTCTGGCGTGCCGAGGCGGACACCGACCCGGTGCTGGCGCCGCTCGCGACGGGCGACGACCCGGTGCGCTGCGTGACGAGCATGCACGGCGACGCGATCGTCGAGCTCCCGTCCGGGGCCGTCTGGCTCGCGTCGTCGAACATGTACCCCTACCAGGCGTTCCGCCTCGGGTCCGCGCTCGGCGTCCAGTTCCACCCCGAGGCGTCGCGCGCCGGGTTCGCGGCCTGGTGCGCCGGGTACGACGACGTCGACACCGCGGCGGCGCTCGCCGGGTTCGACGAGCACGCCCCCGCGCTGCTCGACGGCGGGCGCCGGCTCGCGGAGTCGTTCGTCACCGCGGTCCGGGTCAGCCGACGACGCGTCCCCGCCTGACCCGGGCCGAGGTCACCAGTCGGTCGAGGGGGCGTCCTGGGTGGTCGTCCCGGAACCGATCGCGGGCGTGACCTGGGTGGGCGACACCTGCGCGGCGGGCGCGGAGCCCTGCTTGAGCGCGGCGAGGCGGGCCTCGATCTCGACGGCCTCGCCCGACGTCTCGAGCTCGGCGAACTGCGCGTCGATGCTCGACGCCGCGACCTCCGCCTGGCCGAGCGCCTGCGCCTCCTCGCGGCGGACGATCTCCTCGTAGCGGGAGATCTCGCTCGTCGGGTCGAGCACGTTGATCGAGCTGAGCGCGCCCTGCACGGTCTGCTGCGCCTGCGCGCTCTTCTGCCGCGCGACGAGCGAGTCACGCTTGGACTTCAGCTGACCGAGCTTGTCCTTCATCATCGCGAGACCGGACTTGAGCTTCTCGACCGACTCGCGCTGCGACGCGATGAGCGGCTCGGCCTGGCGGACCTCGCTCTCGGCGGCGATCTGCTTGCCGAGCGCGATCTTCGCGAGGTTGTCGAACTTGTCGGCGTTCGCGGCGTCGCCCTGCTGGCGGTACCGGTCGGCCTGCGCCGACGCGGCCGCGGCCTTCTGTCCCCACTCCTGGACGGCGGCGACGTCCTCGTTGTAGTCCTGCTCGGCGAGGCGCAGGTTGCCGATGGTCTGCGCGACGGCCTGCTCCGCCTCGGCGATGTTGTTCGTGTAGTCCCGCACGAGCTGGTCCAGCATCTTCTGCGGGTCCTCGGCGCTGTCCAGGAGCGCGTTGATGTTCGCGCGCGCGAGCTGCGCGATCCGTCCGAAGATGCTCTGCTTCTCCGCCATGGTCGTCCCTCTCTGGTGAGCCGTCTCGTGCTGGTCGTGTGCGTCGTGCCGTCGTGCCGTGGTGCGGCGCGTCAGGTGCCGCCCGCCCTCAGAAGCGTCCGCCGCGGCCGGAGCGCCCGCCCGAGGACCGGCCGCCCGACCGTCCGCCCGACCGTCCGCCGGAGCGTCCGCCGCCGAACCCGCCACCCCCGTAGCCGCCGCCGAAGCTGCCGCCGCCGAACCCGCCGGAGCGTCCGCCGCCGCCCCCGCCGCGGAGGATGGAGTCGAGGAGGATCCCGCCGAGGACCATGCCCCCGACGTTGCTGCCGCCACCCCCGCCGAACCCGCCACCCTGGGACGACTGCCAGCTCGACGCGTCCTGCTGCGCGCGCTGGGCCGCGGACTGCGCCTGCGCGTCGGCCTGCTGCGCGCGCTGGAGCGCGGAGACCGGGTCGGTCGGTTGGAGCGCGCGCGCCTCGCCGAGGAGGCGGATCGCCTCCGCGAGCCGGGTCCGTGCCTCCGGGCCGACGGCGCCGCGCCGGGTCTCGATGAAGTCGTTCGTCGCGCGGACCTGCGAGTCGACGCGCGCGAGGGTCTCGCGCAGCAGCGCGTTCGCACGCGCCGCCTGCTCTGCCCGCTCGCGGAACGGGGCGAGGACGGCGTCGAGCGCCGCCTCCGCGTCCGTGAGGCGACGGAGCGCGGCGAGCGGGTCGCCGCCGTCGCGCGCGGCCCCGGCCGCCGCCACGGCGGCCTGCGCCTCCGCGAGCGCCGGCGCGACCGCGGGGTCCCCGGGGGCGAGCCGCCCGGCGTCCGCGATGTCGGACGTGATCGACGCGACGCCCCGGTCGAGGCGCGGACCGGACTCGGCGAGGTCGGTGCCCGCGCGGTCGACGGCGTCGAGCAGCGTCACCGCCTGCCCGACGGCGTTCTGCGCGGCCCGCGCGAGCGCGACGGCCGTCGCCCGGTCCTTGCCGGCGAGCGCCTCCCGACCGCGCGCCACCGACTCGCGCGCGCCCGTGAGGAGCGCCTGCGCCTGCTCGGGGTTCTGCGCGACGGACGCGAGCGCCGTCGACGGGTACGTGCGCCCGAGCGCCTCGAGCGTCGCGCGCGCGGGCTCCACGCGGCCGAGCACCTCGGTCGCGCGCTGGTCGGTCTCGTCGAGCACCTGCGGCGCGCGGGCCTGCAGGTCGCGCAGCTCGTCGAACGTGCGGGACTGGGCGTCGAGCGAGTCCGCGACCTCGTCGCACAGGGCGACGATGCGCGCCATCAGCTGCCGCGCCTGGGGCTCCGTCTCGGGCTGGTCGTCGTCGAGCCGCTGGCGCAGTGCGAACGCCTCCGCGACCCGCTGCCTGCCCTCGGCGAGCGCGGCGGAGAACTGCTGCGTCGCCTCGATCCCGAACTGCGCCTGCGCGAAGCCGAGCTCCTGCTCGGACGTCTTCACGGCGTCGTCGATCGCCACGAGGGCGGCGCTCGCGCGACGGTCCAGCTCGGCCGTGGGCAGCGCCGCGAGCGGGTCGTCCGCAGGCCCGACGGCGGTCGCGGCCCGGCGACGTCGTCCCGCCGCGCGGGCGACCACCACGACCACGATCACGAGCACGCCGCCGACGAGCAGGACCCAGAACCACGACACGCCGCCCGAGCCCTGGCTCGCCCCGCGCGCCACCTCGGCCGCCGCGATGGCCGCACCCGCCCAGTCGTCGGCGCGCAGCTCGTCCTCCACCGCGGACGTGATCCGGTCCAGCTCGGCGTCCGACAGCGGGACGTTGTTGTCGTACGACAGCCCGTACCGCCGGTCCTGCGTCCCGACTGCCAGCAGCAGGTCGTCGACCCCCAGCCCCGACTGGTTCGCCGTCGCGTTCGCCCAGTCGACGCCGTCCATGCCGTCGAGGTCGTCCACGTACACGACGAAGAGCTGGAGGTCCGTGGCCTGGGCCAGGCGGTCCAGCGCCGCGCGCACCTCGTCCGTGCGGTCCCCGAGGACGCCGGACGGGTCGGTGATCTCGTCCGTCACGTCCATCGGCGGGACGGCGTGCACGAGGCCCGCCGGGGCGACGAGGGCGACGCACGTCAGCAGCCCGACGAGCGTCGAGACGACGAGGGCGAGGAACGCGCGGGCGCCGCGGCCCCCGGCCGCGCGGGGGTGCCAGGGACGATCGGCCGTGCTCACGGCCCGATCCTTTCCCAGCCGCCCAGGACCCGCAATCGGTGCGGCGGGCCCATACCCGTCGCCGCACGACGGGCGATCCCCACCTGCCATCGCACGGGAGGTGGTCCCCACCCGTCACTACACGACGCCGAGGTCCCGGTGCTCGTGGTCGGCCCTGGGCGTCGTTCCGTGCCGGCCGGGTACCTTGCTGCGCTGCGGTCCCCACCCGTCACTGCACGACGCCGAGGTCCTCCGCGTTCTTGGTCGGTCCCCGGCGTCGTTCCGTGCCGGGCGGGTGCCGCGCTCCTGCGTCGCGGGAGCCCCACCCGTCACTGCACGACGCCGAGGTCCCGGTGTTTTCGGTCGGACCCGGGCATCGTTCCGTGCCGGGCGGGTACCTTGCTGCGCTGCGGTCCCCACCCGTCACTGCACGACGCCGAGGTCCTCCGCGTCGACGATGCGATAGGCGTACCCCTGCTCCGCCAGGAACCGCTGGCGGTGGGCCGCGAAGTCCTGGTCCACCGTGTCGCGCGCGACGACGGCGTAGAAGTGGGCGGTGCGGCCGTCGGCCTTGGGGCGCATGACGCGACCGAGGCGCTGGGCCTCCTCCTGGCGCGACCCGAACGACCCGGAGACCTGGATCGCGACCGACGCCTCGGGCAGGTCGATGGAGAAGTTCGCGACCTTCGACACGACGAGCCGCGAGATCTCGCCCGTGCGGAACGCGTCGAACAGGCGCTGGCGCTCGCGGACCGTCGTCGCGCCCGTGATGAGCGGCGCGTCGAGGTGCTGCGACAGCTCCTCGAGCTGGTCGAGGTACTGGCCGATCACGAGCACCTGGTCGTCCGGGTGCTGCGCGACGATCTGCTCCACGACCCGGTTCTTGCCCGTGGCGGTCGCGGCGAGCCGGTACTTGTCCTCGGGCTCGGCGACGGCGTACGTCATGCGGTCGGACTCGGGCAGCGTGAGGCGCACCTCGACGCAGTCCGCGGGCGCGATGTAGCCCTGCGCCTCGATGTCCTTCCACGGGGCGTCGTACCGCTTGGGCCCGATGAGCGAGAACACCTCGTCCTCCCGGCCGTCCTCGCGCACGAGCGTCGCGGTGAGCCCGAGGCGGCGGCGCGCCTGCAGGTCCGCCGTCATGCGGAAGATCGGCGCGGGCAGCAGGTGCACCTCGTCGTACACGACGAGCCCCCAGTCGCGGGCGTCGAGCAGCTCGAGGTGCGTGTACACGCCCTTCCGCTTCGTCGTCAGCACCTGGTACGTCGCGATCGTGACGGGCTTGATCTCCTTGCGCGCGCCGGAGTACTCGCCGATCTCGTCCTCGGTGAGCGTCGTGCGCCGCACGAGCTCGTCGCGCCACTGGCGCGCGCTGACCGTGTTCGTCACGAGGATGAGCGTCGTCGTCCCGGACCTCGCCATCGCACCCGCGCCGACGATCGTCTTGCCCGCGCCGCACGGCAGCACGACGACGCCGCTCCCGCCGTGCCAGAACCCGTCCACCGCCTGCGCCTGGTACGGGCGCATCTCCCAGGGCTTCGGCTCCTCGCCCTCGGTGCGCGGCGGCGTCGTCGGGCTGAGCGCGATGGCGTGCTTCTCGCCGTCGACGTACCCGGCGAGGTCCTCGGCGGGCCAGCCGAGCTTCACCAGCACCTGCTTGAGGTGGCCGCGCTCGGACGGGTGCACGACGACGGTCGTGTCGTCGATCCGGTCGCCCACCAGCCCGGCGGTGCGCTTGGACTTGAGCACCTCGGCGAGGACGGCGCGGTCCGTCGCCTCGAGCACGAGCCCGTGCGTCGGGTGCTGCGCGAGCGTGAGCCGCCCGTACCGGGACATCGTCTCCGCGACGTCGATGAGCAGCGCGTGCGGCACCGGGTAGCGCGAGTACTCGATGAGCGTGTTGACGACCTGCTCGGCGTCGTGCCCGGCCGCGCGCGCGTTCCACAGGCCGAGCGGCGTGAGCCGGTAGGTGTGGACGTGCTCGGGGGCGCGCTCGAGCTCGGCGAACGGCGCGATCGCCCGGCGCGCGTCGTCGGCACGGGGGTGGTCGACCTCGAGCAGGAGCGACTTGTCGCTCTGGACGATGAGAGGTCCGTCGGTCATGCGTTCTCCTTGCCGTGGGTGGCCGAGGGTCGAGCGGTCCGTGGTCGGTCCGGGGGCGGTGTCGATGGCGGGCGCGGGGTGTGGTCCGGGGTCAGTCCGGCGTCACGGAGGCGATGCGGTGGACCGCGACCGTGAGCTCGGCGTCGCGCGCCGGGTCCTGCGCGCGCAACCGACCGGCGTCGAGCGTGAGAGGCCGCACCCGGCGGCGGTCCGGCGCGCCCGTCGACCCGACGACCTCGAGCCACACCATGGCGCCGTCCGCGATCGCCTCGCGCAGGAGCCCCAACGCCGCCACCGGGTCGCTTGTTCCCTCGGGTCCGTCGTCCCCGCGTCCCGCCCTGCCCGACGCCGTCCCCCCGCCCCGGCGCGACCCGTCGCCGTCGGCGCGTGCACCGCCGGCCGCGCGGGTCTGGGCCTCCTCCGCCGAGCGCGTGTCGGCGGCGCGCAGCCGGGCGACGAGGTCGGCGAACCGCTGCGCGTCGCTCCCGGCCGCGTCCCGCGCCTCGTCGACGCGCGCCCCGGAACCCGGCACGACGCCGGTCCGGGCGCGGTTCCCGCGCCGTCCGACGACCGTCCCGGCCCGTCCTCGCCGGGCCGGGCCCGCGGCGTCGGGCAGGTCGCGACGGCCCGCACGGTCCGCGACGAGCACGCGCCCGTCCGGGCCCTCCACGACCGACGGCACTCCGCGCGCCCGCAGCGCGTCCTGCAGCTCCCCGGCCGGTGCGCCGGACGCGAGCACGGTCGGCGCGAGGAGCACCAGGCCGAGGCCGCGCAGCGCGGGGTCCTCCGCGATGCCCGCGAGGAGCACCGGGTCCTCGGCGCGCACGTACGACGACGCCGTCCCGACCCGCACCCTCCCGTGGCGGCGCGCGGTGTCGCGCACCAGGTACTCCAGCGGCTGAGGCACGGGCGTGCGGGAGTGCGACGCGAGCTCGGCGAGCAGCTCGTCCGCCGTCGCGCCCCGGTCGAGCGCGCGCAGCACCGACTCCGGCGTGAACCGGACCGTGGTCGCGGCACCGCGCGACTCGACGTCGGCCGCGACCTCCACGAGCCGCTCGAGCGTGCGCGACGGCCGGCCCGGCACGATGCCCGTGAGGTCTCCCTGGAGCAGGAGGTCGTCCACCTCGGGCGGGAGCACGGCCTCGAACGCGGCGCCCAGGTCCACGGGCTCCGCCGACGCCGCGGGGTCGTCGCCCGCGACGAGCGCCCGACCCGGGGGCGCGAGCGCGCCCGCGCCCGTCACCCCGAGCAGCGCGGCCTCGCGCAGCAGCCCCGCGACGGCCTGCTCCGGCGGCACCGCGCGCGGCGTGCGCCAGCGCAGGACCGCGACGACGTCGGACGCGTCGAGCGGCCGGTCGGGCGCGAGGGCGAGCACGTCGAGGACCGAGCGGCGCAGCCGCGGGACCCAGGGCCGCCACAGCTCGGGGTCGAGCGCGGCGCGCAGGGCGCCCTTCTCGTCGCGGCTCCCGACGAGCCACGGCGTGCGGCGCGACCGCCACCACCCGCGCGCCAGCGTCGCCCATCGGTCGCCCAGGTCGTCGTCGAGCCAGTCCTCGGCCGTCGGGGTCGGGGCGAACGTGGGCGGGTCGTCGCCGTCGTCGGCCACGAGGCCCGCCGCCGCGGCGACCTCGACGACCGCGGCCGCCGTCGCGTCGTCGACCTCGAGCGCGAGGGCCGCACGGCGCAGGTCGCGCACCCCGAGGCCCCCCGCGCGCAGGACGCCCGGCGGGTGCTCGGTCCAGTGCGTGACGAGACGCGCGACGAGGCGCACCGCCTCCAGACCGGCGCTCGCGGACTCCGCCTCGACCGTCGCCGCGGGGAGCTCGCGCACCTCGGGCACGGGCGGCGTCGTGCGCACGTCGCGGTGGGTGCGGCCGCCGCGCAGCGCGAGCCCCACCTCGCGCGGCAGGACGACGTGCCGCTCGTCGGTCGCGCGGAGGTAGCCGCGCTCGACCAGCCAGGCCGTCGCCCGGCGTGCGGACGGGTCGGAGCGCGGGGCGACGCCGACGGGCGGCCCCCACGCGAGCGCGTCGAGGATGGCGCGCGCGCCCGGCGGTGCGTCGTCGGGCAGGTCGACGGACGGCGCCGGGGCGCCGCCCGTGTCGCCGGAGACCGGGCCCAGGCCCGCGGGGTGCGGTCCGAGCACCTCGGCCGTCCCGGGCGCCGGGCGGAACCCGGCCGAGCGCGTACCGGGCGACCAGACGAGCGCGAGCTCGTCGAGGCGCGCGAGCGCTGCAGTGACCGACGCGCGGTCCACGCCCGTCGCGCGGGCCACCGCGGCCGCCGTCGCGGGCGTGCCCACCGAGTCGAGCACGAGCACCGACTCGAGCACGTGCAGCGTCAGCTCGTCGAGGCCGGCGAGCGCGCGCTCGAGGCTCGTGCGGTTCATCGCGCGCGCGGCGAGCGAGAGCAGCGTCGAGGGGGAGGGGGTGGCGAGGTCGGGACGCCCCGCGAGCAGGGCGACCAGCGCGTCGTCGTCGCGCTGGCGCAGCGACTCGCTGTACGTCGGAGCCCGCTCGGGCCGGGAGGTGGCCATCCGTACGATGCTACGCGGGTTGTGCTGACGGTTCGGTACCTCCTGTCGTTCTTCGGCACCTCGAGGTGCCGAAGAGTGCTGCGAGTGCCGAACCGCCGCCGGGGTGCCGACCGGTCAGCGCAGCGGGGGAAGGTGACGGTCAGGGCGCAGCGACGCCACGACGTCCGGCGGCACCCAGCGCAGGACCCGTTCGCGGACGGCGTCGGGTGCGTCCCGCGCGGTGAACCGCAGCACGCGACGTCCGGTCGCCTCGATCGCCTCGTGCCGTCGCTTCTCCGCGACGAGGACGCGGCCCGGGTCCTCACGGGGAGCGAGGCCGTCGCCCGTCGTGCGGTACTTCACCAGCCCGTCGAACTCCAGCAGCAGCCGCCACGGCTCCCACCCGAGGTCCGCGCGGACCCGACCGACCGAGGTACGGACCGGGACCTGCGTCGACGGGCGGGGCAGGCCGAGCCGGAGGACGAGGTACCGCAACCACGTCTCCCAGGCCGACTCGGCGCCGGCGTCCGCGAGCCGGAGGACGTGCCGGGCGCGAGGTGCCCCGGCAGCCCGGGGCTGTCGCGCGAGGCAGGCCGCGACGTCCTCGCGGGAGAGACCCCGCGCGAGCGCCGCGTCCGCGACGACCAGCCCCTCGAGCGGGCTCAGGGTGCGCAGGCAGTCGGCGACGGTGCGGGCAGGTGTCGTCACCGGCAGGCCGCCGACGACGCACCGGTCGACGGCGTCGACGAGTCCGAGGTGCCTCGCGACCGTGGGGTCCGCGCGCCCGGACCGCCGGTAGGGCTGCACCACGTGCACGTCGCGGGGCGCCGTCCACAGACGCAGGCCGTGGACGAGGGCGGCGGTGGTGTGGCTGAGGACGTGATCCGCGCGGAGGGTGCGATGGAGCGCGGTCGCCCGGACCAGCACGAGGTCGCGCTCGTCGGCGGGCCCGATCCTCCTGGTGGTGCCGGTCTCGCGGTAGACGCCCCGGCGCACCCGCTCCCAGGACCCGGAGGACGCGGCCTGTCGCACGAGCTGGGGCGGGTGCTCCGCCGCGAGCAGCAACGCGGGTCGTCGAGGTCCGCCGGGGGCGAGAGGGTCGTCGTCGTGCATCGGGCGAGCGTGCCCGGTCCGGGAGCGCGAGCGGGTCGTCCGGACCGGTCCTGTGGACGGTCTCCGGTCGACGGCGCCTGTGCGCGACGGTCAGACGCTTCGGCAGGGCGGACGCGGGTCGGCACCGCATGCGGGACGTCGGCAGCCTCAGGTGCCGAACAGCGCATGGCGTGTCGAATCGCGCGTCTTGTCACCCGCCACCGGTCAGCCGCGGGCGGTCCGGCGGCAGGCCTCGTCCCAGGGCGTGGGCTCGATGCCGAAGCGGGCGCGGGCCGCGGTGTCGTCGAGGACGTAGGGCCTCTCCCACTGGTAGGCGAGGTCGCGCAGCTCGCGCAGCAGCGGCGAGAACAGCCCGGCGACCGCGAGCCCGGGGCCGCGCAGCGAGCGCACCGGGACCGGCGGGCGCCCGACGCTCGCGAGGACGTCGGCCAGCGCCTCGCGCTGGGTGCGCGGCGGGTTGCTCGGGGTGTGCCACGTGCGACCGAGCGCGCTCGGGTCGGCGGCCGCCGCGACGAGCGTGCGCGCCGCGTCCTGCACGTCGGTGAACGAGTGCGGCAGGTCGGTGCGGCCGATCATCGTGACGGCCCGGCCGCGCAGCGCGGCGGGGACCACGCGCGACACGTGGCCGTTGGTGCCGACCCCGGGCCCGACGAAGTCGGAGCTGCGCACCTCGACGACGCGCGCACGGCCGGCGCGGTGCGCGGCGAGGGCGTCGGCCCACAACCGGGCGCGCAGGACGCCCTTGTGGTCGGTCGCGGCGTCGGGCAGGTCCTCGGTCATGGGTCCGTCGACCGGGCCGTAGGGGTAGAGGTTGCCGGTGATCGCGTAGACGGCGCCGGTCCGCTCGGCCGTGGTGAGCAGCGCGGCGGCGAGCGGCGGCCAGACCCGCTCCCACTGCGTGTAGTCGCCGGGGTTGGCGCAGTTGTAGAGCACGGCGGCGCCGTCCGCGGCGCGGCTCAGCGCGTCGGCGTCGGACGCGTCGAGGGCGAGGTGCGTGACGCCGGCGATCCCGGTGTCGCGTCCGCTGCGGGTCACGACGGTGACGTGGGACCCGCGGGCCGCGAGCTCGGCGGCGACGTGGCGGCCGACCGGGCCGGCGCCGATGACGACGTGCCGGCCGGGGGAGGACGAGGCGCTGGACATGAGGGCTCCTTTCCGAGAGCAGTGCTCTCGTGTCGACAGCAGCCTGGCACGGCGGCCACGACAAAGCAAGAGCACCGCTCTCGTTGGTGGTCAGCGCTCTCGTCTGCGACCCTGACGGGATGACGGCACCTCGGACGGCGCGCGCCCTGGCGCGCGAGACCCTCACGCGCGAGATCCTCGACGCCGCCCGCGCGCGGCTCGTCGCCGACGGGCCCGCCGCGCTCTCGCTGCGGGCCGTCGCGCGCGACGTCGGCATGGTGTCGTCCGCCGTCTACCGGTACTTCCCGAGCCGGGACGCGCTGCTCACCGCGCTCCTCGTCGAGTGCTACGACGAGCTCGGGGCCGCCGTCGAGGCCGCGGAGGCCGTCGTCGCGCGCGACGACCTGCCCGGTCGCTGGCTCGCCGCGTGCCGTGCGCTCCGCACGTGGTGCGTCGCGCGTCCCGGGGAGTTCGGGCTGCTCTACGGCACCCCCGTCCCGGGGTACGCGGCGCCGCAGGACACGGTCGAGCCCGCGACGCGCGTCGTGCGGGCGCTCGTCCGGGTCGTCGCCGACTCCTGGGCGGACGGCGAGGGCCCGGTGCCCGCACCGCCGTCGGGCGGGGAGGCGGCCGCGCTCGTCGCCCCCGCCGTCGCGTACGTGAGCGCGCGCGGGCTGACCACGCCCGACGTCCCGCCCGAGGCCGTCGTGCGCACGCTCATGGCCTGGACGACCCTGTTCGGCACGGTGTCGTTCGAGCTCTTCGGCCACCTCCACCGCACGGTCGCCGACTACGCCGACTGGTTCGACGCCGTCGCGCTGCGGGTCGGGGCGGACGCCGGCGTGGTCCCGCGGTCGCCTGCGCGCTGACCGGGCCGACGACGTGCCGCGCCCGGTCGTCGGGGCTCGCCCGGAGCGTGCCCACGGTATGGATGCGGCTTTGCCGCCGCGTGGCCGGTAACCTGGGGGTTCTGGTTCCTACGAGCACGAACGAGGTTCACGTGCCCACCGGCAAGGTCAAGTGGTTCGACACCGAACGCGGGTTCGGCTTCATCGCCAACGACGACGGCGGCGAGGTCTTCCTGCACGCCTCCGCCCTGCCCGCGGACGCCCCCGCGCCCAAGCCGGGCGCTCGCGTCGACTTCGGCGTCGCGGACGGGCGCCGTGGCCCGCAGGCGCTCGCCGTCACGTTCCTCGACCCGGCGCCCTCGGTCGTCAAGGCGAAGCGTCGCTCGGCGGACGAGATGGCGGTCATCGTGGAGGACCTCATCAAGGAGCTCGACGGGATCGGCAACGGCCTGCGCCGTGGCCGCTACCCGGAGAAGGGCAAGGCCACCAAGGTCGCCGCGGTCCTGCGCGCGGTCGCGGACGAGATCGAGGCCTGACGATGTCCGCCGTGGCAGCCGCAGAGGAGCGCGTCCGAGGAGTCTCCGCGCGCGCGGCGCGGGACGCCGTGCTCACGGGCGCGGTCGAGCTCGCGCGCGCCGCGGCGCAGGAGGTGGCCGAGAGCCCGGAGGACGTGGGGGAGCACCTCGGCACCGTCGCCGAGGCGGACCGCCTCATCTCCCACCGGTTCGCGTGCACGATGCGCGGCTACCGCGGCTGGCACTGGACGGTCACGCTCGCGCGCGTGCCGCGCGGCCGGACGGCCACGGTGTGCGAGGTCGAGCTGCTGCCCGGTGACGGTGCGCTGCTCGCGCCGTCGTGGCTCCCGTGGTCCGAGCGCCTGCGCCCGGGCGACGTCGGCCCGGGCGACGTGCTGCCCTTCCGCGCGGACGACCCCCGCCTCGAGCCGGGCTACGTGCCGACGGGAGACGAGGACCAGGACGTCGTCGCGATCGAGGAGCTCGCGCTCGCCCGCGCCCGCGTCCTGTCGCCGCAGGGCCGCGACGAGGCCGCGGAGCGCTGGTACCGCGGGTCGCGCGGCCCGACGACGCGCGGCGCCGTGGCCGCCGCGGCCGACTGCGGGTCGTGCGGCTTCCTCGTGCCGCTCCAGGGCAGCCTCGGCCAGGTCTTCGGCGTGTGCGCGAACGAGTGGTCGCCGGACGACGGCAAGGTCGTGAGCCTCGACCACGGCTGCGGCGCGCACTCGGAGACGGACGTCGAGCCGCAGCGCAGCGAGTGGCCTGACCCGGACCCGCTCGTCGACGAGCTGCACGTCGAGATCGTCACGCTCCTCGAGTCCGCGGTCGCCCGGAAGGAGGCGGCCCGGGACGGGGCCGCGCCGACGGAGACCGCCCCGGACGAGACCGCCCAGGAGGCGACGGTTCCGGCGGCGCAGGACGAGCCGACGCCGGTGACCGACGTCCCGACGTCGGTCACCACCGCGCCGGAGGCCGCCGTGGCCGGTGAGCCGGCCGACGGGGAGACCGCGCCCGATCCCGACGCCGCGCCGGACGCCGTCGTCGACGCCGCGCCGGACGAGCCGCGGGAGTGACGCGGGACGTCTTCGGGACGGCCGCGCTGCGTCGTGCGGTCCTGGAGGCGTGGCGGTCCTCGCCGACGCGCCTGCGTGAGGACGCGAACACCGAGGAGGACCACGCCCACGGGTCGTACCGGGGGCGGGTCGTCGTCGAGCTCGCGCAGAACGCGGCCGACGCCGCCGCCCGCGCGGGCGTCCCCGGTCGGCTCCGGCTGAGCCTCCACGCGCCGTCCGACCTCGGCGGGCGCTGGGTGCTGCGCGCGGCCAACACCGGCGAGCCGCTCGACGCGGCGGGCGTCGCGTCGCTCGTCGCGATGCGGGCCTCGGCCACGGGCCGGGGCGCGGGTGCAGCCGGTGGCCCGCGCACGGTCGGGCGTTTCGGGGTCGGCTTCGCGGCGGTCCGCTCGGTCGCGGACCGCGTACGCGTCGGCGCGGGAGACCGTGCCGTCGAGCTCTCGCTCGACCGCACGCGCGCCGCGCTCGACGACGTGCTGTCGGACCGCCCGGACCTCGCCGCCGAGGTCGCGGGCCGCGGAGACCGGCTCCCGGTGCTGCGGCTGCCCTTCCCGGCACGCGTCGAGGTGCCGCCGGGGTACGACACGGTGGTCGAGGTCGAGCTGCGCGACGACGCGGCGCTCGACGCCGTGCGGGCCGAGCTCGCGGACGTCGGCGACCCGCTGCTGCTCGCGCTGCCCGCGCTCACGGAGGTCGTCGTGGCCGGCGACGGCGTCGTGGAGCGCCGGGTCGCGGACGTCGACGAGCGCTGGACGGTGCTGCGACGCGAGGGGACGCTCGACCCCGCGCTCCTCGCGGACCGTCCCGTCGAGGAGCGTGGCGCCGACCGCTGGTCCGTCACCTGGGCGCTGCCCCACGACGCGGCGGCTCCGACCGTGCTGCACGCCCCCACCCCGACGGACGAGCGGCTCACGTTCCCGGCGCTGCTCCTCGCGACGTTCCCGCTCGACCCGGCGCGCCGGCACGTCCCGCGGGGCGCCGTGACCGACCACGTCGCGCACGAGGCGGGTCGCGCGTACGCGGCGCTCCTCGGGTCGCTCGCGGCCGACCGCGGCGCCGACGTGCTCGGGCTCGTGCCGACCGGGCTGCCGACGAGCGCGGTCGACGAGGCGGTCCGCGCGGCGGCGACGACGGCCCTGGCCCGCACGCCGCTCCTCCCGCTCGACCTGCCGCCCGATCAGCCCGACCCCACGCGGGACGATCCGTGGGGGGACCTGCCGAGCCTCGCGGAGCACGACGAGCCCGACGAGCACGGCGCGCCGCACCGGGACGGGCGGCGGCTCCTCGCGCCCGCCGAGGCGCGCGTCCTCGCCGGGGACGTGGGCGACGCGCGCGTGCGTGCCGAGCTCGGGGCGGCGCACCTCGTCGACGTGCCGGGACCGCTGCGCGCGGTCGCGCGGTCGCTCGGGGCGCAGGTCGTCGATCTCGCCGACGTCCTGGACGACCTCCCGCTCGTCGCCGACCCCGCGCGCTGGCGGGCGCTGTACGACGCCCTCGCGCCGCACGCAGGGGACCGGTCGGTGCTCGAGGCGCTGGGCGCGCTCCCGGTCCCGCTGCTCGGCGGGCAGGTCGTGCGCGGGGCGCGCGGCCTGCTGCTCCTCGACGACGACCCGGACGACGGCACGGACGGCGGCACGGACGACGGCACGGACGACGGCACGGACGGCGGGACGCTCGACGCGCGGGACGCCGCCGACCTCGGTCTCCGCGTCGTCGACCCGCGGGCGGCGCACCCGCTGCTCGAACGGCTGGGCGCGCGGGCGACGGACCTGCGCGCGGTGCTCGCCGACGGCGCGGTGCGCGAGCGCGTGCTGGCCGCCGCCGCCGCCGCGGAGGCGGACGACGACCCCGCCCCCGAGGTCGAGCGGCTGCTCGCGCTGGTCGCCGCCGCGCTGCGCGACGTGCGGGACCCCGACGACGCGCTGCCGTTCTGGTGGGGCGAGCTCCCGGTCCCGACGACGGACGGCGGCTGGTCGCCCGCGCGTGGCTGCGCACTGCCGGCCACCTGGGCGGCGGACGCGCTCGACGGGCTCGACGTCGTCGACCCGGGGGTCGTCGCGCGCTGGGGCGAGCCGGTGCTGCGCGCGGTGGGCGCGGCGGCGGGGCCGACCGTGCTGCGGGTGCGCGACGTCCTCACGCCCACGTCGGACGACGACGAGCCCGACCTGGACCCGCACGCGCCCGAGGGCTGGCTCTCCGACTGGGCCGGGTACCTCGAGCACCTCGCGGCGACGCTCGGCCCCGAGGCGTACGTGGGGGACGTGCTCGCCGTCGCGGACCTCGACGCGGTGGCCGAACACGCGTGGCCCGACGTGCTCGCCCGGCTCGCGGGCGACCCCGCGGCGCGGGAGGCGCTGCTCACGCCTGTGCGCGCGGAGGGCGGGCGCACGACGGCGGCGCGCTCGTACACGGCGTGGTGGCTGCGCGAGGAGCTCGGCGGGCCGTTCGCGCTCGACGGCGGCCCGGCCGCCGCGTTCCTGCGTCCGGCACCGCCCGAGGTGGCGGGGCTCGACGACGCGTCGCTCGCCGCCGTCGGGGGTGTGCACGACCTCGCCGAGCTCGACCCGGAGGAGTGGGCCGACCTGCTCGACGGGCTGCCCCCGGTCGGATCACGGGTCGACGCCCGGGCGGCGCTGGCCCTGTGGCGCGCCCTGGAGACGCTGGCCGGGCGCGGGGTACGGCTCGACCCGCCCCCCGGGCGGGTGCCCGCGCTGCACGGCGGGGCGGTCGTCGTCGCGCCGGCCGACGACGTCGCGGTGGCCCCGGACCCGATGTGGGCCCCGCTGCGCCCGCTCGTGCCCGCCGGACGGGACCTGGTCGAGGACGTCGCGGACCTGCTCGACGTCGCGACGGTCACCGGTACCGCTCCGGCGCCGGACGCCGCCGGGCACCGCGAGGACGTCCCGGCCGAGGTGGTGGCCGTCGTCGGTGCGCCCCTGCCACGCACCTGGGAACGGCACGACGACCTCCGCGTCGACGGGGTCGCGGTCCCGTGGTGGGTCGAGGGTCGTGGGGGAGCGGGCGTCGTCGTGCACGCGACCGGCCCGGCAGGGCTCGCGGCGGCACTCGCCGTGGTCGCGGGACGTCACGGCGCACGGCACGTGCTCGAAGAGGTGCTCCGCGACCCGCGCGGGGCGCAGGGCACGGTGGCGCGGACGGCCTGGGACGCCCCTCAGTCGTCGGCGGACGCGCGGTAGCGGGTCCGGTTCCGCCGCTCCCAGACGAGGCCGAGAGCGCCGAGCGCGAGGCCGACGGCGCACGTCGCGACCGCGCGGGGCGCGAGCGTCCCGGTGGCGAGCAGGACGGCGCACACGACGAGCGCAACCGTCCAGAGCGCCATGCCGGCGAGGATGACGACGCGCAGGTCGACCCGCCAGGGCGCCGGGTCGGGGCGCCGGCGTTCGGGGTGGAGGAGGAGGGTCACGACCGAGGGCACCCGAGCATCGTAGCGACGGGCCGCTCTTTTCACCCCCACGGCGCGTCACACGCGTGACCTGCGTCTCTTCTCCTTCTGGTGTGAGCACACGTCCGGAGCACCCGCAACCGCGCGCTACGATGCAAGCGGCCCGCCACGCTCTCCCGCTCGTGGTCGCCCGTCCAGCTCGAACCGCCCCGGTCTGTGGGTGGGAACTCCCTCACGCCTTCTCCGTACGCTGCGTCGCGTGCTGCGGAACGCCAGACCTGGACACCTGTCCAGTGAATTCCTCCGCGACATGCAGTCGACGTGAGAACCGCAGGATCCTGCGGCTCGGGACCTTCCGGACAGCGGTCGTCCGGAACGCCTTCTCACCCGGGTGAAAGCCCTCGTTAACCCTCGTTATCGCACTTTCTCGAACCTAGGATGAGTCGCCATGCAGGGTGTGGAGCCGACCGGAGGTGGACGCATGTCCCACAGCGTCACCGACGACACGAGACGAGGTCTGCGCACCCTTCTCACCGCGTCGCCCGCGGCACGCATCCGTGCAGCACGGGCCGCGTTCGCCGCGCAGGGCTGGGAGGTCGCGTACCGCCGTCGGCTGCTCGTCACCGACACGGTCGTGATCGTCGTGGCCGTGCTGGTCGCCTACTTCCTGCGCTGGGACGCCGTGATCGACGAGCCCGTGAGCCGGGCCCGTGTCCCCTACGTGGTGCTGTCCGTGCTCGTGGGCGTGGCCTGGTCGGTGTCCCTCGTGGCCAGCCGGACGCGCGACCCTCGCGTCATGGGCAGCGGGCCCACGGAGTACCACCGGGTTTTCGACGCGTCGTGGCGCCTCTTCGCGGTGCTCGCCGTTCTCGCCTTCCTGCTCCGCTTCCCGGAGACGCGGGGCTACCTCGCGTTCGCCTTCCCGCTCGGTCTCGCCGGGCTGCTCGCGGGCCGGTACGCCTGGCGCCAGTGGCTGCACCGTCAGCGCGCCCACGGCGGCATGCGGTCCGCGGTGCTCGCGATCGGGCACCGCGACCAGGCCGAGCGCCTCATCCGCGACCTCAACTCCCGCGACGAGTCGGGCTACCGCGTCGTCGGCGTGTGCGTCCCGTCGGGCGGGTTCGGCGCGGGGGAGGAGATCCACGGCGTGCCGGTCCTCGGCGAGCTCCGGCACGCGGGCGAGGTCGCGACCCGTGTGGGCGCGGACGTCGTCGCGGTCTCCGGCTCGGACGCCATCACGGCCGAGGTGGTGCGCCGCCTGGGCTGGGAGCTCGAGCCGTACGGCGTCGACCTCATGCTCACGGCGGAGCTCGCGGACGTCGCAGGTCCCCGCATCACCATCACGCCCGCCGAGAGCGTCTCGCTCCTGCACGTGGACGCGCCCCGCTTCACGGGGCCCAAGTTCGCCGTGAAGTCGGTCGTGGACTGGACGGGCGCGGCCCTCATCACGCTCGTCGCGCTGCCCGTGCTCGTCGCGGTCGCGCTCGCCGTCCGGCTCACGAGCCGCGGTCCCGTCCTCTATCGCCAGGAGCGCGTCGGGCGCAACGGCCGCACGTTCTCGATGTTCAAGTTCCGCTCCATGCGCGTCGGCGCCGACCGCGAGGTCGAGCAGCTCGAGGAGCAGAACGACGGCTCCGGCCTGCTGTTCAAGATGCGTGACGACCCGCGCGTGACGCCCGTCGGCCGGGTGCTGCGCCGTTACTCGCTCGACGAGCTGCCGCAGCTCTTCAACGTCCTGCGCGGCGACATGAGCCTCGTCGGCCCGCGGCCCCCGCTGCCGCGCGAGGTGCAGAAGTACGAGAAGAAGGTCCGTCGTCGGCTCCTGGTCAAGCCCGGTCTCACGGGTCTGTGGCAGGTCGGTGGCCGGTCGGACCTGTCGTGGGAGGAGAGCGTCCGCCTCGACGTGTACTACGTGGAGAACTGGACGATGTTCGGCGACTTCCTCATCCTCGCGCGCACGGCGCGCGCGGTGTTCTCCGGCTCCGGGGCCTACTGAGGCCCGGCCGGGATGTCGGGGCGGGCAGGAGGAGGTGCGTCGTGCGGGTCTCGGTCTCGGGAGGCGGTCGGCGCGGCGTCCTGCACGCGGCCTGCCTCGCCGCCGCCGGGCACGAGGTCGTGCTCCTCGACCCGGACCCGCGCGCGCTCGCCGCGCTCCGCGCTGGGCCCAGGGCCGCTGAGCCGCGGCTGCCCCGGCTCCTCGCGCTCGGCCTCGTGAGCGGGCGCCTGCGCCCGACGACCGACCGCACGGCCGTGGCCGGGGCGCGTGTGCACCTGCTCTGCGTCGGCGCCGGGTCCGCGCCCGACGCCGGGGGTGCGGCGCGCGTCGCGACGCTGCGGGACGCGCTCGACGGCCTCGCCCCGCACCTCGGCCCGGGCGACCTCGTCGTCGGGCGCGCCCGCGTCCCCGCGGGCACCGCCGAGCTGCTCGCCGCGTGCCTCGCCGCGGACGGCGTCCCCGCCACGGTCGCCTGGGTGCCGGACGAGCACCGGCCGGGCCACGCCGTCGTCGACCTGCTGCACCCGGCCCGGGTCGTGCACGGCGTCCCCGCCGGCCCGGCCGGGGAGCGGGCGAGCGCGATCCTCGACGTGCTGCACGCGGTCCAGCTCGCCTCGGGCGCGCCGCGCAGCGTCACCGACCTCGCGACGGCGGAGTCCCTCGGGCACGGTCACGGCGCACCCCGCGCGCACGACGACGGCGCGGCACCCGGGGCGGCGGACGTGGCGTCGAGCACACCCCGGGCGGCGCTCGACGCCGTCGGCGCGGCCTGACGTGCGCGGACGACCCCGACGGGCGATGCCCGACCGTGTCCGGCGCGTTACCGCGCGGTCACACGGTTCTGGCAGCATTCTCCCCATGTCCACCCCCACCTCCGTCCGTGAGGACGAGCACGCCCCCGCGCCTGCGCGCGGCGCGATCGACCGCTTCTTCAAGATCACCGAGCGCGGCTCGACGATCGGCACCGAGATCCGCGGCGGTCTCGTGACGTTCTTCGCGATGGCCTACATCATCGTGCTGAACCCGCTGATCATCGGGACCGTCCAGGACGGCACGGGCCAGTTCCTCGGCGGGGGTGCCGAGCCCGACTTCGGCAAGATCGCCGCGGCCACCGCGCTCGTCGCGGGCGTCATGACGCTCGCCATGGGCGTCTTCGCGAACTTCCCGCTCGGTCTCGCGGCCGGTCTCGGCCTCAACGCGGTGGTCGCGTACTCGATCGCGTCGCTGCCCGGGGTCACGTGGGCGGACGCGATGGGCCTCGTCGTCATCGAGGGCCTCATCATCCTCGTGCTCGTGCTGACCGGGTTCCGCGAGGCCGTCTTCCGGGCGGTGCCGCTCGAGCTGAAGACCGCCATCAGCGTCGGCATCGGCCTGTTCATCGCGCTCATCGGCCTCGTCAACGCGGGCTTCGTCACCGCGGGCAGCGGCACGCTCCTCGCGCTCGGCAACCTCGGCACGTGGCCGATCCTCGTGTTCGTCGTGGGCCTCGTGCTGACGATCGTGCTGTGGGTCCGCAAGGTCAAGGGCGCCCTGCTCGTCGCGATCCTCACGGCGACCGTGCTCGCCGTCGTGCTGGAGAACACGCTCCACATCGGCGCGAAGGCCCCCGACGGCTCGAACCCGGACGGCTTCAACCTCAACGCGCCCACGTTCGACGGCGTCGTGCAGGTCCCGGACTTCGGCCTCCTCGGCCAGTTCTCTCTCCTGGGCTCGTTCCAGAACATCGCGACCGTCACCGTGATCCTGCTGGTGTTCTCGCTCCTGCTCGCGGACTTCTTCGACTCGATGGGCACGATGGTCGCCGTCGGCGCCGAGGCGCGCCTCAACGACGCCGAGGGCGTCCCGCCGCGCTCGCGCGCGATCCTCGTCGTCGACTCGATCGCCGCCGCGGCCGGTGGTGCCGGGTCCGTGTCGTCGAACACGAGCTTCGTCGAGTCGACGACGGGCGCCGGCGAGGGTGCCCGCACGGGCCTCGCGTCGGTCGTCACGGGGATCGCGTTCCTGCTCGCGACCTTCCTGTCGCCGCTCGTCGCGCTCGTGCCGTACGAGGCCGCGGCGCCCGCGCTCGTCTTCGTCGGGTTCCTCATGATGACGCAGATCGCCGGCATCTCCTGGAAGAACGTCGAGATCGGCATCCCCGCGTTCCTCACGATCATCGTCATGCCGTTCACGTACTCGATCGCGGACGGCATCGGGGCGGGCTTCCTCGCTTTCGTGCTCATCAAGCTCGCGCTCGGCAAGGTCCGGGCGATCCACCCGCTGATGTGGGTCGCGGCGGCGATGTTCGTCGTGTACTTCCTCCTCGGCCCCATCCGGGACGCCCTGGGCCTCTAGGCTCGGCCCATGACGAGCGCGGCGGACGAGCGGTCGGGGGAGGCGTCGGTGGACGACGCCCTCCCCGGCGCTCGTCCGCCCGCGTTCTACCGCCTGGAGAACACCGTCCAGCGGTACGACTGGGGCTCGACGTCGGCGATCCAGGACCTCCTGGGGGTGGCACCGGACGGTCGTCCGGCGGCCGAGCTGTGGATGGGGGCGCACCCGCTCGCGCCGTCGCGCGTCGTGCCCGACGGCGCCGCCCGCCCGGGCGGGACGGCGGACCCGGGCGCGGCGACGGCGACGGGCACGACGCTCGCGGACCTGGTGCGCGCGGACCCGGCGGGGGTGCTGGGCCAGCGCGTGCTCGACCAGTACGGGCCCCGGCTGCCGTACCTCCTCAAGGTGCTCGCGGCCGAGCGCGCGCTCTCGCTCCAGGTCCACCCGCACCCGCACCGCGCCCGCGAGGGGTTCAACCGCGAGAACCGGGAGGGCGTGGCGCGCGACTCGCCGCTGCGCAGCTTCCACGACGACCAGCACAAGCCCGAGATGGTCGTGGCGGTCTCCCGCTTCGAGGGCCTCTCCGGATTCCGCCGGCCCGCGCGCATCCTCGAGCTGCTCGACGGGCTCGACGGCGCGCTCGCCGGACGGATGCGTGACACCCTGCGCGCCCGCCCCACCGAGGCGGGCGTCCGCGAGGCGTTCACCCTCGCGCTCCACGCCCGCGCGGAGCCCGACGTCGCGGACGACCTCGCGCTGACCGTCGCGTCCGTGCGGGCCCGCGCCGAGCGCGAGCCGGCGGTGCCCGCGCCGGGCGGCCGACGCACGTCGCGCCGCGCCGACGCGACCGTCCTCGCGCTCGCGGAGCAGCACCCGGGCGACCCGGGCGCCGTCGTGTCGCTCATGCTCAACCGCGTCACGCTGGAGCCCGGGGAGTCGATGTTCGTCCCCTCGGGGCACGTGCACGCGTACCTGTCGGGGTGCGCCGTCGAGATCATGGCGAGCTCCGACAACGTCCTGCGGGCCGGGCTGACGAGCAAGCTCGTCGACGTCGACGCCCTGCTCGAGTGCGCCACGTGCACACCGGGCCCCGCCGCGCGCCCGCGCCTGGTCGACGACGGCAGCGGCCTCGTCGCCTACCGCCCGCCCGTCGCGGAGTTCGCGCTCCGGGCAGGCCGCGTCGCCGGAGCGGTGGCCCTGCCCGCCGCCGGCCCGCGCGTCGTGCTGTGCCTCGACGGCGCGGTGGCGCTCACGGCCGCGCCCCGGGCGGACGCCGGTGCCGAGCGCCGCGCGGACGCCGAGGCCGAGCCCGGGACGCGGCTCGTGCGGGGGGAGTCCGTGTTCGTCCCGCACGGCACCGGGGCCGTCGTCGTGGACGGGGAGGGCGACGTCGTCGTCGCGTACGTGCCCTGACCGGCGCCTCGGACCGGTGCTCCCGCAGTACCGGCACAGCGGTACTATGTGCGCGGCCGGAGTACGACGTGAGCGCCGGCTGCGAACGGACGAGACGGTGGCATGGACGCACGGGGGGGCTCTCGCCTCGATGACGCACGCAGAGCCTTCTGGCACCTTCGTCGGGGCGGTTTGTCCCAGTTCCGCACCTATGTTCGTCGACGCGGCGTGCCGCGGCTCGCGGGTTCCTCGGGGGCGAGCCGTTCCGACCACGGGGTGACCTTCGAGCCCTGGACGGTCTCGGACCGTCCGGCTGCCCGCCCCGACCTGCGCGTCGGTGTCGTCCTCGACGACTTCTCCCGGCTCGCCCTCGGGTTCGAGTGGGACCAGGTCGTCCTCACCCCGACGTCGTGGCGCGACGAGCTCGACCGCGAGCGCGACGGTCGTCCCGGGCTGGACCTGCTGTTCGTCGAGTCCGCGTGGAACGGGAACGGGGGCGCCTGGCAGTACCACCTCACCGGGACGTCGGCCCCGCGTCCGGCGTTCGTCGAGCTCGTCGCCGCGTGCCGCGAGCGCGGCGTGCCCACGGTCTTCTGGAACAAGGAGGACCCGGCGCACTTCGAGGACTTCCTCGACGCGGCGGCGCTGTTCGACCACGTGTACACGACCGACGTCGGGCGGGTGGACGCGTACCGCGAGCGGCTGGGCCACGACCGCGTGGGGGTCCTGGCGTTCGGGGCGCAGCCCGCGATCCACAACCCCGCGCGCGCGCACGGCGACGGGCCCTCGGGCGACGTCGCGTTCGGCGGCATGTACTTCGCGCACAAGTACCCGGAGCGTCGGGCGCAGATGGACCTGCTGCTCGGCGCGGCCGTCGACGTCTCGCCGCGCATGCAGCACGGTCTCGAGATCTTCTCCCGGTTCCGGGGCGGGGACGAGCGGTACCAGTTCCCGGAGCCGTTCGGGTCGTGCGTCGTCGGGTCGCTCGACTACGACCGCATGCTCACCGCGTACCGCGAGTACAAGGTGTTCCTCAACGTGAGCTCGGTCGTCGACTCGCCGAGCATGTGCGCGCGCCGCGTCTTCGAGATCACGGCATGCGGCACGCCCGTGGTGACGACGCCGAGCGCGGCCATCCGCGAGTTCTTCCCGCCCGACGAGGTGTTCGTCGTCGGGGAGCGCGCCGAGGCGGCGCACACGATCCGTGCGCTCGTCCGCTCGCGCGAGCTGCGCGACCGCGCCACGCACCGGGGGCAGCGGCGGATCTGGCGCGAGCACACGTACGGGGCGCGGGTCCAGCGCGTGCTGCACGACGTCGGGCTGGCCGGCTCGGCGACGGTCGCTCGCCCGAGCGTCTCTGCCCTGGTCTCGACCAACCGCCCGGGCCAGCTGGACCACGTGCTGCGAACCGTGGGCGCGCAGCGCGACGTCGACGTGCAGCTCGCGCTCCTCACGCACGGGTTCGCCGTGCACGAGGCGGACGTGCGGCTGCGCGCCAAGGAGGCCGGCATCGAGGACCTCGTGCTCCGCACGGCCGGTGACGACGTGTCGCTGGGGGAGTGCCTCAACCGCCTCGTCGCCGCGTCCGACGGTGACGTCGTCGCGAAGATGGACGACGACGACCTGTACGGCGAGCACTACCTGTCCGACCAGCTCGACGCCCTGGCCTACTCCGGCGCCGAGATCGTGGGCAAGCATGCCCACTACCTGTACGTCGCCTCGCTCGACGCGACGCTGCTGCGCTTCGCCGAGCGGGAGCACCGGTACACGGACTTCGTCATGGGCCCGACGATCGTCGCGACCCGAGGCCTTGCCGAGCGGGTGAAGTTCGCCTCGGTGGCGCGGGGCGAGGACACCGGCTTCCTCCGGTCGGCGGTGGACGCCGGGGCTCGCGTCTTCGCCACGGACCGCTTCAACTTCGTCCAGGTGCGCTCAGGGGCTGCGCACACCTGGGACGTGTCCGACGCCGAGCTGCTCGCGAGCGGCGAGGTCCAGTTCTACGGTCGTGCCGACCGGCACGCCTTCATCTGAGGGGGAACATGAGCAGCACCAGCGTGTGCGTCGTGGGGCTCGGCTACATCGGGCTCCCGACGGCAGCGATCCTCGCGTCGAACGGCGTGGACGTCATCGGCGTGGACGTCAACGAGCGCACCGTCGAAGCGGTGAACCGTGGCGACGTGCCCTTCGTGGAGCCCGACCTCGCGACCTACGTCGCCGGCGCCGTCACCCAGGGCACGCTGCGCGCAGCGACGAAACCCGAGCAGGCCGACGCGTTCATCGTCGCGGTCCCCACGCCGTTCACCGACGGGCACAAGCCGGATCTCTCCTACATCCAGGCCGCGGCCGAGGCCATCGCACCGCACCTCGCTGCCGAGGCTCTCGTGATCCTCGAGTCGACGTCGCCGCCCCAGGCGACGCAGCAGATGGCGGACTGGATCCTCGCCGCGCGCCCCGACCTGTCGCTCGACGGGTCCGAGGGGCGCGCCCGTATCCACGTGGCGCACTGCCCCGAGCGAGTGCTCCCGGGTCGGGTCATGATCGAGCTCGTCACGAACGACCGCATCGTCGGTGGTCTGACGGCAGACGCCGCCGAGCGGGCCAGGGAGCTCTACCAGGTGTTCTGCCAGGGTGAGATCCTGCTGACCGACGCGGTCACCGCCGAGATGGCGAAGCTCGTGGAGAACTCGTACCGCGACGTCAACATCGCGTTCGCGAACGAGCTCTCGCTCATCTCCGCCGACCTCGGGATCGACGTGTGGGAGCTGATCCGGCTCGCGAACCACCACCCGCGTGTGAACATCCTCCAGCCCGGCCCGGGCGTGGGTGGCCACTGCATCGCGGTCGACCCGTGGTTCATCGTCGACGCCGTGCCGGAGCGGGCACGGCTCATCCGGACGGCACGCGAGGTCAACGATGCCAAGCCGGACTACGTGATCTCGCAGGTCAAGACCTATGCCGACCGCTTCGACGCGCCGCGGATCGCCGTGCTCGGCCTGGCCTTCAAGCCGGACATCGACGACCTGCGCGAGTCGCCCGCGCTCGCGATCACGGTCCGCCTTGCGGAAGAGATCGCGGGCGCGACGATCTGCGCGGTCGAGCCGCACATCGAGGAGCTGCCGGCTGTTCTCGCCGGACGGCCAGGTGTCGAGCTCAGTGACCTCGACAGCGCGGTCGGCGAGGCGGACATCGTTCTCGTTCTCGTGGACCACACCGATTTCAAGGACGCCGATCGCCAGCGGATGCGTCTGCGGGAGAAGATCGTCATCGACACACGCGGCGTGTTTCGTTGAGCCGAGCGTCCACGCGGAGGACGAGTCGCCTCGGTCGGCGGGTGCTGCAGCGCGTCGCACGGACGCGGTTCGGCGCTCGGCTGGTCCGGTCCACCGCCGAGTCAGGAGCCCAGGCGCTCCGTGCGGACGCGCAGGGGATGCGCGCAGAGAGCAGCGCCCAGTGGCGACGTGGCGACCGGGAGGACGCGCTCGACAGTCTCCGGCGCTCTCTCCTGATGGATCCAGGTTCCTCCGACGTCTGGTTGCTGTTCGGTCAGAGGCTCATCGAGACGGGAAGGTCCCAGGCGGCGCTCGTCGCACTGCGCAACGCCCTTGACCTCGAGCCGTCCAACCTCGTGGCTCTGGAGCTGTACCACGACACCGCACGGCTGCAGAAGGTCGGCTCGGCGAGCCTCGTGACCCTCCTCGATCACCTTGCGGAGCGCGCGTCCGGCCTCCCCGGCAAGCACCGGGGCATGCTCGATTTCGCGATCGCTCACCAGCACCGCCGGCTCCTCGACATCCTGGCCGACAGCCCCGACCCGTTCACCCGGTTCGTCGTCCTGCTCGAACGGACGGAGGACAGCGGGCCGGGACGTGCGGGGGGGAACGCCGCTTCCTGGCACGAGGAGCAGCTGCCACCACGAGACCGAAGCGTGGCGCGTGCCGTGCACGCTCTCGCCCGAGGTCGAATCGAGGCCGCCCGCGACGCGCTCGCCGAGATCGCGGTGGAGGACTATCCCGTCGAAGCCATCCGCCGGGCAGTTCGCCGCGCTTCCGCCCGGGAGGACCTCGCTGCCACCGTCGCCGCCCTGCGCCTCTACCTGGCCGTCAGGCCGGACGACCCCTGGGCGAGGAGCAAGCTGGAGGCGAGCCAGAGGAAGTCCGCCGTCTCGGCGCTGAACGCGTCGATCCTCCGCGACGGATTCACGCTGCCCGACCGCGAGGACGCCACATACCCGCCCCGCGCGGACAAGGCGCTGTACCTGCTCCACGGGTCCCTGCCCCACGTGTCGAACGGGTACGCGACGCGATCGCACGGGCTGCTCACGGGCATGATCCGGTCGGGATGGGACGTCGACGCCTTGACTCGGCCGGGCTTCCCGTACGACCTCGCGCAGGTCACCGGCACGGAACCGCACGAGCACGAGCTGGTCGACGACGTGTCCTACTTCCGGACCTCCGACGGGCCGGTCTCGATGGACCCGGTGAGGGAGTATGTCGCGACCTACGCCGACGCGGTCGTGCGGCGGGCGCGAGCGGTGCACCCGTTCGTCATCCACGGAGCCTCGAACCACGTGAACGGGTTGGCAGCAGTGAGCGCGGCACGACGACTGGGCGTCCCGTCGGTGTACGAGGTGCGTGGGTTGTGGGAGATCACGCGAGCCTCCCGCAACCCGGGCTGGGCGTACAGCGACCGCTTCCGTGTGATGAAGCGGTTGGAGACGGATGCGGCCCAGGCAGCCGACCACGTCCTGACGATCACCGCCGCTCTCAAGGAGGAGCTCGTCTCTCGAGGCGTGGACGACTCCAAGATCACGGTCGTCCCGAACGGTGTCGACGCCTCGCGCTTCGAACCGCTTCCTCGCGACGTCGAGCTCTCTCGGGAGCTAGGGCTCGACGGGCTGCGAGTGATCGGGTACGTCGGCTCCGTCCTCGACTACGAGGGCATCGGGCTGCTGCTCGAGGCGGTCCAGCTCCTCGCGGCCCGGCGCGCCGACTTCCGGGTGCTGGTCGTGGGCGACGGAGCCGAGCGCGCGCGCTTCGAGCGAGAGTCCGTCGAGCGGGGCCTCGGTGAGCTCGTGACGTTCACCGGCCGCGTCCCGCACCACGAGGTCGAACGCTACTACTCGCTCGTCGACATCGCGCCCTTCCCGCGGCTGCCCCTTCCCGTGTGTGAGATGGTGTCGCCGCTGAAGCCGTTCGAGGCCATGGCCATGGGCAAAGCAGTCGTCGCGTCGGACGTGAAGGCTCTCGCGGAGATCGTCGACGACGGGGTGACAGGCCTGCTGCACGCCAAGGGTGATCCTGGGAGCCTCGCCCGGGCGCTCGAGCAGCTGTTGGACGACGACGTGCTCGCGGACACGCTCGGGGCCGCGGGGCGGCGCTGGGTACGGTCGGAGCGCGACTGGAGCGTTCTCGCCGAACGAGTCTCCGACGTCTACCGCTCGCTCGGGGGCAGGACGGGACGCCCGGGCCACGGATCGAGAGGATAGCGCGTGCGACGAAATCTCAAGAAGGCCGTGGTGGTCGGCGGGGCCGGGGCAGCGACGGTTCTGCTTCTTCTCGCGCTGGCGACCGTGACAGGAGCGTGGTGGGTGGCTCTCGCGGCCGCGCTCCTGGGCTGTGGTCTGGTCGTCGCGCTCTGCGCGCTCGTGCTCCGACTCGCTGAGCGGCAGCAAGCATCGAGCGATCGGGTCTCCACCCTGGCCAGGAGGCTCGAGGCCCAGGCGGGGGCCACGAGGAGCGACCTGTCGGCGCTCACGACGAGCGTCACGACCGTCGGGAAGGATCTCAAGGTCCTGCGGCGCCGCGTCCCCGCAGGCTTCCTCGAACCGATCAGCTCCGACGTCGAGTCGCTCAGCTCGGATGTGCGCAACGTGCGCCGAGTCGCTTTCGAGACTGCCCTCCAGCTCGGTCGTGATCCCCGGCGGGTTCTCCCGGTCGACCAAGCAACGGATCTGTTCCAGGACTACCTGGAACGCGGTGAGCTGCTCCAGCTGCGTCCGTTGATCGAGGATTTCGGGCTCCTCCGTCAGCAGAAGCTCGCGACGCTGCGTCGTCTCTACCGCTTCTACCGGGGCACGGGGTACTGGGATCTCGCCGAGCGGTGCATCGCGGAGGTGGCGCAGAGGTCCGGACGGGACACGGACAGCCAGGCGCTCGACAAGATCCGGCACGAGATCGAGCTGTTCACGAACCCGACCCTGGTGAGCGTCGACCTGGCTGAGGTCGATGCACGCGATCCGGGCGGTCCCGTCCTCCACATGGTGGGGCGAGTCCTTCCCGAGACCCAGACCGGGTACACGCTGCGCACGCAGTACACGGCCATGGCCCAGGCGAAGAAGGGGCTTCCCGTTGTCGTCGTCGGTCAGTCCGGTGTCACCGATCGTGTCGTCGAGGAGACCGAGCACTACCGCCACGAGGGGATCGACTACTACGTGCTCGCCGGCCCGGCCCGGAACGAGACGCTGGTCGACGAGTGGTTGCGCCAGAACATCATCGCGCTCGACCGGCTCGTCAAGCGGGTACGTCCCAGCCTCCTGCACGCGCACTCCGACTTCTTCAACGCACTGATCGCGACCGCCGTGGGACGCGCGAACTCGATCCCGACCGTGTACGAGTCCCGCGGGTTCTGGGAAGAGTCATGGCTCTCACGGACGATCACCGCGAACGGATGGACGGGCCACGAAGAGACACTCTTCGCGATGTACGGAAGGCCCGCCGCGTACGACCTGCGCAAGCATGCGGAGGAGGTTGCCCGGACGCTCCCCGACCACGTGTTCACTCTCGCTGAGGTCATGCGGGAACACATCGTGGACTCCGCAGCGGGCATGATCGCAGACGACAGCGTGTCGATCGTCCCGAACGCCGTCGAGGCCACGAGCTTCCCGGTCCAGGAGCGCGACCACGCACTGGCTGACGAGGTGGGGCTTCCTCGGGACGCTCTCGTCGTCGGGTACATCTCCTCGATCGTCGAGTACGAGGGGATCGACACGCTGATCGAGGCCTTCCAGCTGGCGAGCGCCGCTTCCCACCAACCGATGTGCCTCCTGCTCGTGGGAGACGGTGGGTTCCTTCCGACGCTCCGGCGTCTCGTGGAGTCCAAGGGCATCGAGAACGTGTTCTTCACGGGGCGTGTGCCGCACGAGGACGTCCTGCGGTACTACGGCCTGATCGATGTGTTCGTCGTCCCGAGAAAGCCCTCGAAGGTCGCCGATCTCGTGACGCCCCTCAAGCCGTTCGAGGCGTTCTCGACGGGTCGGGCCGTCGTCCTCTCCGACGTCGGGGCCTTGCGAGAGATCGCGGACGAGTCCGGTGTCGTCGAGACTTTTCACGCCGGCTCGCCCGACGACCTTGCGCGAAAGCTGCTCGCCCTCTGTGACACGGAACGGCGCCGTGAGCTCGGTGGTAGGGCGGCGCGCTGGGTCCGCAACCACCGGTCGTGGGACAGCAACGTGAACGAGTACTACCGCATCTACCGGGAGCTCGGTTATGACGGACCCAAGAACATGGTGATCGAGAGCGAGCTCGACCTCCAGGAGAGAGGGATCAATCCTGGGGAGCTGCTCGAAGGACTCGCGACGGCCGACGTCCCGGCGATCAAGGGCAAGGGCTGGTATTCGATAGACGAGTTCCGCCAGTCCGCGAGCTCCATCCTCGAGGAAGGTTGGCGTTACGAGAACTTCGATCCGGTGCCGGTCGCGCGGATCGACGACTGGTCGCGGTATGGCGCCGAGCACCGTTCGTGGGGATTCCGGCTCCACGCCTGGGAGTTCATGGATCCGCTGATCCGAGCGTTCGACGAGACGGGCGAGACGTTCTGGCTCGAGGAAGCAGTAAGGATCGCGGGCAGCTGGTTGCGTATTCACCGGAACGCGCCAGAGGGCGACGACCCGATGGTCTGGTACGACATGTCCCAGTCCCTTCGTACGCCCCGCCTCGTCGGCCTGACTCTTCGCGCGGCGCGATTCGCTGAGCTGCGCGACGACACCGTGGTCCTGGCTGACGCCGTCGCTTGGCACCTCGACGAGCTGCACAAGGATCGGGCCTACAACCCGAACAACAACCACGGCTTCTACTGTGCCGTCGCTCAGCTCCACGCCGCCAAGTACGCGTGGATGTTCCCCGACGCGGGAGCGACGGGGCGAGAAGGTCGTGAGCGGCTCGCGCGGATCGCGACGACGCAGTTCGCCGCCGACGGTGTGCACCTCGAGCACTCGCCTGACTATCACCGGATGCTGCTCAAGTCCTTCGAGCAGGCCGTCAACGACGGACTGATCGACGACCCCGAGATCGAGGAGAGGCTCGTCCGGGCGGCGCAGGTCCTGGGCTGGATGATCCAGCCCGACGGGACGCTCGTGCAGTTCGGGGACTCCCCGGAGCGGCTCATGGTTGTTCCGAACGCCGACTCGATCGATCCGGAGACGCGCTACATCGTCTCCGACACCGCTCGCGGCACGAGGCCTTCGGCGGAGCTCGCCGTGTATGCGCAAGGGGGATACGCGTTCGTCCGGTCGCCCCAGCCCGAGCGGCCCGGCGACCTGCGAGAGAGCGGATACCTGGCCTTCAGCGCAGCCTTCCACTCGCGAGCGCACAAGCACGCGGACGACCTCAACGTCGTCTGGTATGACCGCGGACACCAGATCCTGACCGATGCGGGCAGGTTCGGCTACGGCGATCTGCTCCCGGCGGACTCGCCGCTGCGCGAGGAGGGCTTCTACTATGCCTCGCCCGAGCGGCAGTACGTCGAGAGCACTGTCGCGCACAACACGCTCGCGCTGGACGGCCGGAACCAGGAGCGACGTCCGCGCGCCCCGTACGGGAGCGCCATGGGCGAGTGCCGGGAGGAGGGCGGCGTCTTCGATCTGTCGGCACGCGTGCACCACACGGACTACATCCACCGCCGCCGGGTGGTGTACCGGCCAGGACGCGAGCTCCTGCTCAAGGACTCCGTGTTCTCCCAGGCACCGGAGGCTCGGACCGGGACCCTGTGGTTCAACGTCGCCGGTCACTTCGAGCTCGAGAGCGTCGACGGCGTCGTCGTGTTCTCCACGCCCGGGGCCACGCGGCCCATCAGACTCGTGATCAGCGGGCCTGGTTCACTGGTCTCGCCCGTGCGAGGCCAGGATGTGCCGTTACGTGGTTGGCGATCACGGACGGACCATCAGCTGGAGCCGGTGTGGTCTCTCGGGTTCAGCTTCCCTATCGAGACGCGCGCTTCCGTCAGCACCGCGCTGAGGATAGAGACGGAGAACTCGTGAGGCGGCGGACCCGGAGGCTGTCTCGCGTGTGACCGCCGCGAGCGGTGCCCAGAGACGTGCTGCGCGACAAGACTACTGAGGGAGCTTGCTTTGCATTTCATCGTCGTCTCGTCCCAACAAGGCGATCTGGGCCCGGTCGCGGGCGTTCGTCGGGAGTCGCTGCCCGCGCCGTTCTTCCAGCCTGGCTATCGCTCGGAGTTCCGATTCCGGTCGCCGAGCGGTCGTCGACTCGTGGACTGCTACTCGTACGAGGCCGAGTTCCCGGAGGAGTGCGCGGAGGTTCGCACGAGCGGAGTCCGGATCTTCCACGGGTACTTGTTGGGGCCCGAGGAAACCTCAGACCTGTCTCCTCGCTCGAATTACTACGGGGTGTATTCTCACGGTGTCGTCGGTGACGAGGAATGCGAGTTCGGGTCGGACGAGCTGGGCTTGTCCCCGCTTTATCACGCGAGTGCCGACGGCTATACCTTCGTGGCGAACAACCCGCACCTGATCGCTGAGTACATGGATCGCCTCGGCTTGCGCGTGCGCCCGGAGCCCTCGCTGCCCCTGTGGCACACGATGAAGATCACCGTCGAGTCGGACAACACCGGCTACGAGGGCATCCACCGGGTGCGGCCCTGGCGCTACCTGAGCATCGGCAGCCAGGACGAGGTCCGTTCTCCAGCGAAGGAGAAGGTCGCTCTGCCGGAGAGCTATGACGAATGCGTCCAGCTCTGTGTGGACGAGCTGCGAGCGGGGATGCGATCGATCGTGGAGAAGTACTCCCGCCTGAGGTCTGATCTCACGGGTGGGTACGACTCCCGGCTCACGTTCGCCTTCATCCTCGACGGCGGCTACCAGGACCGGTTCACCTTTCACACGGGTGGCGTGGACGAGAACCCTGACGTCGTGGTCGCCACGCGACTGGCAGAGGCGTACGGGCTGGATCACCTGAGGTCGCTGCCTCGGTACGTACCGGTTGACTTCGACCTCGCGGCGTACGACGACGCGGTGCGGTACCGCGCCGTGCGCAACGCCATGGAGACGTCGGAGGTGCGGATGGGTGGACGATGGAGCAAGAGCGCCGCCGACTACCCGGAGAACTCCTCCTGCTCTCTCAACGGGAAGGGTGCGATCTTCGCGAAGTCGTACGGGGTATCGGGGTTCGAAGCCCGCATGCGACGGCGGTTCCGTGGGACGGAGGTCGATTTCGCCAATCTCACGGCCGAGCAGCTCGAGTGGGCGCCGGAGTGCTTCGGATGGGCCGACTCGTTCCGTGGGCTGCTCACTGACCGGGCTTTCGAGACGTCGCGTGCCTGGCGGCGGTACATCGTGGACTTCGGGTACGAACGTTTTCGTGAGAGGACGGGCTACGCCGACACCCTCTCCGCCTACCAGTACCGCACCCACAACGCGAACCTCGACATCATGGACGCGAACTGCATCTTTCTCTACTCGCCCTTGGTGCTCGAAGTCAGTCGTCGGCTCGCTCCGGGGCTCAAGCAAGCGGGCAAGCTCTATTTCGACATCATGTACAAGCTCAACCCAGAGCTGTGCTTCTTCCCGTACGAGAACCGCGTCTATGATCCGGCGATCTATGCGGACTATCCTCAGGACGTGCGGCAGCGGCTCGCAGCGGTGCCACCGGCGGTGGGTAGCATCGAGTCGGTCTCCAATCGCAGCGCGTTCGAGTATCTCCTCCCGCTGCTGAGGGATTCGTTGATCGACATGCTCCCGGGCTCCGTCTTCGACTATGTCGATCGCGACGCGGTCGCCGAACGGTTGCGGGACGTGGAGTTCGGCGTTCGTGCCTACCCGCTGATCAGTCTCTACGGGATCGCCAAGTGGCACGACGTCGTCGGTGAGCGCTTCGGGGGATGAGGGGCCGGGACGCGCCCGCGTCGCTCTGCTGGCGTGGCACCCGTGAGGGTGGGGGATCTACTCGGGCTGCGCTCGGGTGTTTCGGCTCTGCCGATCCTCTGGTGCGATGGTCTGCTCATGGACGATCAGCGGCGCAGAGTTGATCGCTCGTCGCTCGTCGCCACTTCTGTGGAAGACGCGGAACTGATAGGTGCCGGGGCCCGCGAGCTCGACGTCGAACACCGATCCGGTACGGTACGCGACCTTGATGATCGCCTCCGTGTCGCGAAAGACGTACAGGGCCAGCTCGCTCGCCCACGTCTTCTCGGAATGCACCCTGACCCTGCCGGGCGAGACCGGCTCGACGATCGGTCTCGGCAGCGCGAAGGAGGGGTCCTTGACATAGGCATCCAGCGCTCTCACCACGTTCTGCGCACGCATCGCGTCGTCGTCTGCTCCTGGGGGCGTCCATGTCACCCCGTCGCGCCTCTCACCGCCGAGCAGGTGCATGCCTGGCAGGGCCCGCATGGCGCGGTCGCGGTAGGTCCCGTGCGCTGTGCGCGACGTAGGTGTCGCGAACCTGGCGGACGCGGCACCTCGTCTCCGTAGCCCGGGGGCCTCGGGGAAGCGGCACGACGCCAGGAGGGTCCTCGATTCGAGGCCGAGCGCTCGGAGGGCTCGCGTCCAGCGCACCGACGCCTGCGTCCACTCCTGGAGGTGCTCGTCGGTGCCGGAAGGGAGAAGGGTGGCTTCCCTGGCGATATCACGGTCCATACCGGTGATGATGAGCTCGCGCGATCTGGTGACATAGCCACCGTCGGGCATGCGGTACACGTCGTGCCCCTCTTCCGAGATGTCCCAGAGGAGGACGTCGATCTCTGCGGCCTGACTGGCGAGCTGATCCAGCAGGTCGGCTCGTAAGGTCCCGTCAAGAGAGCGACGTTGGACGCGCGAGCTCAGCGCGGGGCCGGCCGGGTAAGCCTCCAGGAGGGGGGAGCTCCGCCCAAGGGGGACGAGCGACTGCCCGGTGACGTGCCCGACCACGGAGTGGCCCTGGTGACGCAGGAGATCGAAGCTGTCACGGAGCGCGCGGCTCCCGTAGACGAAGATGCGCATGCCGACCCCTTGCTGGTTGTCCTAGCGGCCGAAGAGCCGGGCGAGCGCCGCCTCGGTCGAGCGCGCCGCGGTGCCGTCCCCGTACGGGTTCGTGGACTCGGACATGGACCGGTAGGCGATGGCGTCCGTCAAGAGCCGTGACACCTCCCCGAAGATCCGTTCCTCGTTCGTCCCGATGAGCGTGACCGTGCCTGCCTCGACCGCCTCCGGGCGTTCGGTGTTGTCTCGCATGACCAGCACCGGCTTGCCGAGGCTGGGGGCTTCTTCCTGGACACCGCCGGAGTCCGAGATGATGAGGGTGCTTGCGGACATCATGCGAGCGAACTCGCCGTACGCCAGCGGCTCTGTCACGGTGACGTTGTCGATGCCCTCGAGCTGCGGGAGGACGGCGTCCCGCACGACGGGGTTGCGGTGCGCGGGAAGCACGATCTCGAGGTCGGGGAACGCCCGGGCGATGCGTGCCAGAGCCCGTCCCACTCCTTCCATCGCGCCGCCCCAGTTCTCCCGGCGGTGGGTCGTCACGAGGAGGATGCGCCGCCCCGACGCGGCGAGCTGCTCAAGACGCGGGTCGGTGAAGGGGATCTCCTTGCCGACCGTGGTGAGCAGCGCGTCGATCACGGTGTTGCCGGTGACGGCGATCGCGGTGTCGTCGACGCCCTCGGCGAGGAGGTTCGCCCGGCTGGTCTCGGTGGGAGCGAGGTGGAGGGCGGCGATCTGGGTCGTGATCTTCCGGTTCGCCTCCTCGGGGAAGGGGGACTGGATGTTCCCGGAGCGCAGGCCTGCCTCCAGGTGGACCACGGGGATCTGCCGGTAGAACGCGGCGAGGGCTGCCGCGGTCGAGGTCGAGGTGTCGCCCTGGACGACGACCGCGGTGGGCTTCTCCTTCTCGAGGATAGGGTCGAGCCCCTCGATCACCCGCGCGAAGATCTGTGCCAGCGTCTGCCCGTGGCTCATGATGTCGAGGTCGTGGTCGGGGACGATGCCGAAGAGCTCGTTCACCTGGTCGAGCATCTCGCGGTGCTGACCGGTCACGACGGTCACGGATTCGAAGTCGGGGCTCTGCTCCAGCGCCTTGATCACGGGCGCGACCTTGATCGCCTCCGGTCGTGTGCCGTAGACGGTCATGATGCGTGCGGTCATGTCTCTTCCTCCACTGCGGCTGTGCCGCGGCCAGGTGGTCGGACGTGCCGGGGGCGGTAGCTGCGTCCGGGGGACTCTTCCACCTGCACGTCCGTCTCGGTCTTCTCCGCGAGGGCGTCCTCGATGATCTTCTTCGCCTGGTCGGGCTTCTCCTTGGCGATCGCCCACGCCCACTTGCGGTAGCGCAGCGCCACGTCCTCGGCCGGTCCGTCCAGCACGAGGCGGCCGTAGTTGAGCCAGATCGCTCGCGTGCACGTCTCTTCGATGGTCTTCGCGGCGTGGCTCACGAGGAACACCGTGCCGGCGTTCTCCCGCAGCCTGTTCATGCGGGCCTCGCTGCGTTCCTTGAACGCCGCGTCACCGGTCGCGAGGGCCTCGTCGATGAGCATGATGTGCGGGTTCGCTGCGGTCGCGATGGCGAACCGCAGGCGTGCTCCCATGCCGGACGAGTAGGTCTTCATGGGCAGGTAGATCGACTTGCCGAGGCCGGCGAGCTCGACGACCTCGGGGACCGCCTTCTCCGTCTGCTCGGGCGTGAGCCCCATGGCGAGGCAGCCCAACCGGACGTTCTGCTCGCCCGAGAGGTCGGGCACGAGGGCTGCGTTCACGCCGATGAGGACCGGCGTGCTCTCGGCGAGCACGCGTCCGCGCGCCGGACGCTCGAGCCCTGCGATGATCCGCAGCAGCGTGCTCTTGCCGGAGCCGTTCTGGCCGACGAGGCCGATCTGCTCCCCAGAGCGCGCGACGAACGAGATACCCGAAAGTGCCCGGACGAGCACCATCGGCTGCTGACCGAGCACGCTCTTCGCAGCGCGCACGAGCCGGTTGGCGCGTCGCCGCTCGGCGGCGTCCGTCGACGGGACGCGGTACTTCACGTGCACGTCTTGGACCGCGACGGTCGCGGTGGTGAACGGGTCAGGCTCGGCCATAGGACTCCTCCCCCCGGTAGAAGAAGAGGAACCCCACGACGAGCGTCCCCACCGCCCAGGCGCTGAGTCCGAGCCACGACGACAGCGCCGGCGTCACGCCGTACAGCAGGCAGTCGCGCACGATGTCCAGGACCATGAACATCGGGTTCGCCTCCATGAGCGCGAGGATCGTCGGGTGCTCGAGGAACCGCTCGTACGAGAAGAACACGGCTGACCCGTAGAGCCAGAGTCTCGTCGCAAACCCGATGAGCTGGTTGAGGTCGGGGAGCACCGAGACGCAGCGCGCGAGGAGCAGCGCCAGGCCGGTGACGAACAGGACCTGCAGAGCGAGCGCGACGGGCACGAGCGCGACGCGCCAGGTGAAGACCTCGGCCGGCGGGAGCACCACGATGATCGCCATCATCGCGGCGAGCACCGGGATCATGTTGAGCATCTCCCGCAGCACCACGGCCAGCGGTAGCGATGCCCGAGGGAAGGTGAACGCACGGATGAGGTTCTTCCCCGCAGAGATCGACTTCGCGCCGCCGGTCACACAGCGGGTCGTGAAGGAGAAGAGGAACACACCGATGACGAGGTAGCCGAGGAAGTTGTCGATCCCGCGGTCCGACCTGAGCAGGAGACCGAAGATGAGGAAGTACGTCAGGCCGTCGAGGATCGGCTTGAGCACCAGCCAGAGCGTCCCGAGCAGGTTCTCGCGCGTCCCGCTCGTCACCTTCGCGCGGGCCTCCGCCCACAGGAAGTGCCGGCGGTTCCACAGCTGCCCCAGGTACACCCCGAGCGGCGGGCGCGCCCCGACGCGGGTGAGCCGACCCGCGGAGACGACCTCCGTCGTCGACGGCGGGCCCGCGAACAGCATCGAGTACAGGTCCCCGCGAGGGGACCTGCTCTCGGTGGTGCTCGTCTCTCCGGTCATCGCGGCATCCTAGGATCCCGTCGGCGCGTACGCCGTGCCGTACGTCGCGACGTAGGCGTCGAGCGTGTCCGTGCGCACCGCGTCACCGAGCGCGGCGGTCTGCTCCGCGTCCACGAGGTTGACCGACGCGCCGCCCCTCTCGCCGAACCCGGTGATCGGCACCATGAGCCCGACGACGTCCTCGCGTTCGAGCTCGGCGGCGAGCGGGACGAGCGCGAACGCGTCGTCCACGTCGAGGTCGCCCGTGATCTTCACGTTGCGCACGAGCATCGGCACGAGCTCGGCGAGCACCTCCGGCTCGTCCGCGCGCTCCGCGATGCGGTCGAGCATCCCGACGACCGCGGCGCGCTGCCGTTCGGTGCGGTCGAGGTCGCCGAGGGGGAGCCGCTTGCGCTCGCGCACGTAGATGAGGCCGTCCGTGCCGGACAGCGTGATGCGCCCCTCGGGGAAGTCGACGACGCGTCCCGTGCTCTGCACGGTCACCGTGCTCGCGTGCTGGTTGTCCACCTCGAACCCGTCGAGCGCGCGCGTGAGGGCGATGAACCCCGCGAAGTTCGACTGGACGACGTAGTCGATCTCCGCACCGCCGAGCAGGCCGGACACCGTCTGGACGAGCGTGTCCGTCCCGCCGCGCGAGAACGCCGCGTTGATCTTCCCCTCGCCGAGCCCCGGGATGTCGACCCACATGTCGCGCGTGAAGGACACGAGGTACAGGTTCTCCCGGTCCGCGGGCACGTGGACGAGCAGGATCGTGTCGGCGTTGCCCGTGAGGTCGGCCGGGTCTCGTGAGTCCGTGCCGACGAGGAGCGCGTTCACCGGGCCCTCCGGCAGCGGGTCCGCCGGCCCCGTCTGCGTGGGGGCCGGGCTGGGCACCGCCGAGCGCGTCGGCGCCGGGGGCGCGGTCGTCGCCGACGGCGCGGGCTCCGGCGCCGCCGTCGTGCAGCCGGCGAGCAGCGCCGTCGCGACGAGGGCGCCGAGGGCACGACGCACGAGGGTGGTGCTCATCGCGCTCCTCCTGCCAGTGCTCGGGCGTACACCTCGCGGTACCGAGCCGTGCTCGCGGCCCACGTCCGGGTGGCCGCGAGCTCGCGACCGCCCGCCAGCATGGCACGGCGGGCCTCGTCGTCGCCCAGGACGTCCGCGACGGCGGCGGTCCACGCGGCGACGTCCCCCGCGGGCACGAGGCGTCCCGCGTCGCCGACCGCCTCGCGCAGCGCGGGCAGGTCGCTCGCGACCACCGGCCGGCCCACGGCCATCGCCTCGACCGGCTTGAGCGGGGTGACGAGGCGCGTCACGCGGTCGTCCCGGCGCGGGACGAGGACGACGTCGAGCGCCGCGAGGTACGTCGTGGCGAGGGTGCGCGGCACGCGCCCGGGGAGGATCGCGTGCTCGCCGAGGCCCAGCTCGTCGGCGAGGTGGAGGAGGCCGGGGCGGGCGACGCCGTCGCCCACCACGAGCGCGGTCGCGTCGACGCCGTCCGCCCGGAGCGCGGCGACCGTGCGCAGGACCGTGTCGAGACCCTCGTAGTCGACGACGCTGCTCACCGTGCCGACCACGGGCCCGCGCGCCGTGATCCCGAGGCGCTCGCGGGCGGCGTCGGGCGACGGGTGCGTCGTGGCCAGGAGCGACGTCGGCACCGCGTTGGGGACCACCGTGACGCGGGAGCCCGGCACGCCGCGCCCCACGAGCTCGGTCCGCATCGTCTCGCTGAGGGTCACCACGTGGTCGGCGGCGAGCGCGAGCTCGGTCTCCTTGGCCCGGATCAGCGCGTAGCGGTCCGACGCCTCGGCGGCGCGCCGCGCGTCGGGCGTGCGGTGCGACGCCGCCCAGGTCTCCTCGGGCAGGCCGCGCACCTCGTACACCCACGGCACGCCGAGGCGTCGGGCGGCCGCGCGCGCCGCCGCGCCGGTCGTGTGGGGGGTGGTGGCGTGCACGACGTCGGGCGCGAACCTCCGCGCCGCGCGCACCAGCAGGCCGACCTCGACCTCGGCGCGCCGCGCCGGGTCGCCGCGCAGCACCCAGGGGAGCAGCCGTTCGTAGCGCACGCCGTCGACGACGTCCGCCGAGCGCGCGCCCAGCACACCGATCGTCACCGGGTAGGCGCCGCGCGTCGTCGCGGACACGGCCAGCCCGTCCTCGTGCTGCGCGCGGAGGATCGCGTGGCTGCGCAGCGTGTACCCGCTCTGGGTGTGGGGGAGCGAGTTGGTCAGGTGGTGGAGCACGCGCGGCTGCCCGACGGCGCCCCGCCCCGGGTGCGGCGAGGTCCAGGCGGTCGGGGGGTCGGGTCGGAGCGCGTCGACCTGGGCGCGGAGGGCGCGGAGGGTGCGGCGCTCGCCGCGGCCGGACGCCGTGGCGCGCTCGATCGCGTCCACGTCGCCCGCCTGCCAGAGCGCGCGCAGCCGGGCGGGGCCGGGGGCGGGGACGCCGTCGAGCAGCTCGGGGTGGCCGACTGCGACGGCGACCTCGGCGGCCACGCGGCGCGCGAGCCGCGACCCGGGCGCGCGGAGCACCGCGGCGACGGTGCGGGACGCGTCGTCGGGGGAGCCGTCGAGGAACAGGCCGAGCGCGCGGCGCGCGGACGGGTCGCGCGACACGAGGAGCAGGCGCACCGCGCCGCGCCGGGCCCGGGCGGGCGCGCGCCGCGCGGCCTGGATCGCGAGCCACACCGGGTCGTCGACGACGGCGCGTGCCCCGAAGGAGAGCGCGAGGACGAGGGCGCGGACGGCGTCGCGCGGTGCCGCCGCCCTCATCGACGCAGTCCGTCGAGCAGCTCGACGTACCGGGCCGCGAGCGCGTCGTCGTCCGCGTTGAGCGCGACCCACTCCTGGGCGGCGGGACCGATCTCCGGGACGGAGCCGGCGGCGACGAAGCCGGCCCAGAGCGCGGCGAGCGCCTCGACGTCCCCGGGCGGGACGACGTCGCCCGCCTCGAGGGAGAGCACGAGCTCCGCGGCCTCGCCCGCGACGCACGCCGTGACGTGCCGGCGCGTCGCCATCGTCTCGTAGAGCTTCGAGGGCACCGTCCACTGGAAGGGCTCCCAGTCGCGCAGCGACACGAGCACGGTGTCGGCCCACGCGTACAGCGCGGGGACGTCCGTGTGGGGCACACGACCGAGGAACGTCACCGGCGCGCCGAGCGTCGTGGCCAGGGCCTTGAGGTGGGGGATGTCCGCCCCCGCGCCGGCGAGGTGCACCTCGAGCGGCACGCCCCGCGCGGCGAGCGCCGCGGCGGCCTCCACGACGACCTCGAGACCCTGCGACCGGCCGATGGTCCCCACGTAGACGGCGCGCAGCGGCCGGTCCGGGCCCAGGGGGTGCGCGTCGTCGTCGGGCAGGGCGTCGACCTCGTCGTCGACCTTGTCCGCGAGCCGGTCGGTGAACGCCGTGCCGTTCCGGACGACGCCCACGTTCGCGGCTCCCCGGCTCTCGACGATGCCGGCGAACGTCTCCGTCGTCGTCACGACGAGGTCGCTGCGGGTCTGCATGCGGACGATCACGCGGTGCACGAGGGCGACCACGGCGGCCCGCGCCCGGCGGCCGGAGCCGTCCGCGACGACACCGGACGGCCGGATGAGGTCGGGCCACGCGTCGCGCATCTCGACGACGAAGCGGGCGCGGAAGAGCCGGGCGAGGGCCCATGCGGCGAACATGCTGGGGATGCCGGGCACGGTGCCGACGACGACGGTCGGGCGGTGCGCCCGGGCGCGCAGGTGCCGCCACCCGAGGACGACCGAGTGGGCAGCAGCGACGACGTGGTCGGCCGTGCGGGACACGAGCGACGACGAGTGCTCGCGATAGCGGACGCGCAGGATCCGCTCGCCGTGGCGACCGCGCTGGACGAGCCCGGGGCGCAGGTGCGCGTGCTCGGGGTCGAGCACGCCGGCCGGGTAGTGCGGAGGCGGGGCGAGGACGGTCACGCGGAAGCCCGCGCCGACCAGGCGGGGCACGAGCGCACCCCAGCGGCGCTGCGGCGCGCCCGTCTCCGGCTCGTAGTGGTGGGTGACCAGGAGCAGGTGGTCGTGCCGGTCCCGGTGACGTGGCCCTGGGACCGGTCGACGACGCGGACGGGCGTGCCGCGCGGCACTCGTAGACATGTCGCCCCCTGCGATCGACGGCTCGCCGGGGCGCGCCTCCGCCGGTGCCTTCATGGAACTGAGCGTCACGAGCGTACCGCCCGGCGGCCCGGCACCCCCGTGGAGCGCTGGTGCGCGGGGGGTGAAGAGGAGGGTGACAAGGCGCCGAACAGCGGTGCCACGCCGGTCATCAGCCGTAGGATGCCAGCCGTGGCCGACACCCTGTTCCCCGAGTCCTCGCCCGAGCCGCCTGCCGACCGGCGGCACGCGCGCCGTCGTCGTGGTGGCCGGACGGCGCTCGTCGTGCTCGTGTCGCTCCTCGCCGTGCTCGTCCTGGCCGGCGTCGGGGGCGCCTGGTGGTTCCAGCGCCAGCTCGACGGCAACATCGAGAAGCTCGCCGACCCGTTCGAGGGCCTGGAGAACCGTCCCGACCCGGCACCGAGCGACCCCGAGGTCGCGACCGAGGCCGTGAACTTCCTGGTGCTCGGCTCCGACAGCCGTATCTCGGCGGGGGACCCCTCCCAGTGGGAGGCGGGCGCGCAGCGCACGGACGCGATCATGCTCGTGCACCTGCCGGCCGACCGGCAGACGGCGCAGGTGGTCTCCATCCCGCGCGACGCGTGGGTCCCGATCCCCGGTCACGGGGAGGCGAAGATCAACGCCGCCTTCTCCTACGGTGGCCCGCCCCTCATGATCCAGACGGTCGAGGACCTCACCGGGGTGCGGATCGACCACTTCGCCGTGACCGACTTCGAGTCCTTCACGACCCTCACCGACGCGCTGGGCGGCGTGCAGATCCGCATCCCGGAGGACATCGGCGACGGCAAGAAGGTGTTCTTCGAGGCGGGCGTGCACCAGATGACGGGTGAGGAGGCGCTCACCTACACGCGTCAGCGCCACGGCCTGTCGAACGGCGACTTCGGGCGCGTGCAGCGCCAGCAGAACTGGATGCGCGCGATGCTCGGCAAGATCAACAACAACCGCAACGACGTCGCGATGATGACGCGCTTCTTCACCGCGGTGAGCGAGTCCGTGGCGACCGACGACGGCCTGACCATCGACGAGATGCGGAACCTCTACATGAGCGCCCGCGGCCTGAGCACGAACGACGTCACGTTCATGACGGCGCCCAACTCCGGGACCGGCCGTAGCGCCGACGGGCAGTCGATCGTCGTGCTCGACCGTGCCCGGTTCGACCCGCTCATGGCGTCGATCGCGAACGACTCCGTCGGCGACTACCTCGTCCAGAACGCCGAGTCGCTCGAGGTCCTGCCGCCCACGGTCAAGTGATCGGGCGCCGGTGACCGACCGCTCCAGCAGCCCGCAGCGCAGCGTCCTCGTCCACGGGAGCTGCGTGACCCGCGACGCGTTCGCGCTGGCGGGGGAGGCGCGGTTCCGCCTCGCCGACTACTACGCACGCAGCTCCCTGGCGTCGGCGTTCGCGGCCGGTGGTCTGGGCGGCGTGGACCTCGCCCGCGTCGAGTCGTCGTTCCAGCGCCGCATGGTCGAGCGGGACCTGGCCAAGACCTTCGCCACGGAGCTGGTGACCACGGACGCGGACGTCGTCGTGCTCGACCTCGTCGACGAGCAGTACGACCTCGTCGTCGGGTCGGACGGTGGCGTGGCGACGCGCTCCATGGAGTTCCTGCGGGCCGGTGGCGACGGCGTGCGGTCGCGTCGCGTCGCGTCGGGGTCGCCGGAGTTCCTCGTCCGGTGGGAGGCCGGCTGGGCTGCGCTCGTGGCCACCGCGCGCCGGCAGGGTCGACTGGGCCGCGTCGTCGTGCACGAGGCGTACTGGGCGCGGGGCGACGCGGCGGGCGGGGCGTTCGACCAGCAGCGCGTCGAGGCGGCGAACCGCACGCTCACCTACCTCTACGCGCGCATGCGCAAGGACCTGGGCGAGGCCCGCTTCCTCCGGGTCCCGGACCGGCTCGTGGTCGGCGACCCGGCGCACCGGTGGGGACCGTCGCCGGTCCACTACGTCGAGGACTACTACCGCGCGTTCCTCGACCTCCTCGACGAGGCGACGCGCGCCGCCGTCTGACGCGGGCTCCGCCGGACCGCCGGCCCACCGAGGGGACGCGGCTCCCGCGGAGCCGGGCTCTCGCGCGACGGGTCAGGTGACGCCGTCGAGGACGACGACGCCGTCCTTGAACGCCACGCCGCTCACGCGCGCACCCGGGGTGCGTGCCTGGAGGAGGCGCTGGACGTCGAGGGCGACGCGCGCGTCCGGGAGCACCCGCACGGACCCGGCGGGGAGGCCCTTCGCCGCGACGACGGACTCGATCCGGCTCGCCGCGAGACCGAGGAGCTTGTGCGCGGGCAGGCCGCCGGCGCTCGCGTCGACGGAGATCGTCGCGACGCCGTCCTGCACGTCGACCACACGCAGCGTGGCGCGGACCGTCGGGGCGAGACGCGTCGCGAGCCGGAGCGGCGCGGGCAGGCGCTTCACCTGGCGCGGGTCGGCGACGACCTCGAGCGCGTCCCCGCGACCCGACACGGACGTGACGAACGAGGGGAGCCTGCGGCCCATGAGGCCGAGCAGGTGGAGCGTCTCGGCGAGGGTCAGTTCCTGGTGCACGGCGCACACCATAGCGGACGTCCAGGACGTCTCGGACGCCCGCTCGTGACGGGGATCTCCACCCGCAGGCCTTTCCTTACCCAAGGTAATGAGTTAGGGTAACTATCATGCCTGCTGCGGACCTCACTGCTCCCACCCGGAACCAGTACCGGCCCGCGACGCTCGGCGGCGACCTGCGGGTCGCGCTCACCCGGATCTCCCGGCGGCTGCGTGCCCAGCGCGGCGAGGCGGACCTCCCCGAGGGGCGGTTCGGCGTCCTCACCGTCCTGCACAAGCACGGCGCCATGTCGCCCAGCGAGCTCGCGGAGCACGAGCGCGTCCGGCCGCCCTCGATGACCCGCGCCGTCAACGCCCTCGTCGAGATGGGTCTCGTCGAGAAGGGGGAGCACGCGAGCGACCGCCGTCAGGTCGTCGTGCGCCTCACGGACGCCGGCGTGCGCGAGGTCAAGGAGACGCGGCGCCGCCGGGACGCGTGGCTCACGCAGCAGCTGTCCTCCCTCACCCCTGACGAAAGAGAGACCTTGGCCCGCGCCAGTGAGCTGTTGACCCGGATCGCCGCCCGATGAGCACCACGTTCTCCTCCCTCCAGTACTACAACTACCGCGTCTGGTTCGGCGCCGCGCTCGTCGCGAACGTCGGCACCTGGATGCAGCGCGTCGCGCAGGACTGGCTCGTCCTCAGCGACCTCACCGACAACTCCGGCGTCGCCGTCGGCGTCGTCACCGCGCTGCAGTTCGCGCCCGTGCTCGCCCTGTCCGCGTGGGCGGGGCTGCTCGCCGACCGCCTCCCGCGCCGTCGGCTCCTCATGGCCACCCAGGGCGCGATGGGACTGCTCGCGCTCGGCCTGGGCGCGCTCGTGCTGTCCGGGAACGTCGAGCTGTGGCACGTCTACGTCTTCGCCGGCCTGCTCGGCGTCGTCTCGGCGTTCGACAACCCCGTGCGCCAGACGTTCGTCGCCGAGATGGTGCCCCCCGACAAGCTCTCCAACGCCGTCGGGCTCAACAGCGCGTCGTTCAACGCGGCGCGCCTCGTGGGGCCGGGCGTCGCCGGGCTGCTCATCGCGGCCGTCGGCTCCGGCTGGCTGTTCATCATCAACGGCGTGACGTTCGGGGCGACCATCCTCGCGCTGATGTACATGCGCACGCGCGAGCTCCACGTGCTGCCGAGCGCGCCGCGCGAGAAGGGTCAGATCCGCGAGGGCATCCGGTACGTGCGCGGGCGGACGGACATCATCGTCATCATGGTCGTCGTCGGCGTCGTGTCGACGTTCGGGCTCAACTTCCAGCTCACGTCCGCGATGATGGCGAAGGTCGAGTTCGGCATGGGGCCGGGGGAGTACGGGATCCTGGGGTCCATCCTCGCGATCGGCTCGCTCACCGGGGCCCTGCTCGCCGCGCGTCGGGAGCGCCCGCGCGTCCGGCTCGTCATCGGGTCCGCGTTCGGGTTCGCCGTCGCCACCGGGGTCATGGCGCTCATGCCCACGTACGCGACCTTCGCCGTCGCGTGCATCCCCGTGGGGCTCGCGTCGCTCACGATGATGACCGCGGCCAACTCGACCATCCAGATGTCGGTGGACCCCGTCATGCGCGGGCGCGTCATGTCGCTCTACATGATCGTGTTCCTCGGTGCGACGCCCGTCGGCTCCCCGCTCGTCGGCTGGATCGCCGAGGCGTGGGGCCCGCGCTGGGCGATCGGCGTCGGGTCGATCACCGCCGCGCTCGTCGCGGTGGGTGCCGCCGTCTGGGCGGTGCGCAACTGGCACCTCGAGGTCCGCTACCGCGTCCTGCAGCGCCCGCACCTCGTGGTGCGCTATCTCGACGCCGGCACGCCGACTGACCGCTCCGCGCGCGCCGAGACGCGCCGCCGGCTCGAGGCCGAGGACGCGCAGGAGGCCGCCCGGGCGGCCTGACGCCGTCCCTCCCGCCCAGCCGCGAGGCCGGTGCCGCCCTGGTCTCCCGGGCGGCACCGGCCTCGTGCTGGACGCAGACCTCGGCCGTGCTCGTCAGGCGAGGTGGTCGACGACGTGGTCCACGCACGCGGTGAGGGCGCGGACGTCGTCGGGCTCGATCGCCGGGAACATGGCGACGCGCAGCTGGTTGCGGCCGAGCTTGCGGTACGGGAAGACGTCGAGCACGCCGTTCTCGCGCAGCGCGGCGACGACGGCCGTCGCGTCGATCGCGTCGTCCAGGTCGATCGTGCCGACGACCGTCGACCGCTCCGCCGGGTTCGCGACGAAGGGCGTCGCCCACTCGCGCGAGTCCGCCCACCCGTAGAGGTGCGCGGCCGACTCGGCGGACCGGGCGGCGGCCCACTCCAGGCCTCCGTTGCCCAGGAGCCACTCCACCTGCTCCGCGAGCATGACGAGCGTCGCGATCGCGGGCGTGTTGAGCGTCTGGTCCTGGCGCGAGTTCGCCGCCGCCGTGCGCAGCGACAGCGACTCCGGGACCCAGCGCGTGCCGCTGCTCTCGACCTCGTCCGCGCGCGCGAGCGCGTCGGGCGAGCACAGCGCGAGCCACAGGCCCCCGTCCGACCCGAAGACCTTCTGCGGCGCGAAGTAGTAGACGTCGGTCTCCGCGACGTCCACGGGGATCGCGCCCGCGCCGGACGTGGCGTCCACGAGCGTGAGCGCGCCGCGCTCGCGCGAGCCGGGGACGCGGCGCACGGGCGCCATTGCGCCGGTCGAGGTCTCGTTGTGCGGCCACGCGTGCACGTCGACGTCGTCGGCGGGCTCCGGGAGCGCGACGGTCCCGGCGGGGGCCGAGATCACCTGGGACGGCTCGAGGAACGGCGCGGCGGTGGTCGCGGCGGCGAACTTCGCGCCGAACTCGCCGAACGCCGCGTGCTGCGCCTTCGAGCGGACGAGGCACGCCGTCGCGACGTCCCAGAACGTCGTGGAGCCGCCGTTGCCGAGCACGACCTCGTAGCCGTCGGGCAGCGCGAACAGCGTGGCGAGGCCCTCGCGCGTGCGGCGCACGAGCGACCGGACGGGCGCCTGCCGGTGGGACGTGCCCAGCAGGGAGGTGCCGGCGTCGGACAGCGCCCGGACCTGCGCGGCGCGGACCTTGGACGGCCCGGACCCGAAGCGGCCGTCGGCCGGCAGGAGGTCCGAGGGGATCGTGATCGAGGTGTTCGCGAGATCGGGCACGGCGTCACCCTACGCGCGCGCGGCGTGCCCCGGGAGCCTCGTCCACAGGCCGTGCGTCACCGCACGGTCCGCGCCGGGGGCCGCGGGGAGGCGCGGCCACCAGGCACCACGGGTGGCCCCGGGCGGCACCCCGGTCGGGTCACGGGCTCGCCATAGACTGACCCCCAGCGGCCCGCCGGTGCGGGCAGGCGCCCCGTGGAGCGACGACCGGGCGCCCCGAGCCGACGAGCGACTGGGAGCGTGACGTGACCGATCTGATCGATACCACCGAGATGTATCTGAAGACGATCTACGAGCTCGTGGAAGAGGGCATCGTCCCGCTGCGCGCGCGCATCGCGGAGCGCCTCGGGCACTCGGGGCCCACGGTGTCGCAGACGGTCGCGCGCATGGAGCGCGACGGGCTCGTCGTCGTCACGGGCGACCGCCACCTCGAGCTCACGCCCGTGGGCCACGAGAAGGCGACGCGCGTCATGCGCAAGCACCGGCTCGCCGAGCGGCTCCTCACGGACGTCATCAAGCTCGACTGGGAGTACGTGCACACCGAGGCGTGCCGCTGGGAGCACGTGATGAGCGAGCTCGTCGAGGAGCGTCTCCTCGGGCTGCTCGACCACCCGCACTTCGACCCGTACGGCAACCCCATCCCGGGCCTGCCGGAGCTCGGTGAGCAGCTCGACGAGGTCGACTTCCTCGACGGCGTCGTCTCGCTCCCCGTCCACCTCGCCCAGCACGGCCTCGGTGGGGCCGAGGTGCGCGTCGTGCTCCAGCGGATCGCCGAGCCGGTCCAGGTCGACGTCGATCTCCTCGCCCGGTTCGTCCAGGCCGGGGTGCTGCCGCGCCGCACGCTCGTCGTGCGTCCCGCGCCGGCCGGCGGGGTCACCGTGCAGGGCGAGGGCGCGCCGGTCGTCCTCGACCTGCCCGACGACGTCGCGCGCCACCTCTTCGTCGCCCGCGGATAGCCGTCCGTTCATCGGCCGGAACGCCGTGACCTGCGGTGATGCGGAGAGCGGCGTTCCGTCGTGATGGGAACGTGACTTTTGCCGAGGGCTCCTGTACGGTCGTCCTGCTCCGTCGGGATACCCATCTGGCGGAGACCTCGCGCGGAACGCCTAACCCTGTCACCGCGAGAGGCCCACGACGACCCGATGACAGGGACGGGGGACCCACTTCCGGGCGCTGGAGACAGCGCCCTTGGGGTGAAGCCCGACGGACTTCGGTCCGCCAGGCCGGGTGACTCTTCCACCCGAACCCGACAGCTGACCTCGCAGGCGTCCAGGAGAGGCAACAGTGACCGTGAGCACGACTCGCGCCCGCCACCGCGCGGCGCGGCGTCCCGTGACGCCACTCAGCACCATCGCCCAGGCCGCATCGGACCAGATGTCGAGCGTCGGTCGTCGTACCGCCGTCGTCGCCGCGTCCTCCGGCCTCATCGTCTCGATGATCGGCGCCGCCGCCCCCGCGACGGCCGCCCCGGTCGACAACGAGTCCGGCAAGCTCAACGCCGTCGACCTCAGCGCGCTCACCGCGCAGGCCCGCCAGGCCCTCGAGGCCGCACCGGCCGTGACCGTCGCGGCCGACGCGGCGTTCACCATCGAGGAGGCCCCGGTCACCGTGACCCCGGCCCCCGAGCCGGAGCCGGAGCCCGAGCCCGAGCCCGTCCGCACCACGCAGACGAGCCGCACGCAGGAGCGCCAGTCCACGCAGTCGTCCTCGTCCGACGAGGCCCAGGCCCCGGCCCAGCAGGAGGCGTCGGTCGGCGCCCCCGCGTCGGCGCACGGCTCGGCGATCGTCTCGATCGCGGCCCGCTACGTGGGCGTGCCGTACGTCTACGGCGGCACCACCCCCGACGGCTTCGACTGCTCGGGCTTCACCAGCTACGTCTACGCGCAGGTCGGCATCAACCTGCCGCGCACGTCGGGCGCCCAGGGTTCGGTCGGCACCAAGGTGTCGCGCGACCAGGCGCAGCCGGGCGACCTCATCTGGACGCCGGGCCACATCGCCATCTACGCGGGCGACAACATGATGATCGACGCCCCGCGCCCCGGGAAGTCGGTCCAGTTCCGCCAGATCTGGCAGTCGAACCCCACCTTCATCCGCGTGGCCTGATCGCTCACCCGATCAGGACCCCTGCGGTCACTGGCTGGACGAACCCCGTCCGCTCGCACTCTGCGCGAGCGGGCGGGGTTCGTGGCATTCTTGACGTGTTCGTGACTCGTGGCAGACGGACGGCCGGGCCTGGTCTCGGCTAGGTTGGTCGTCCGATGGCACCGGGCCGTCGAGAGGAGAGTCGCTCATGACCCGCACGGAATCCGTCCTCGTCGGTGTCGACGGCTCGGCGCCGAGCCTCCACGCCCTGGACTGGGCCGCGGCGTACGCGTTGCGCGTCGGGTGGCCGCTCCACATCGTGTGCACCTACTCGCTGCCGTCGTTCACGGCGGCCTCGCTCGACGGCGGCTACGCGGCCCTCGACGACTCGGCCATCCAGGAGGGCGCGCGCGCCGTCCTGGAGGAGGCTCGCGCCCGCGCCGAGGGCGCCGGCGTCCGCACGACGGCGACCGTCACGACCGGCGACGCCGCAGGGGTTCTCGTCGAGATGTCGCGCGAGCACGCGCTCGTCGTCGTCGGCACCCGGGGCCGTGGTGGCTTCACCGAGCGGCTGCTCGGCACGGTCTCCTCCGCGCTGCCCGCGCACGCGCACTGCCCGACGGTCGTCGTGCCGTACCGCGCGGGCGGGAAGGACGACGAGGGCGGCGTCCAGGAGCTGCCGCCGGTGCGGGACCTGCGCCGGATCGTCGTCGGGGTGGACGGGTCGCCGTCCGCCGAGATCGCGCTGCGGCACGCGATCCGCCAGGCCCGCGCGTGGGACGCCGAGCTCGTCGCGGTCGCGGGCGTGCCGGTCGGTGCCGGTGCGGGCCTGCTCGCGTGGCTGCCGGCGTCGATCGACCACGAGCAGGTGCTCGCGGACGTCACCGAAGGGCTCAACGTCATCATCGACCGCCACGAGGCGGAGCACCCCGGGCTCACGATCAAGCGCATCGTGCTCGACGGCACGGGCGCCGAGCTCCTCACGGAGTTCTCCACGGCGTCCGACCTCATCGTCGTGGGCTCGCGCGGGCGTGGTGGGTTCCGCGGCCTGCTGCTGGGCTCCACGAGCCAGGCGGTGCTGCACCACTCCGCGTGCCCCGTCATGGTCGTGACCATGAAGTGCGAGGACGACGCGCCGGCGGCCCCGGAGGGCTGAGCCGCCGGCACACCCGAGGGCGGCGCCCCGGCGGGTGTGCCGCGCGGGAGGTCAGCTCCGGTTGCGGTACAGCCGCATGGTGATCGGCGCGAGGATCGCGGTGAGCACGACCGACGCCACGAGGACCCACACGATCCCCTCCGTCGCGGGCTCGCCCGCCATGAGCCCGCGCACCGCGGTGACGAGGTGCGTGACCGGGTTGACGTCGACGAAGCGCTGGAGCAAGACGGGCATCGTCGACGGGTCGACGAAGATGTTCGATGCGAACGTGAGCGGCATGAGCACGAGCATCGACGTCCCCATGACGGCGTTGGGGGAGCGCAGGACGAGCCCGAGCGCCGTGAACACCCAGCTCAGCGCGAACGCGAACACGAGCAGCAGCACGATCCCCAGGACCACGCCGACGACGCCGCCCGGCGGGCGGAAGCCCAGCACGAGGCCGAGCGCGAGGGTCACGACCGACGCGATCGTGTACCGCACGGTGTCGCCGAGCAGCGCGCCGACGATCGGCGCGGGCCGCCACACGGGCAGCGACCGGAACCGGTCGAACACGCCCTTGCTGATGTCCGTGTTCATCGTGTAGCCGGTGTAGATCGTCGTGAAGAGCACCGCCTGCACGAGGATGCCGGGCAGCAGGAACTGCAGGTAGCTCTGCACGTCGCCGGCGAGCGCGCCGCCGAACAGGTACGTGAACATCAGCGTGAAGATGATCGGCGAGACCGTGACGTCGAACAGCTGCTCGGGCACGTGCTTGATCTTGAGCAGCGCGCGCCACGTGTACGTCAGGGTCGCCGAGACGGGGGACGGGCGGTCCGGTCGCCGCTCGAGCGCGACCGCCGCCCGCAGCGCGTTCGCCTCGGGTGCGCGCAGCTCCGCGGCTGTGGTCGTGGGGTCCGCGGCCATCAGGCCACCTCCTCGATCGTCTCGTCGTCGTCCATGGGCTGGCCGGTGAGTGCGAGGAACACCTCGTCGAGGCTGGGCTGGCCGAGCGTGAACTCGGGCACCGCGATCCCCTCGTCGCCGAGAGCGGGCAGGATCCGCGCGACGTCCGCCGCGCCGTCGTCGGGCACGCGCGCGGTGAAGGCGTACGGGTCGTTCGCGAGGGTGATGTCGGTGCCGAGCAGCGCGCCCACGACCTCCGCGGCCCGGCCCCGCTGCGTCGCGTCCGCGAGGCGCAGGTGGACCGCACCCTCGCCCACCGAGCGCTTGAGCTCGGTCGCGGTGCCTTCCGCGATGACCTTGCCGTGGTCGATCACGGCGATGCGGTCGGCGAGCTGGTCAGCCTCCTCCAGGTACTGGGTCGTGAGCAGCACGGTCGCGCCGTCGGCGACGAGCACGCGCACGATGTCCCACACCTGGTTGCGGCTGCGCGGGTCGAGGCCGGTGGTCGGCTCGTCGAGGAAGATGACGCGCGGGCTCATGACGAGGCTCGCCGCGAGGTCGATCCGCCGCCGCATGCCGCCCGAGTACGTCTTCACCTGGCGGTCGCCCGCGTCCCCGAGCCCGAACGCGTCGAGGAGCTCGGCGGAGCGACCGCGCGCCGTGCCCCCGAGGAACCCGTACAGCCGCGCGAGCATGACGAGGTTCTCCGTGCCCGTGAGGTCCTCGTCCACGGACGCGTACTGCCCGGTGAGCCCGACGACGGACCGCACCTTGTCGGCGTCGTGCACCACGTCGTGGCCGAGCACGCGCGCCGTCCCCGCGTCGGGGCGCAGGAGCGTCGCGAGCATGCGGACGGCGGTCGTCTTGCCCGCGCCGTTCGGCCCGAGGACGCCGAACACGGTGCCCTCCGGGATGAGGAGGTCGATGCCGTCGACCGCCTTGGTCACCGACTTCCCGGTCGTGAAGTGCTTGACGAGGCCGCGTGCCTCGACGGCGAGGTCGCCGCGTGCAGGTTCGGTCATGTCCCCTCCTGGCCGTTGCCGACGGGCCGCCCGGAACCTCCGGGTCACCCACGCACCCACCGACCGCCCGGGTCGGCAGAACTCATCGGTCGTGCACGTCTCTCCATCGTGCGCCGAGAAGGACACGGAAGACCAGGACGAGACGCTGACGCCGCATCGGGCGCCCGAGAGTCGAACAGGCGGTCGTGGGGGGGGGGGGGGGGGGGGGGGGGCGCCCCCCCCCCCCCCGGGGGGGGGGGGGGGGGGGGGGGGGGGGGGCCCGCGCCGGGCGTTAAAGACGGGTGTGGCGGGGGGGTAGGGTGGGTGGGAAAAA
>NZ_JBEPOQ010000017.1:0-77823 GCF_040546915.1 Cellulosimicrobium sp. 4261
CCGGGGGGGGCGCCCCCCCGCCCCGGGGGGGGGGGCGGCGGGGGGGGGGCCGGGGCCCCCCCCCGCGCCCCCCCCCCCCGGGGGGGGCGGGGGGGGCCCCCCCCGGGGGGGGGCGGGCCCCCCCGGCTCACCTCCGCCTGACGACGAGGACGCGCTGCAGGATCACGAAGACCAGCAGCAGCACGCCGATGACGATCTTCGTCCACCACGAGCTGAGGGTGCCCTCGAACGTGATGATCGTCTGGATGAGGCCCAGCACGAGCACGCCGAGCACGGACCCGAGCACGAAGCCCGTCCCGCCCGTGAGGAGCGTCCCGCCGATGACGACCGCCGCGATCGCGTCGAGCTCCATGCCGACGCCCGTGAGCGAGTAGCCGGACCGCGAGAACATCGCGAACAGCAGGCCGCCGATGCCGGCGCACGTGCCGCTCACCACGTACACGAGCACCTTCGTGCGCGCGACGGGCAGGCCCATGAGCATCGCCGACTGCTCGCCCCCGCCGATCGCGTAGACGGTGCGGCCGAACTGCGTGTAGTGGAGCACGTAGAACGCGATCGCGACGACGACGAGGGCGATGATGACCGCCGTCGTCAGGCGCCAGCCGTCGCCGATCTCCTGGCTCCAGCCCGCGAGCGCCACGAACGACTCGTTCGTGATCGGGATGGACTGGAGGCTGATGACGTAGCACAGGCCGCGCGCGAGGAACATCGCGGCGAGCGTCGCGATGAACGGCTGGATGTCGAACACGTGGACCATGAGCCCGACGGCGAGCCCCAGCACGGTGCCGATGAGGACCGCGATGACGAGCACCACCGCGACCGGCCACCCGCTCTGGAGGAGCGACGCCGTCGTGATGCCCGACAGCGCCACCACGGCACCTACGGAGAGGTCGATGCCGCCGGTGAGGATGACGAAGGTCATCCCGACCGCGAGCACGATGAGGAACGAGTTGTTGATGAACAGGTTGGAGATGACGCGGGCCGAGAGGAAGTTCTCGTACCGGCTCCCGCCCACGACGAGCATGAGCGCCAGCACCGCGAACGTGCCGAGGACCGGGAGGTAGCGCCGGTCGAGGCGCACGCGGCTCGTGAGTCGCTCGGTCATGGTCGGTCGGCCTCCGGGGGCGGCGGTCTCGGCGCCCCGGGGGTCGGGCGGAGAGGTCGGGGCAGGGGTCTGCACGGCGGACATCAGGCGCTCACCTCCGCGACCGCGGCGGCCGTCGGGGCCGCGCGACGTCGTCGGGCGGCGACCAGGTCGCGCACCTTCGGGGACTGCGCGAGGCAGACCGCGATGACGACGATCGCCTTGAACAGGGGCGTGACGGACGGCGAGATGCCGAGCATGGTCACCGTGAGGGTGAGCGTCTGGATGATGAGGACGCCGACCAGGGTGCCGGAGAGCGAGAACTTCCCGCCCGCGAGCGACGTGCCGCCGATGACGACGGCGAGGATCGCGTCGAGCTCGATGAAGAGCCCGGCGTTGTTGGCGTCGGCCGCCATGGTGCTCGAGGAGATCATGAGGCCGGCGAGGCCCGCGAAGAGGGCGCACACCGCGTAGACGGTCCAGATGATGCTGCGCGCCTTGACGCCCGCGAGGCGGCTCGCCTCGGGGTTGATCCCGACGGACTCGATGAGCATGCCGAGCGCGGTGCGGCGGGTGAGGAGCGCGACGGCCGCGAAGACGATCCCCGCGAGCACGACCGCCACGGGGACGCCGAACCAGAACCCGGACCCGATGGACTTGAACGGTGCGCTGTTGACCGTGGTGATCTGCCCGTTCGTGATGAGCATCGCGACGCCGCGGCCCGCGGTCATGAGCACGAGCGTCGCGATGATGGGCTGGATCCCGAGGACGGAGACGAGGAACCCGTTCCACACGCCGAGGACGAAGGACAGCGCGAGCGCGATCCCCACGGCGACGAGGACGGTCGTCAGGCTGTCCGGCGTGGGCGACGACGCGATGAAGCTCAGCGCGACGGCCCCGGAGATCGCGACCACCGCGCCGACCGACAGGTCGATGCCGCGCGTCGCGATGACGAGGGTCATGCCGAGCGCGACGAGCAGCAGCGGCGCACCGTTCTTCAGCAGGTTGACGAGCGACCCGAAGAGGTGCCCGTCCTGCAGCCGGATGGACAGGAAGCTCGGCCGGTTGACCGTGTTGACCGCCAGCAGCACGACCAGCGCGACGATCGGCCAGAAGAGCCGGTGCTGGACGACGCGCTGCCAGGCGGGTGCCGTGGTGCTCATGACTCCTGCCCTCCGCTCGCGATGAGCTCGACGACGTCCTCGACCGTGACGTCCTCGTCGTTGGTGATCTCCGCGACCTTGACGCGGTCGCGCATGACGGCGATGCGGTGGCTGAGCCGCAGCACCTCCTCGAGCTCGGCCGAGATGAACACGACCGACATGCCCTCGCCCGAGAGCTGGGCGACGAGCTTCTGGATCTCGGCCTTCGCCCCGACGTCGATGCCGCGCGTCGGCTCGTCGAGGATGAGGAGCTTGGGCGCCGTCGCGAGCCAGCGCGCGAGGAGCACCTTCTGCTGGTTGCCGCCCGAGAGGTTCCTGATGAGCGCGTCCGGGTTGGCGGGGCGGATCGCGAGCGCGCTGATGTACTTCTCGACGATCTCGTCGACCTGCTTGCGCGGCAGGCGCCGGGCCCACCCGCGCTCCGCCTGGAGCCCGAGCACGATGTTCTCGCGGATCGTCAGGTCGCCCACGATGCCCTCGGCCTTGCGGTGCTCCGAGGAGAACGCGATCTTGCGCTGCATCGCGCTGCGCGGCGTGCGCAGCCGGGCGAGCGCGCCGCCGATGCGGACCTGGCCGCTGTCCGCGCGGTCCGCGCCCGCGAGCAGGCGGGCGAGCTCGGTGCGGCCCGAGCCGAGGAGGCCCGCGAGCCCGACGACCTCGCCCGGGTAGACGTCGAGGTCGAACGGCTGCACCGAGCCCTTGCGGCCGACGCCGAGCGCCTGGACGAACGGCGTCGCGTCGCGGTCGGCGACCGAGCGCTTGGGCGCCTCCTCGAGCTCCTCGAGCACCTCGAGCGAGGTGCCGATCATCTTGGAGACGAGCTCGAGGCGCGGCAGCTCGGCGGTGACGTACTCGCCGACGAGCTTGCCGTTGCGCAGCACGGTCATGCGGTCGGAGATCTCGTACACCTGCTCGAGGAAGTGCGAGACGAAGAGGATCGCGACGCCCTCGTCGCGCAGGCGCCGCACGACGGCGAACAGCTGGGCGACCTCGTCCGCGTCGAGGCTGGACGTCGGCTCGTCGAGGATGAGCACCTTGCACTCGACGACGAGCGCGCGGCAGATCGCCACGAGCTGCTGCACGGCGAGGGAGTGGCTCGAGAGCGAGGACGCCGGGTCGATGTCGAGGTTGAGACGCGCGAGCATCTCCCCCGCCCGACGGCGCGTGGCCCGCCAGTCGATCGCACCGAGGCGGCGCGGCTCGTGGCCGAGCATGATGTTCTCGGCGACCGAGAGGTTCTCGCAGAGGTTGACCTCCTGGTACACCGGCGAGACGCCGGCGGCCTGGGCCTCGCCCGGGCCCGAGAACGTGTGCTCGGCGCCGTCGACGAGGATGCGACCGGAGTCGATCGAGTAGACGCCGGTGAGCGCCTTGATGAGCGTCGACTTGCCGGCGCCGTTCTCGCCCATGAGGGCGTGGACCTCTCCGGGCCGGAGCGTGAGGTCGACTCCGTCGAGCGCCTTGACGCCCGGGAACTCGATCGAGATCCCGGTCATCTCGACGACGGGCCGACCGTCGGGGACGGCGGTAGTCATGGGTGACCTTCCGTGCAGCGGTGGCGACGGGGCTGCCGGGCCCCGGGGCGCCTCAGGACGCCGGCGACGTCGGCAAGCCGGCGGTGGTGCGTCGGCCGCGCGCCGGGGAGACGTGCTCTCCCGGCGCGCGACCCGTCCGTGGTGGCGGGGCCGGTCGGCGTCGACCGGCCCCGCCGGGGCGGTGCGGAGCGGGTGCCCGGGTCGTCCCGGGCGGTCCGCTCGGCGCGCTCGGTGCGCTCAGTACTCGCGCGTCGGGAGCGCCTCGATCGCCTGCTCCTGCGTGAAGGACTCGTCCTTGACGACGATGCGCTTCTCGACCTCCTCGCCTGCGACGACCTTCTTGATGATGTCGGCCAGGTCCGGGCCGAGCAGCGGGTTGCACTCGACGATGAAGTTGATCTTGCCGTCGGCGAGCGCCTGCATGCCGTCCTTGACCGCGTCGACGGTGACGATCTTGATGTCCTCGCCCGGGACGAGACCGGCGGCCTCGATGGCCTCGATGGCGCCGAGGCCCATGTCGTCGTTGTGCGCGTAGACGAGGTCGATGTCGTCGTGCGCCTGGAGGAAGCCCTCCATGACCGTCTTGCCCTCGGCACGCGTGAAGTTGCCGGTCTGGGAGTCGATGATCGTCACGTTGGGGTTGTCCGCCGTGGCGTTCTCGAAGCCGGTCTTGCGATCGATCGCGGGCGCGGCGCCCGTGGTGCCCTGGAGCTCGACCACGTTGATGGGCTCGGTCGCGAGGTTCTCGGAGACCCAGTCACCGGCCATCTCGCCCTCGAGGACGAAGTCGGAGCCGATGAACGACTCGTAGAGGGTGTCGTCCTCGGAGTCGACCGCGCGGTCGGTGAGGATCACGGGGATGCCGGCCTGCTTGGCCTCCTCGAGCACGGCGTCCCAGCCGGACTCGACGACCGGGGAGAACGCGATGACGTCGACGCCCTGCGCGATGTAGGAGCGGATCGCCTGGATCTGGTTCTCCTGCTTCTGCTGCGCGTCGGAGAACTTGAGGTCGAAGCCGTTCTCGGCCGTGAGCGTGTCCTGGATGGACTTGGTGTTCGCCGCGCGCCAGCCGGACTCGGCGCCGACCTGCGAGAAGCCGACGGAGATCGTGTCGCCGCCACCGCCGCCGTCGCCGCCCGCGTCGTTGCTGCTGCCGTCCGTGCTGCCGCCCCCGCTGCTGCACGCCGCGAGCGCGAGGACCGCCACGCCGGCGAGGACACCCGTCAGACGCGTGCGCGCCTTGGTCGTGCTGAACATGCTCTCCTCCTTGAGATGCGACCCCGGCGCCGTGCCGAGGACCGTCGGTCGTGCCAGCCCCTCATCGGACTGTTGACTCTTGTTGATACATGTTTGCTTGTGTCAATGTCTAGCGGTGTCAGGCCCCCTCCCGCAAGCCCCCACCCGGCGTTCCACATCACCGTTCGGTAACCGTTTCGGTCACCGCTCGGCACTGCGACGTGCCCGTGGTGCGGAACGAGGCGAAGGGCGAGACCCTGGGCCCGCGGATGTGATCGCTCACACCCTCCCGAGAGACGATGTTAGCGCTCACACGGCTCCAGGGGAAGCCGCCGCCCCGTCACGGTTCGGTCACGGCCGTCAGCCAGGACCGGACCGTGCGGGGGCGGCTCCCCCGAGCCTCAGAGGCCCTGCGCGAGGCGGTAGTAGACCTGGTTCCACCGCACCTGGTCGCGGAAGCCCCGACGCGTCGTGCCCTCGTCGATGACCAGGAGCTCCGTGCGCGCGATGTCCGCGAAGACCTCGAACGCGTCGATCCCCGCGGCCGTCGAGAGCACCGTGTGGTGCGCGCCGCCCGCCGTCAGCCAGGCCTCCGCGGACGTCGCGAAGTCCGGCCGCGGCTCCCACACCGCGCGAGCCACGGGCAGGTGCGGCAGCGGCGCGCTCGGCGGGACGACGTCCACGACGTTCGCCGTGAGCCGGAAGCGGTCGCGCATGTCCGCGAGGGACACGACGACGCCGACGCCCGGGTCGGCGTCGAACACCATGCGGACCGGGTCCTCCTTGCCACCGATGCCGAGCGGGTGGATCTCGACCCGGGGCTTCGACGTCGTGAGCGACGGGCAGATCTCGAGCATGTGGGCGCCGAGGATCTTCTCGCTCCCGGGCGTGAGGTCGTAGGTGTAGTCCTCCATGAGCGACGCGCCGCCGGGCAGCCCTGCGCCCATGACCTTCGCGGCGCGCACGAGCACGGCCGTCTTCCAGTCGCCCTCGGCCCCGAACCCGTAGCCCTTGGACATGAGGCGCTGCACGGCGATGCCGGGGAGCTGGCGCAGGTCGCCCAGGTCCTCGAAGTTCGTCGTGAACGCCTTGGCGCCCACGGACTCGAGGAACGTCTCGAGCGCGATCTCCTGCCGGGCGGCATACCGCAGCGAGGCGTGCCGGTCGCCGTCCTTGCGCAGCTCGGGGACCACGTCGTAGAGGTCCTCGTACTCCGCGACGAGCGCGTCGACATCGGCCTCGGAGACCTCCTCGACCGCGCGCACGAGGTCGTTCACTCCCCACGTGTTCACGCTCACACCGAACCGGAGCTCCGCCTCGGTCTTGTCGCCCTCCGTCACCGCGACGTTGCGCATGTTGTCGCCGAAGCGCGCGAGGCGCAGCTCGTGCGTCGCCGCCCACCCGGCGGCACCGCGCACCCACGAGCCGACGCGCGCCGTCACGGCCGGGTTCGAGACGTGCCCGACGACCGTCGTGCGCGCCACCCCGAGCCGCGTCGCGACGTACGCGTACTCGCGGTCGCCGTGCGCGGCCTGGTTGAGGTTCATGAAGTCGAAGTCGATCGTGTCCCACGGCAGCTCGACGTTCGCCTGCGTGTGCAGGTGCAGGAGCGGCTTGCGGAGCTGGTCGAGACCACCGATCCACATCTTCGCGGGGCTGAACGTGTGCATCCACGTCACGACGCCGAGCACGCGGTCGTCGGCGTTGGCGTCGAGCATCGCGCGGCGGATCGCGCCGGCGTCCTTGAGGACGGGCTTCCAGACGACGGTGGCCGGGACGTCCGGCGACGCGTCGAGGGCGCGCGCGACCTCCTGCGACTGCTCGGCGACCTGCCGCAGCGTCTCCTCTCCGTACAGGTCCTGGCTACCGGTGAGGAACCAGATCTCGCGGTCCGCGTAGGGCTTGCTCATGTCGGTCCATCTCTCGTGTCGTGGGCGAGGGCCGCACCGCTGCGGTCCTGTCCCGATGGTCGTGCTGCGTGTCGTGCCGGGTGCGCCGCCAGGCCCGGACGACCGGGTCGGGGCGGCCCGCCGGTCAGCGCGCGGGCTGCTGCCCGTAGACGTGCTGGTAGCGCGCGTAGAGCGCGTCGACGTCGTCCTGCGCGATGCGCGTGGGCTCGCCGAGCTGGCGGCTGACGTGCACGGTGCGGGCGACCTCCTCGCACATGACGGCCGCCTTGACCGCCGCGCGCGCGTCCTTGCCGATGGTGAACGGGCCGTGGTTGCGCATGAGGACCGCGGGGCTGCGCGACTCGCGCAGCGTCTCGACGATGCCGCGCCCGATCGAGTCGTCCCCGATGAGCGCGAACGGCCCCACGGGGATGTCGCCCCCGAACTCGTCGGCCATCATCGTCAGGACGCACGGCACCGGCTCGCCGCGCGCGGCCCAGGCCGTCGCGTAGGTCGAGTGCGTGTGCACCACCCCGCCCACCTCGGGCAGGTGGCGGTACACGTACGCGTGCGCCGCCGTGTCCGACGACGGCGACCGGTCGCCCTCGACGAGGGCCCCGTCGAGGTCGCACACGACCATCGCGCCGGGGGTGATGTCGTCGTACGCGACGCCCGACGGCTTGATGACGAGCAGGTCGCCCGCGCCGTCGGGACGCGTGGCGTCCCGGACGCGCTCGGACACGTTGCCCGCCGTCCACACGACGAGCTCCCAACGGGGCAGCTCGGCGTGCAGCGCGGCGACGCGCTCCTTGGCGGCGTCGACGGCGTCGCGCAGGTGCGCGGGCACCGCCGGGACGGCGGGGCGCGCGGCCGTCCCGTCCGGGGCGGGGGTGGGCGTGCTCATGCGAGGTCCTCTCCATCGGTACGGGTGGGCAGCGCTGTCACCGCGGCGCGTTCCACGGCGAGGCCGGCCGCGTACCGCTCGAGGTACGCGGCGAAGCCGGCGACGTCCGCGGGGTCGGGCTCGACCGTCACCGTCTCGGCCGTCGCGAAGACGTGCTCGCGCAGGTACGCGCCGAGGTCGAGGGCGGCGGCACCGTCCGTCGAGCCGGACGCGGCGCCCGACGACGCCCGGTCGCGCGCGTAGCCCGCGAGGACCGCGATGCCCCACGCACCGCCCTCGCCCGCCGTGCGCCCGACGCTCACCGGCGCGCCGATCGCGGCGGCGAGCAGCCGCTGCGCGACGCCCGCGGTACGGAACATCCCGCCGTGGGCGAGCATCCCGTCGATCCGGACGCCCTCCCCCGCGAGCACGCGCATCCCGAGCGCGAGGGTCCCGAACGCGCCGTACACCTGCGCCCGCGCGAAGTTGGCGAGCGTCAGGCGGCTGCCGGGCGTGCGGACGACGAGGGGCCGCCCCTCGTCGAGCCCGGTGATCGGCTCCCCGGCCAGGTAGTTGTACGCGAGCAGCCCGCCGCCGTCGGCGTCGCCGTCGAGCGCGGCGCGGAACAGCGCGCCGAAGACGTCGTCCGGGTTCGCGGTGCTGCCGACGGCCGCGGCGAGCTCGCCGAGCAGGCCGGCCCACGCGTCGAGCTCGCTCGCGCCGTTGTTGCAGTGGACCATCGCGACGAGGTCGCCCGCCGGCGTCGTGACGAGGTCGAGCTCGTGGTGCACGGCGGCGAGCGGACCCTCGAGCACGACCATCGCGAAGATGCTCGTGCCCGCGCTGACGTTGCCCGTGCGCGGCGCGACGGCGTTCGTCGCGACCATGCCCGTGCCCGCGTCGCCCTCGGGCGGGCACAGCAGGACGCCGGGCTCCAACGACCCGGTGGGGTCGAGCCAGGCCGCGCCCTCGGCGGTCAGGCGCCCGGCGTCCTCGCCCGCGACGAGGACGTCCGGCAGCAGCTCGGCGAGCTTCGGCCCGGCCCGGTGCGTCGCGGCGCGCTCGTCCACGAGCGCGAGGAGCGCGTGGTCGTAGTCGCGCGTCACCGGGTCGACCGGGAACATGCCGGACGCGTCGCCGACGCCGAGCACGTGACGGCCCGTGAGGCGCCGGTGCACGTACCCGGCGAGCGTCGTGAGCGACGCGACGCGCGCCGCGTGGGGCTCGGCGTCGAGGATCGCCTGGTACCAGTGCGCGACCGACCAGCGCAGCGGGACGTTGTACCCGAGCAGCCCGGTGAGCTCGGCGGCGGCCGGACCGGTCGACGTGTTGCGCCACGTGCGGAACGGGACGAGCAGCTCGCCGTCGGCGTCGAACGCGAGGTAGCCGTGCATCATCGCGGAGACGCCGAGCGCCCCGTACGTCGTGGGACGCACGCCGTACCGCTCCTCGACGTCGGCCACGAGGCGCGCGTAGCACTCGCGCAGCCCGGTCTCGACGGCGTCGAGCGGGTACGTCCACGTGCCGTCCTCGAACCGGTTCTCCCACGCGTGGCTCCCGCTCGCGAGCGGCGTGCCGTCGCCGTCCACGAGGCACGCCTTGATCCGCGTCGACCCGAGCTCGATCCCGAGCGCGGTGTCCCCCGCCACGACGGCCGCCCGTCGGCGCCCGACCTCGTCCTGCTGCACCATTGCTGCTTCTCCTCGTCGCGGCGTCGCGCCTCGGTCGTTGAGTGTCCCTCGAATGTTAGCGCTCACAACCGGCGAGGCCAACTCCCCTCCGCGCGCCCGCCGGGAGGGGCACGCGGTCAGTCGCGCGGCGTGCCCGTGCTCTCGCGCACCATGAGCTCGGGCGGGATCGAGACGGGGCGGACCGTGGCGCCTGCCAGCGCGTCGATCATCATCCCCATGCACCGGCGCCCCAAGGACCCGAACGGCTGACGCACCGTCGTCAGCGGCGGGATGAAGTGGCCCGCCCCCGCGACGTCGTCGAACCCGACCACCGAGACGTCCGCCGGCACCCGCACGCCCTGCTCCCAGAACGCGCGCAGCAGGCCGAGCGCGAGCTGGTCGTTGCCCGCGAACACCGCCGTCGGGCCGTCGCCCGCGCGGACCGCGGCCGCGAGCTCGCGCCCGACGGCGTACCCACGGTCCGACGACCAGTCGCCCCGCACCGGCTCGGGCACCGGGGCGTCGTGCTCCTCGAGCGCGGCGCGCCACCCCGTCTCGCGCTCGCGCGCGTCGAACCAGTCGAGCGGCCCCGACAGGTGGAGGACCGTGCGGTGGCCGAGCCCGAGCAGGTGCTCCGTCGCGACCCGGGCACCCAGCCGCTGGTCCACGGCGATGGAGAGGATCGCCCCGGGCGCGCCGAGCGCCCCGGCCCCGGGGCGCACGACGTCGGTCGCCTCGCCGTCCGCGGGCAGGTCGCGCGCGGCGATCATGATGACGGGGACGGGCGCGCGGAACGAGTCCACCGCCGCCGCGACGTCCGTCTGCGGCGCGATGACCACGATGCCCTCGACGCCCTGGTCCATGAAGTGCTCGAGCACGCGGTGCATCGTGTCGGCGTCGTAGCGCCGGATCGTCGCGACGCTCACGAAGTAGCCCTGCTCGCGCGCGGCCTCCTCGACCGCGATGAGGGTCGACGTCGGCCCGTACAGCGCGGAGCCGGTGGTGACCACGCCGATCGTGCCCGAGCGCATCGTGACGAGCGCGCGCGCCGCGCTGTTGCGGCGGTAGCCGAGCGTCGCGATCGCGTCGAGGACGCGGTCGCGGGTCTCGGGCCGCACGCTCGGGTGGTCGTTGAGCACGCGGGACACCGTCTGGTGCGAGACGCCGGCGAGCCGCGCGACGTCCGACATCGCGGGCGGGCGCGTGCGGGGCGACGGCCCGTCGCTCACGACCCGGCCCCCTCGGTCCCCGCGCGCGGCGCCGGGGCGTCCGCGAGCGCCGCCGCAAGCTCGGCCGAACGGTCGCGCGCGGCCTCGAGCGCGTCGAGGAACGCCGCGCGCACCCCGCCCGCGTCGAGACGGCGCAGGGCCGCGACCGTCGTGCCGCCCGGCGACGAGACGCGCTCGCGCGCGATCGCCGGGTGCTCGCCCGTCTCGCGCAGCATCGTGGCCGCGCCGTGCACGGTCGCGGTCGCGAGCTCGAGCGCCGTCGCGCGCGTGAGGCCGAGCAGCACCCCCGCCTCGGCGAGCGCGTCGATGACGTAGAAGACGTAGGCGGGCCCGGAGCCGGAGAGCGCGCCGACGGCGTCCTGGTCCTTCTCCGCGACGCGCACGACGAGGCCCGTCGCGGCGAGCAGCCGCTCGACGAGCGCGACGACGTCGTCGTCCGCGGCGCGGCCGCCGCTCACGGCGCTCACGCCGGCGCCGACGACGGACGGCGTGTTCGGCATGACCCGCACGACGGCGGTGCCCGCGGGCAGCCGCTCCTCGTAGAAGGAGGTCGGGAGGCCGACGACGACGCTCACGACGACCGCCCCCGCGCCCACCGCGTCGTGGACCTCGGCGAGCAGCGCGCCGACGTCCTTCGGCTTCACGGCGACGACGACGACCCCGGCGCCGCGCACGGCCTCGACGTTGTCGCGCGACGTCCGGACGCCGTGGCGCGCGGCGAGCTCCTCGGCGCGCTCGGGCCGGCGGACCGTCGCGACGACGTCGTCGGGACGCCACCCCGACGCGAGCGCACCCGCGAGGACGGTCTCGCCCATGACGCCCGTGCCGAGGACGGCGAGCCGGGGCGCGGGCGGGGTCGGCAGGTCGGTCATGGACGATCAGCTCCCGGTGGTCGGTGAAGGGCATTCTCGCGCACCCGGAGGGTGCGGGCCGTCGCGGGGGCGCCGCGGCTCAGAGCGGGAAGGCGGCGTAGACGTCGGCCACGACGTCGGCGGGCCCCGTCGCCTGGAGGACGGCCGTGTCGTTGCGCCACGTGACGGTGGCCCGGCCGTCGCCCGCGTCGGTCACGGCGTACCGGCCCGCGACCTCCCCGGCGACCTCGACGTCGCCCTCGTCCGTGGGGGTGCCCGCCGCGGCGACGAGGTCGTCCGCGGCGGCCTCCGCCTCCGCGGACGTCGGCCACTGGCCCGCGACGACGGTGACCCGGGTCGCGTCGTCCCCCTCGCCGTCGGCGTACTCGAGCTGGTACGCCTCGAGGGCGCGCGCGGCGGTCCACGCGTCCGTCGCCGAGTCGCTGCGCAGCACGAGGTCGAGCACGGAGTCCGGGAGCGCCTGCGCGAACGCGGTCGTGCCGGTGCGTGCCACGGGCTCGAGCGTCGGCGTCGGCGGGTCGGCGGTGACGGTGACCGTCGGCTCGGGGTCCGCCCCGGCGTCCGAGCGGGCGAAACCCGGCCACACCCAGGCGAGGAGCGCCAGCACGAGGCCCACGACGACCAGGAGGCCGACCAGCACGACGAGCCGTCGGCGCCGGTACACCGCCGCCGACGGGGGGCGGGAGTGCCGCCGGTCCCGCGCGCCCGTCGCGTCGACGGGGCGGCGGGGACCCGACGGACCCGCCGCGCCCGCCCTCGCCCCTGGGCGCGCCGGGGTGGCGGCCCGTCCTGGCGTGCCCCCGCCGGGCGGCTGGCTCATCGCGCGCACCTCTCTGCTCTGGGTGGTCCTCGTGGGCCGCCGACCCTCCGGGCCGTGGCCCCGGGGCCCCGCGGCCCAGCGTAGGACGCGCGCGTGCCCGAACCCCCGCGATGGCGCGGGGTGTCGGGCACGCGCCGGGCGGGTTCACCCGCCCGTCGTCACTGTCGTCCGCAGCCCAGCCCGGTGTGCTCCGCCGTCGTCTCCGACGTGACCGCCGCGCCGTCGACCGTCGCGGCCGCCCGGACGACGACGCCGCCCGCCGGGACGTCCGCCGCGCGCACCGCGAACGACTGGTACGCGCTCCGACCCGGGGCGACGGCGGGGAACTCGCGCGTGCCGTAGGGGGTCTCGACGACCAGGTCGACCGGGCCGTCGTGCTCGTGGCTCGCGACGACCGCGACGTACGCCTTCCCGGCGAGGCAGCGCGGCTGCGCCGTCACCGTGACGGGGAGGTCCGGCCCGGGGCCGCCCGTGCCCGGGTCGTCCGCGAACACGCGCCACTCCGTGACCGCGACGGCGGAGTACGTGCTGCCGTTGCCGTTCGCCGTGAACGTCGCCCGCAGCCGCGACGTGGTGACCGGGTCGAAGGCGACCGTGTTGAAGGCGGTCGTGCTCGTGCCGTACCCGGAGGGGTTCGCCACCGGAGCCCACGCCTGCGCCGCCTCGTCCCAGTACTCGAGCGCCCACGCGTCGGGGCGGACGACGCCGTCCCCGGTGCCCGGGTTCGAGTCCCGCCAGAACTTCAGCTCGGCGCCCGTGAGGCGGACGGGCCGGGACCAGTCGTACCGGACCCACTGGGTGGCCGGGCGCGTCCCGGACCACGTGCCCCAGATCTGGGCCTGGCTCGGGTTCGCCGGGTCGGCGCCGTCGTTGAGCGCGCCCACGCTGTTCCACCCGGCGGTGTACGACGCGCTCGCCGTCGCGATCGACGCGACGTTCCCCGTGAGCGGGCCGGAGACGTCCGCCGGGACGGTGACGACCTTCGGCGTCTCCGCGTTGCCCGCCGCGTCCACCGCGCGGAACGACACGCGGTGCTGGTTCGTGTCCGGCGGGGCCACCGGACCGTCGTACGTCCGCCACGCCCCGGTGCCGATCGCGTACTCGACGCGCGCGACGCCCGAGGTCGCGTCGGTCGCCGTGACCGTCACGGTGCGCGCCGCGGCGTCGAGCACGCCGCTGCTGACCGGCGCCACCCGGTCGATCCGCACGTCGAGCGACACCTCCTCGGAGAGGTTGCCCGCGCGGTCCGCGGCCGTCGCCACGACACGGTGCTCGCCGTCCCCGGCCACCGCGACCTCGGCCGTCCGCACCGGGTCCGTGACGACGGGCGCACCGTCGTCGACACGCGTGGTGAGCACCACGCGCCCGCCCGAGTCGTCGGTGCCGTCGACGCGCACGCGCACGTCCGAGCGGAACCAGCCGCCGCTGCCCGCGCTGCCGAGCGGCGTGAGGGTGAGCGTCGGGGGCGTCTCGTCGCCCGGTGCCGGCTCCGCCGGGACCACCGTGACGCCCGTCGTCACCCGTCCGCCCGCGTACCCGAGCACCGACCCGTCGACCGTGAACGCGCCCGGGGCGGCGACGTCGTCGGCCCCGACGGCGTCCCAGAACGCCGGGACGTGGAGCGTCTCCCCGTCGGGGTAGGTCACCGGGACGGTCCTGGGCAGGTCCGTCTCGCCCACCTCGACCGTCGCGCCGGGCGGCTCGACGGCGGCGGGCTGCTCCGCCAGGACCTTCCACTCCTCGACGGCCACCGCCGAGTAGGTGCTGCCGTTGGTCGAGGCGTCGAGGACCGCGCGCACCTGGGTCGTCGTGACCGGCTCGAACGTCGTCTCCTGGAAGCCGTTCGTCCCGGTGCCGTAGCCGCTCGGGTCGCGCACGTCGACCCACGCGCCGCCGTCGGCCGCGTCCCAGTACTGGATGCGCCACGACGCGGGCGCCGCGACGCCGACGCCCGTGCCCTGCGGCTGGTCGTTCCAGAACTCGATCTGCGAGCCCGCGACCCGCACCGGCTGGTCCCACGTGTACTGGACCCACTGCTGGGCCGGGTTGTTCCCCGTCCACGTGCCCCACATGTCCGGGGGCAGCGGGTTCGGCCGCACGATCTCGTCGTTGAGCGCCTTCTTCCAGTACTGCGTCGGCACGGGCTCGTTGGAGACCGTGACCGTCGCCTCCTGCGCGACGTTCGCGCGCGGGGTCGTGTCCCGGACCTTCTCCGGCGTCGTGACGACCTGCTTCATCCGCGGCGGCGACTGCGTGTCGTCCCACTCGACCCGGTCGATCGCGACGGAGCGGCGGAAGTGGTTGCCGCCCTCGGCGTCCGCGGTGTGGTACGCGATCCACCACTCGCCGTCGAACTCGAGGATGCCCGGGTGGCTCGTGGTGGAGGACACCGGGGCGAGGACCGTGCCGCGGTAGGTCCACGGACCCTCCGGCGACGACGCCGTGCCGTACGCGATGCACGCGTGGTAGCTGGCGGGGGTGCACGCGGACGTCGGGCCGGCGTCGTTCCCCGCGTAGGCCATGTAGTAGGTGCCCTCGCGCTCGAACGCCCACGCCGCCTCGAAGAAGCCGGTGAGGCCCGTGACCGTGCGGACCTGGCCGACCGGCGTTCTCATGTCCCGGCCCAGCTCGAGCATGCGCAGGTTCGAGAAGCTGCCCCACCAGACGTAGACGCGGGCGTCGTCGCCCTCGCCGTCCACGAGGACCGTCGGGTCGATGTTGTGGATCGTGTTCGGCGTCGGGACGCGCTGGGAGATGATCGGAGCGCCCACGTGGTCCTTCCAGGGGCCCGTCGGGGACTCCGAGACCGCGACGCCGATGCCGAACGCGTCGCTCGCCGGGCTGTCCGCCTCGTGCACGGGGACGTACCAGTAGTAGCGCCCGTCCACGCCCTGCACGACCTGGCCCGCGTAGGCGCGCCCCGGCGTCGCCCAGTCGAAGACCTCCTCCGGGCGCATGAGGGACGGGTGGTGCGTCCACTCTCCCGCGTCGACGTCGCTCGTCACGAACGCACCCCACTCGTTCATGATGAAGTCGTTCTGCCGCGGACCGGCCTCGTCGTGGCCGGTGTAGACGTAGAGCTGGTCGGCGCCCGTGGCGTTCCCGGGCGCGCCCGCGGGCACGACGAGCGGGGCCGGGTCGGCCGAGTAGTAGCTCCCGTCCCCGAGGATCGGGTTCTCCGTGCTCGTGAACGTGGAGGGCTCCGCCGCCGTGGCGGCCGGGGCCGTGGTCGCGGCGATCCCGGTGAGCGCGAGGGCGCCGCCCACGACGCTCGCGACGACCCCCCGCGCGGGGCTCCGCCCGCGGGAGGGCCGGGTGCTGGTCCTGTCGGTCATGGGCTGGTCTCCTGACGGTCGGGCCGCGTCGGCGCGGCCTGCGGGTCCTGCGTGGAGGTCGTGCGCCCCGGGAGTTCCCTCGGCCCCCGGGGCGCACGGTCGTGGAGCCCGTGCCGGCGGGCAGGGCGGACGGTCCGACGGTCGGTACGGGCGTGCGGGACGGCGGTGACGCCCCCGTGGGCGGGGGTCGGACGCGTCACCGCCGGGCACCGCCGTGGCGGTCCCGTGGTCAGGTGGCGGGCGGGCCGAGAGCGGCTCGCACCGCGGCGGTGCGTGGTGCGGGCCGTCGTCGCGCTCGCGTCGTCACGGGCGTCCACCTCTCGTCGTCGAGCCGGTCGTCGTGCCGACCATGCCACAGACGGAAACCGCTTCGCAATGGTTTTCGGGGTGGAGGTGGAGCACCGCCCGCACGGCCGCGTGGGGCGTCCTCGGTGCACCGAAGGAAAGGCCTGGGTTTCCGCCGCACGGACGCCTGGCCGTCAGGACGAGGAGAGCCTGCCGACGAAAGATCAGTCTGCGTGGTTTTCGGCGCGCTCTGCACGCTCGCGGCGCTCCGCCCGGGCGCGGGCGCGAGACGTGGCGATGGACACCAGGACGCCGACGACGACGAGGTCCAGCACGATCTGGACCATCGCCACCATCTTCGCGGCCTCGCCCATGGGGTGGACGTCGCCGTACCCGACCGTCCCGAGCGTCACGACGGCGAAGTAGAGCGCGTCGGTCCGGTTCTCGATCCCCACGAACTGGTCGGCGAGGAGGTAGTAGACGAGCGCGAAGAACGTCACGACCGGCAGCAGCAGGCCCATGACGGACTGGACCCGCACGCTCGGCGTCTCCCACGCGCGGAGCTGGCGGCGCACCTGGACCACGAGGAGCCCGCACAGCAGCGCCAGCCCGATGCCGAAGGAGACGAGCTGGACCACCTCGGGCGCGTCGTCGGGCAGGGGCACGCCGTAGTAGACCGTCAGGCACGCAACCGTCGAGGTCACCGTGAGGATCGGCGTCCACCACGGGCTGTCGTGCGAGAGGCCGCGCTTGCGCATGGGCCCAGCATCCCGCGCCGGCGCCCGCTCGTCGCGGCGTGCCGGCGGCGTGCCGGTGTCAGGGGTGCTGGCTAGGTTGGGGCGCGTGACGTCGTCGACCACCGCGGCCCGCTCCGCGGCCGCCAAGCGAGCCCGCCCCGCCTACCGCTGCAGCGAGTGCGGGTGGACCACCGCGAAGTGGGTGGGCCGGTGCGGCGAGTGCCAGGAGTGGGGCACGGTGACGGAGGACGCCCCGGCCGCCTCGGGCCCCCGCACCACGGCCGTGTCGCCCACGCGCTCCCCCGCGCGCCCCATCGGCGAGATCAGCGTCGAGGCCGCGCGCGCCACGCCCACCGGCGTGTCCGAGTTCGACCGCGTGCTCGGCGGCGGCATCGTCCCGGGTGCCGTCGTGCTCCTCGCCGGGGAGCCCGGCGTCGGCAAGTCGACGCTCCTGCTCGCCGTGGCGAGCAACGTCGCCGCGGGCGGCTCCGACCTGCCGACGGTCCGGCCCGCCGGAGAGCGCGCGCCCGCGGAGGCGGCGCGGCCCGCCCCCGTCCCGCGGCGCGTCCTCTACGTCACGGGCGAGGAGTCGGCCGGGCAGGTGCGGCTGCGCGCCGAGCGCGTCGGCGCCCTCGCGCCCGGGCTGCTGCTCGCGGCAGAGACGGACCTGGCGACCGTCCTCGGGCACATCGAGGCCACGGAGCCCGACCTGCTGGTGGTCGACTCGGTACAGACCATCGCGTCCGCGCAGGTCGAGGGAGCGCCCGGCGGTGTGAGCCAGGTGCGCGAGGTCGCGGCGTCGCTCATCGCCGCGGCGAAGGCCCGCGACCTGCCCGTGATCCTCGTCGGGCACGTCACGAAGGACGGCTCGGTCGCCGGCCCGCGCACGCTCGAGCACCTCGTCGACGTCGTGTGCCAGTTCGAGGGCGACCGCCACTCGCGCCTGCGCCTCGTCCGCGCGGTGAAGAACCGCTACGGGCCCACCGACGAGGTCGGGTGCTTCGACCTCACCGAGAACGGGATCGTGGGGCTCGCCGACCCGAGCGGCCTCTTCCTCTCCCACACCGGCGCGGGCGTGCCCGGAACGTGCGTCACCGTGACGCTCGAGGGCCGCCGCCCGCTCGCGCTCGAGATCCAGTCGCTCGTCGTGCCGAGCTCGCTGACGAACCCGCGCCGCACCACGAGCGGCGTCGACTCGAGCCGCCTCGCGATGATCCTCGCCGTCATGCACCGCCACGCGGGCGTGCGGCTCGTCGACCAGGACGTCTACGCGTCGACCGTGGGCGGCGCCAAGGTGACCGAGCCGGCCGCCGACCTCTCGATCGCGCTCGCCGTCCTGTCCGCGCGGGAGGACGAGGCCCTCCCGCAGGGCACCGTCGCGTTCGGCGAGGTCGGCCTCGCCGGGGACATCCGCCCGGTCGCCGGCCTCGACCGCAGGCTGGCCGAGGCCGCGCGCCTCGGCTTCACGCGCGCCGTCGTGCCGCGGGGGTCGTTCCCGCGCCCCGTCGAGGGCATGACCATCCACCCGGCGCGGCACCTCGGCGAGGCGGTCGAGCTCGCGCGGAGCTGAGCGCCCGGGCCGCGGCCGGACAGCCCCCGACCGCTGCCCGGCCGCGGTCGTCAGCCCTGAGCTCCGGCCGAGCGCCGACGCCGCACCACCAGGACCGTCCCCGTGCCGACGGCCACCGCCAGGCCGGCCAGCACCGTGAGCAGCGCGACGCTCGCGCCCGTCGTCGCGAGCGGGCCGCCGCCACCGGGGCCGGGCGCGGCCGTGGCTCCCGGCTCGGAGGGCTCGGGCGCCGGCGTCGTGGGCGCGAGGTCGTCGTCGTTGGTCACGGTGCACGTCACGGCGTCGTCGGGCCCGATGTCGACGACGTCGTCCTCGACGGCGAGCGCCGCGCCCTCCCCGTCGACGCACTCCCACCCGAGCGCGGTGTAGCCGGCGGGACCCTCCTCGGCCAGCGCGTACGCCCCCTCCTCGACGGGCACCGCCGTGACGTCGTCGCTCCCCGACGCCCCGGTGACGACGAGGTCGCCGGTCTCGGGGGACCCGGACGCCGTGAGCGTCCAGTCCGCGGGCGCGGCGGTGCCGCCGTCGTCGTTGACGACCTCCTTGACCAGCGTGAGCATCGGCGGGCACACGACCTCGTTCGTAACGCCCACCTCCCGCGTCGGCGACCCCGCGGTCGTCGTGAAGGGCAGCGCCTCGTCGACCGCCTCCCCGTCGACCGTCGTCACGCGCGCACCGGTGAGGACGCAGCCCGCGGGGAGGGTCGTCGTCTCGTCCACGACGACCTCCTGCGCGCCCGCGTACCCGCCCCGCTCGGTGCCCCACGGCTGGGCGCTCGGCGCGGCGCCGTCGGGCCCGGTGAGCGTGAGCGCGGCCTCCAGGCCCTCCGGCTGCTCGCCCTCGGCGTAGACCTCGCCGCGGACGACCCACGTCTTGTCGACGACGACCGCGGACTGCGGCCGGTTGCGGATCGTGCAGCTCACGAACCCCGACGGCGGGAGGTCGACCGTGAAGCCGGTGGCCCCGGAGCTCTCGACGGCGACCGGCGCGTCCTGCGCGAGCTTGTCGACGCACACGGCGTTCGCGCCGGCGGCGGTGACCAGGTCGTAGCCGTCCTGCTGCGTCTCCGCGACGGTGAGCGACGCGGGCTGCGGCTCCGCCCCGTAGTCGACGTCGAACACGACGCTGCCGGTCCCGTCGTCGGGCGTCGTCTGCGTCGGCGGCGTGACCGTGACCCCGGCCGTCGCCGTGCCGGCCGAGATCTCCCACCCCGGCCCCGCGGGCACCGCGCCCGTGACGTCCTCGCCGAGGTTCTCCGCGGGGACGAGCTCCTTCGTCACGGTCAGCCGCGACGCGCAGCCCGAGAGGAGCACGTCCCGGAGCGCGGACCCCGCGGACTCGAAGTCGGCGAGGTCGAAGTAGTCGGCCGACCGCGGGTCGTCGCCCTCGTAGAAGGTCTCGCCGGAGAGCGCCCGCAGGTTCAGGCGCGTCACGTCGTCGATGCCGCTCCCGACCCCGAGCGCGAGGAGCCGGGACCCCCGCGCCTTGACGGCGTCGGCGGAGTAGATCCCGTTCTCGACGTCCCGGAAGTGCGTGGTGCCGCCGCTGCCGAGCAGCGGGTCGGCGCTGAACCGCGTCGGGTTGCCGTCGGTGAGCAGGACGACGACCTGGTAGTCCGGCGCGGCCTGCGCGACGGACCACAGGGCCTGGTCCCAGTTGGTCCCGGACCCCGTCCCCCACCCCGCGTACCGGGCCTTGAACGCGTCCGCGCCCGGCTGCGTCGACACGGGGACGAGCGCCGGGAAGTTCGCGCCGTTCGTCGCGGGCGACGTCCCGTCGAACGAGAAGACCGCCATGCGCGACGGGGTCCCGACGAGCGCGTCGGCGATCGAGTCGGTCGCGGCCTTGAGGTTCGCCACCTGGCTCCCGAGGGACGCCGAGAGGTCGAGGACGAGCGCGACGTCGACCCCGCACTGCGCGGCGAACGCCGGGTTCGTGCGGGACTGCTGCCACACGCCCTCCGAGTCGGTCTCGGGTCGACCGCTGCCGGCGCTGCCGAACATGAACGTCGGTGTCGCGGCGAGCGAGCTGACCGTCTGCCCCGCCGCGAGCGGCGGCGTGAGGAACTCGTACGGCCGCGCGACGGAGCCCGACCCGCTCCCCGCTCCCGTCCGCAAGGTCGGGTTGGTGTACCAGCCGTCGGGTGCCGACACCTGCCGGACGACGAACCGGGCCCCCGCGTTGGCACCGCCCTCCCCCGTGTCGGGCACGACGAAGGAGCAGTCGCCGTCGGCGTCCGCCGCGCACAGGCCCCAGCCCGGGTCCACGGGCTCGGTCGCGGTCGCGTCCGCGTACAGCCCGAGGACGACGCCCGGCAGCGGCGCGACCTCCCGGGTCGCGACCCGGTCGCCCCCGACCCGCACCGTCACGACCGCCTCGCCCTCGCCGGGGGCCGGGACGTCCGCGGTCGCGGGCGTCCCCGTCGCGAGCGCCGTCAGGGCGACGAGGACGAATGCGGCGCCTGCCGCGGCGGACCTGCGGACGCGCTCGGACGACCGACGACGTGGCATGGGCTTCTCCCGGGGACCGCTCGCGGACTGCTCGACCTCCACACTGTGACGGAGGCCACGACGTTCGGCCACCCCAGACGGCCGCGCTCCGCGCGCGTCGCCGCCCGGCGCCCCGTCGCACGCACCGAGACCGGATCGTGACCGCTTTGTGGCGTGTCCCGGGGGTTTCCCGAGGGTGGCGATGGGCTCGCAGCGTAGGATTCGACCGTGGCCAACTCCCCCGCGCACCCCGACGAGCTGCTCCGGGAGACCCTCGCCGCCGTGGCACCGGGCACCGAGCTCCGTGACGGTCTCGAGCGCATCCTGCGCGGCCGGACCGGCGCGCTCATCGTGCTGGGCCTGGACAAGGTCGTCGAGGAGATGTGCTCGGGCGGTTTCCAGCTCGACGTCGGGTTCTCCGCGACGCGGCTGCGCGAGCTGTCGAAGATGGACGGCGCCGTCGTGCTCGACCGCGACGCCAACCGCATCCTCCGCGCCGCCGTCCAGCTCCTGCCGGACCCGACGATCGAGACGACCGAGTCCGGGACGCGGCACCGCACGGCCGAGCGCGTGGCGAAGCAGAGCGGCTTCCCCGTCATCTCGGTGAGCCAGTCGATGCGGATCGTCGCGCTGTACGTCGGCGGGCAGCGCCACGTCCTGGAGGACTCCGACACCATCCTGTCGCGCGCCAACCAGGCGCTCGCGACGCTCGAGCGCTACCGCGCGCGCCTCGACGAGGTGTCCGGCACGCTGTCCGCGCTCGAGATCGAGGACCTGGTCACGGTGCGCGACGTCTGCGCCGTCGTGCAGCGCCTCGAGATGGTCGCGCGCATCTCCGAGGAGATCGCCGGCTACGTCATCGAGCTCGGCACCGACGGCCGCCTCCTCGCGCTCCAGCTCGACGAGCTCATCGGCGGCATCGGCTCGGACCGCGAGTTCGTCATCCGGGACTACGTCGACCTCGGCCGCAAGGACCGCTCGCTCGCGGACGTGCAGAAGGCCCTCGGCGGCCTCGACTCCACGCAGCTGCTCGACCTCGGCCAGATCGGCCGCGTGCTCGACCTGCCGGGCGGCGGCGACGCGCTCGACGCCGCGGTCGCCCCGCACGGGTACCGCCTCCTGTCGAAGGTGCCGCGCCTGCCCGCGACGATCATCGACCGGCTCGTGGCGCACTTCGGCGGCCTGCAGAAGCTCCTCGCGGCGAGCATCGACGACCTCATGACCGTCGACGGCGTCGGCGAGCAGCGGGCCCGCGCCGTGCGCGAGGGCCTGTCCCGGCTCGCGGAGTCGAGCATCCTCGAGCGCTACGTCTGACGCTCCGACCGTCCGCACGACGCACACGGAGGGGACCGTGGACCACGTCGACGAGTGGTCGGCACTGGCCGACGCCTGGGCGCGCTGGTGGGCGCCCGCCGCCGAGCCCGCCCAGCGGGCGATCCTCGACGCCGCGGGCGTCGGGCCGGGCTCCCGCGTGCTCGACGTCGGGTGCGGCACGGGCGAGCTCGTCGCCCTGGCCGTGGCCCGCGGGGCCGACGCGGCCGGGTGCGACGCCGCCGCGGGGATGGTCGACGCCGCCCGGCGCCGCAGCCCGGACGCGGACCTGCGCGTCGCGCAGGCGGAGCGCCTCCCCTGGCCCGACGACTCCTTCGACCTCGTGACGCTCGTCAACGCGCTCGCCTTCACCGACGTCGCGAGGACGCTCAGCGAGTGCCGCCGCGTCGGCGAGCTGGTCGCCGTCGCGACGTGGGCCGAGGACGCGCTGAACGATTTGACCGTCCTCGAGCGCGCGGTCGCGGACGAGGACCACGAGGCGAGCGACGAGAGCCGCGAGGAGGGACACCTCGGCGCGCTCCTCGCCGAGCACGGCTTCACCCCGGTCGCGGAAGGGGTCGCGGACGCGCCGATGGCGCTCGCCGACGCGGACGAGGTCGTCGCCGCGATCATGTTCGGCGAGTCGGACGAGCTGCGCGCCGAGCTCCGTCCCGACGTGCTCCGCGCCGCACGGCCGTTCCGGCGCCCCGACGGCTCCTACCTGCTGCGCAACACCTTCCGCTGGGCCCTGGCCCGCCGCTGACACGTCCCCGCCCCGCCGAGGGAGCACTGGTAGCGCGAGGTAGAGCCGTGGTTGGCCGAGGTAGAACCCTGGTCGCGCGAGGTAGAGCCCTGGCCCGCCGAGGTGGAACCCTGGCCCGCCGAGGTAGAACCCTGGTCCGCTGAAGGAGAACGTCCATCGACGACGGATGGCCGCGATCCCACAGTCGAAGACCGTGGTGCTCTCGTTCTCGCTGGACGTCCAGGGCGTTGCACATGCGGATCCGCGATCCCGGGCGGTCGCCCGGGCGAGCCAAGACCAGGGCGAGACGACGCCGGGGGGGGGGGGGGGGGGGGGGGGGGGGGGGGGGGGGGGGGGGGGGGGGGGGGGGGGCGGGCCCGGGCCGGGGGGGGCGGGGCCCCCCCCCCCCCCCCCCCCCCCCCCCCCCCCGCCCACCCCACGCAACCACACGCCGTCGGGCAGCGTGACCGCGGCTCTACCTCGCACGACCACGGCTCTACCTCGGCGGACCAGGGCTCTACCTCGCACGACCAGGGCTCTACCTCGCACGACCAGGGCTCTACCTCGGCGGACCAGGGCTCTATCTCGGCGGACCACGGTTCTCCCTCGCAGACGGGTCTCGCCCCGGTCCGTGGGGACGGACCGGGGCGAGACGGTGGTGCGACGCGCGCTGCGGGTCAGCCGCAGGAGCGGGCGTCGTACTGCTCCGTGACGGTCGTCGACCTCCCCCCGGCGTCGGTGGCCACGACCGTGACCTCACCGGCCTCGACGGAGGACCCGCGGGAGGCGAACGACTGGTAGGCGTTCTTCCCCGGCTCGACACCGTTGACGGTCCTGGTGCCGAACGGCGTGTCGAGGCGCACCGTGAGGGGCGCGTCGTCGTCGTTCTGCGCGCGGACCGCGACGTAGACCTTGCCGGCGAGGCAGCGGGTCTCGGTCGTCACCGTGACGGCCGGGCCCGTGGGAGCGCCGTCGCCCACGGTGAGCGTGAGCGTCGTCGTCGTGGTGCCGGCCGTGCTGACGTAGTCCGGGAGGACGAGGTCGCCCCGGACGACGTACACGCCCGGCGTCTCGACGACGCTCTCGTCGAAGTCCCACTCGACCCCGACGGCCTGGTTGTCGCGCGAGCCGTCGTTGTAGGAGACGAGGACCCTGGTGGGCAGCCACGGCTGCTCGCCGACGTCGACGCTCTGCTCGAACTGCTCGGCGCCCTGGACGGAGATGCCGCCCTGCGAGCTCTCCGGCCGCACGTACACCTGGGCCTCGGCGATGAGGCCGTAGGTCGTGTTGGTGCCGTAGACGGTGAACGGCTCGACGTTGGTCTCGGCGACCATGGCGGGCGTGATCGGCTGCCACGTGAACTCGACGGCACCGCGGCGCCCGCTCGAGTACACGACGTCGAGCGTCGAGGGAAGCTCCGGCACCTCGCCCGTGACGGTCCGCAGGATCACGGGGCTCGCCACGGAGTCGACGGTGTCGCCGTTGACGCGCCACCGCAGGATGCCGGTGCCGGCGCCGCCGGTCTGCACGCCCGTGATCCGGACCCGCAGGTAGCTGGCCTCGACGGGCTCGAACTCCAGGTGGTTGTACGCGTTGCGCTGGAGCGCGTCCGCGTACGTGGAGCCCTCGGTCAGGGTGACGGGCGTCCAGTCGGTGCCGTTCTGCGAGTGCTCGACCGTGTAGGTGTCCGCACGCGGCATGCGCGTCCCACCGTTGTCGTCGTACCAGTAGATGTCGGTCGACGCGACCAGCACGGGCGACTCCCACGCGTACCGGATCCACGCGGCGTTCTGCGCGCTCGTGCCGTTCGCGGGCTGCCCCCACGTGCCCCAGCCGTTGCCCGCACCGGGGTTCGAGCTCGCGGGCGTCGAGGGCTCGTTGACCCGGAGCGGGTTCTCCCAGGAGGCGGACCCGCTCGTCGTGACGGTCGCGAGCGTCCCGAACTCGGCGGACGTCGCCTTCTCGGTGAGCTCGACCTCGACGTCGCGCTCGGTCGTGAGCTCGCCGTCGGACGCCGTGAGCCGGAAGGTGTACACCCCCGGGGCCGTGCCCGTCACCGTCGTGGTGAGGGCGTCGGCAGCACCGAAGATGACGCTCGCCCCGTCGGGCGCGGAGACCGTCGACCACCCGTAGGTGAGCGTCCCGTCCTCCGGGATCCCGTCGTCGGTCACCGTGCCGACGAGCGTGGTGGAGAGGTTCCCGTCCTTCGACCGGTCGACGTTCACCCCGACCGCCGGGGCGTCGTTGACGACCTCGGGCACCTCGCGGCCCGAGTCGAAGACCTGGATCTCCGAGATCGCCGTCCAGGACGACGGCGTGTTCGTGAACGCGACCCGGACCTTGTCCGCCGTCACGGCCTCGAACAGCGCCTCGTTGAACTTGGGCCCGGGGACCTTGGGCGCCTTGAACGCGTCCGGCACGGTCGTCCAGCCGCCGGACCCGTCGGGCACCTGGACCGAGTACCGCAGCGGCTCGCGGTACCCGCCCGCCTGCCGGTCGCTGACGAACCAGACCTTGACGTTGTCGAACGTCGTCGGCTCGCCCAGGTCGAGCTCCACGTAGCCCGTGTCGCCCTCCGTGCCGTAGTTGCCCCAGAAAGGCTCGTTGGCGGTGCTGCCGTCCGTGACCGCGTCGAGCGACACGGGCCGCTCGGTCTCCTTGATCGCGCCCGGCGTGTAGTTCATCGAGCCCGTGCTCCAGCCCGGCGTGTGGAACTGGCGCCACGGGGTCGGGCGCGCACCCTGCTGGGTGGCCGACGACGACAGCTCCGCGCCGCGCGCGAGGTTGTCGGCGTCCTCGGTGAGGTCGATGCCGGCCGTCCTCAGGTACGACACGACGCGCTCGTCCTCGATCGGGGTGTCCACGGCCGTGGGCACGGCGGCGCCCTCGTCGGCGACGACCTGGACCGCGAGGCCCTCGTCCGACTCCACGACCTCGTTGGCCGCCGGGTCGTAGACGAACCGGCCGAGCCCGTCGGCCGCGGCCTTGCGCTCACCGTCGACGAAGAGGCTGTATCCCTCGCCGAGGCCGTAGTGCGAGCCGTCCTCGTCCCAGACGATCGTCACGTCGGTGCCGTGGTACCGCAGGTTGTTGACCATGAAGTGGTCGTACCCGAGGTCGATCGGCCAGAGCTCGATCTTGTCGTCCGACCGCGGCTGGATGCCGCCCATGTCCTCGACGTAGATGTAGTTCATGTTGCCGAGCATCACGTGGTTCGGGTTGTTGCGGTTGAACGTCTGCGTGCTCGCGTTCCAGTTCGAGTAGTACTCGGCCTGGTTGGGGACGAGGGCGTCGCCGTTCGGGTAGATGCTCCACGCCATCCAGTCGAGGAGCTTCGCCGCGTACTCGGGCGTGACGTAGGTGTGGTCGGGGTCGTAGTGCCGCAGCGCGGACCGCACGCCCCGGTACTGGACCGTGAAGTTGATGTTGGAGAAGTTGTTCGACCCCCCGATGCCGTACTTGGCCCGGTCGTACTGGTTGGCCGTGTAGAACGGGAAGATCGGGAAGTTGTCCCCGTAGCGCAGGAAGCGGAACCCGTCGACGTACGTGTCGGCGTCCTCGACCGGGATGAGGTTCTCGGCGTAGATGTCGTAGAGGTTCGACTCCTTCGCCGGGATGAGGTCGCGCTCGGCCTGGCTCAGCGGGTTCTGGTTCCCGCCCGACGTCGCGCCGTGCGACGTCCCCGCGAGGAACATGCGCGTCTCCTCGCTCCACAGCCGCCCGAGGATGGCGTCCCGGATCTCGTCGGCGGTCTGCCCCATCTCCGCGACCTTCTCCGGGTCCGCCCCCGCCATCGCGTAGAGCTGGCGGGCGGCGTCGAACGCGCCCCACACGTACGCGGACTCCGGGCGCTCGATCGTCCGCGCGCCCGGCGCCCCCGCGTCGACCTTGGGGTACCCGAAGCTGATCGCGTCGGAGTCGTTGCCCGGCATGTAGTTGGTGTCGTACGCGATGAGCTTGTCGTCGTTGCCGTCGTAGTGCTCGAGCTGCCCGGTGCCGTCGCCCTCGAAGTACGTCGCGAAGCGCTCGGCGACCGCCGGACCGCCGCCGTGCACGTTGTACGCCTCGAGGCCCGCGGTGCCGAGGTACTGCGAGTAGTGGTTGTTCCAGCTCGTGTGGCCCGGGCTGTCGAGGAACGCCGACGCCCCGGAGAGCTCACCGATGTTGAGCACCTGCCCGTACCCGAGGTACGGGTTGCGGATCCACTTGGTGTCCTGCAGGTGCATGGGCTGCGTGAGCGCCACCGAGTTCTGGTAGAGGTTCACGCCCTCGATGGTCGTCGGGTACTGGTACACGTAGCCGGGCTCGTTCGCGTCCAGGCTGTTGTACCGCTCGCCCCACCAGCGGTAGACGATCGCCTTCTCGATCGCCTCGTCCGGGACGTCGATGTACGGGATGTCCTCCGCCCACTGCCGGTTGAACTCCGTGACGCCCGTGCGGAACGCCTCCGCGGGGGTCAGCGCGGCGTACTCGTGGAAGCTCTCCACCGACTCGGGGAGCGTGTCGCTGGACAGCACGCCGAGCACCGACAGGTCGACCGAGCCGCCCGCCGGCACCGTGACCTCGCGGTCGAGGTTGGTCCCCGTGCGCTCGAACCCCGGGGCCTTGAGCCCCACCGTCACGGTGGACCACGGCGTGTCCACGAGCCCGTTGTTCGACCCGCTCGTCAGCGTGCGGGTCCCCGTCAGCTCGTCGGCCGCGTCGGCTGCTGCCGTCGCGAGCGGCGAGGACGCGCGCACCGTGAAGGTCACGTCGCTCGCGCCGGGGTTGGTGAACGTCAGCGCGGACAGCGCCACGTTGTCGTACGTGATGAGCTTCTTGAGGTCCGCGACGACGCCCGTCGTCCCGACGGTGTAGCGCGCCTTCGCGTGGCTCGGCGCGTTGAAGCGCTGCGCCCCGACCTCGGTGATCGTCTGCCCGGGCACGGTCACGGTGTAGAGGTTGCCGAGGTTGTTCGGCCCGCCCGCGAACGCGGAGCCCGCGAACCCCATGACCGCCCAGTTGCTGTTGCCCCGCAGGTACAGCGACCTGCCGCGCGTCTGGAGCACGCCGTTGCTCGCCGTCCCGCTCACCCCGAGCACGCGGTCGAGGTAGTAGTCGGTGCCGCCCGCGGCCAGGTCCTTCTCGAAGATCGACCCGTGCATCGAGCCCGCGGTCCACGGGACGCCCGGCTCGAGGGCGGCGGCGACCTGGTCCAGGTTCCTGTAGACCGGGTCGCCGATGTCCATCGAGTCCGTCGTGCCGTCGGTGTAGACACCGATGTCGCTCTCGTTCCCCGGCACCACGTCGGCCTGTGCCGCCGGTGCCAGTGCGACGCCGGTGGCGGCCATCGCACCTGTCATCGCCGAGGCGACGACCCTTCTCCACGCTCTCCCCGACATCACCAAGTCCTCTCCATCGGGAACCGGAACAGGTCCGGGACGACGACGGCGCCACGCGTCGCGCGGGTGGACTGCCTCGTCCGCCCGCCCCGCTGCGGGACGCGTGGACACGATCGTCGTGCCGGCTCGCGCCGCGCCGCGGAAGTCCCGGACCCGGGGCTCGTGGCCCCCGCTCCCTCCGCGATGAGGTCGCCAGTCGCGAGCCAGTCAACCAGCCAGGAGCGTCGACCGCAATGGTTTTCGGTATCGAGTTCGCGGCGCCACGGACCGGGCGCGCGGAGGCCCGGCTGGCAGATATTCCTTCTGCTCGCTGCGATATCGACCTCTACGACGCGATCTCATCGACCCGCAGAGCCATCGACAGGAGCAGACTCCGAAAACGTCATGCCATCTGTTTCGTCGAGTGACCGGGTCGGGTGCGGCCGCCCCGCCCCCCTCGCGGGCGGAGCGCCGCGGGTCGGTCGACGGGCCGGCGAGGAAGGGTACGGGCGATGACGGGCGCAGGGAGGAGCCGGGAAGGCCCGGCCGGCAGCGGGCCGGAGGGTGCGAGGTCGCCCCCGGAGCAGGCTCGGCGCTACGCCCCGTCGGTCGTCGCGTCCGGCGGCGCGGCGCCCTCCGCGGGATCCGTCCCGTCCGCGGGAGCCGTCCCGTCCGCGGGAGCCGTCCCGTCCGCGGGAGCCGTCTCCTCGGTGGGAGGGGCGGTCCCGTCCGCCGGGGCGGTGGACTCAGCGGGTGCGGTGCCGTCGCCCGGTGCAGTGGTCTCGGCCGGGTCCGGCGTGGGGGCGGGCGGTGCGAGCAGGGTGAAGGTCACGGGCTCGCTCGTCGCGCCGTCGACCCCGGCGATGCTCACCACCGCCGTGTACGTGCCGGGGTCGACCTCGGGCTGGTCGGGCGCACAGCCCTCGACCGACCGGTGGCGGTCCCACCGCACGAGCCGCGACGGGTCCTCGTCGCCCGTGCTCATGAGGAGCAGGCGCTCGGTCGACCCGCAGTGGGCCGACGACCACACGAGCTCGTCGCCCGAGTAGACGAGCACCTGACGGCCCGCGTCCGACCCGTCGACGAGGCACGGCCGCCCGCCGGACTGCCGGACGGTCACGTCGAGCTGCACGGCGCGACCGGGCTCGTACTCGGCGGCGTTGGTGGTCACGGCGAGCTCGAGCGACGCCGCCGTGCAGTCGCGGGGCGGGCCTGCGGCCTCGGGCGTGGGGGGCGGGGACTTGCCCTCCTCGGCGCTCGCGTCGCCGCTCAGCAGCGGCCCGACGGCGCGGACGGCCACCTGGCCGAGCAGCACGAGGCCGACGACGAGCGCCACGAGGAGGAGGAGCGCGACGAGCCGACGCCGTACCAGGGCGGCGCGCGTGGGCGCGCCCGGCCCGGCGCTCGGGCGGGTGCTCGGCCTCGGGGTGCGGTCGGTCCGCGGCGTGCTCACGGGTCCTCCGTCGTGCTCGTGCTGGTCGGGACCACGCTAGCCGCGAGGCGGCCCCGCGGGGCCGGTGCCGCGCCGACGGCGGCCCAGGTCGGGGCACAATGAGTGCGGCCGACCCCGACCCTCCCGAGGACCCACCACCCGTGGCAGCCCCCACCCCCCGCCCGGCGCGCGCCGACGACCCCGTCCGCACGGCGCGCTCGACCGCGCTCTCGACCGTGCCCGGGGACCCGCACGCGGGGCTGCGCGACGCCGTCGGGCGCTGGTTCGGCGAGGCGGCCCGCGACCTGCCGTGGCGGGCCGCGGACCGCACCGCGTGGGGCGTGCTGGTGAGCGAGGTCATGCTGCAGCAGACGCCGGTCGTGCGGGTCGAGCCGGCCTGGCGGGCGTGGATGGAGCGCTGGCCCGAGCCGGCCGACCTCGCCGCCGCACCGACCGCCGACGTGCTGCGCGCGTGGGGCCGGCTGGGCTACCCGCGGCGCGCGCTGCGCCTGCAGGAGTGCGCCCGGGCGATCGTCGAGCGGCACGAGGGCGAGGTGCCCCGCGGCGAGGAGGCGCTGCGCGCCCTGCCGGGGGTCGGCGAGTACACCGCCGCGGCGGTCACCGCGTTCGCGCACGGGCGCCGCGCGGTCGTCGTCGACACGAACGTGCGCCGCGTCCTGGCGCGGGCGGTCGGGGGCGTGGCGCTGCCGGCGCCGTCGTACACGGCCGCGGAGCGCGCGACCGCCGCCGCGGTCGCGCCGACCGACGACGACGACGCGGTGCTGTGGGCGGCCGCGTCGATGGAGCTCGGTGCGCTCGTCTGCACGGCGCGCGCGCCCCGCTGCGGCGTCTGCCCCGTCCGCGACGCGTGCGCGTGGCGCCTGGCCGGGCGCCCGGGCGACGAGCACGCGGCCCGACGCCGCACGCAGGCCTGGGCGGGCACCGACCGGCAAGCGCGGGGCCGGGTCATGGCCGCGCTGCGCGACGCGCCGGGCCCGGTGCCGCGCGGCGTCGTGGCCGAGGTGTGGCACGACGCCGCGCAGCTCGACCGGTGCGTCGCGAGCCTCGTCGAGGACGGGCTCGTCGAGCAGGTCGACGGGCCGGGCGGGGTGCTCTACCGGCTCCCCGCCTGACCCGGCGTCAGACGGTCGGGAGCCACACGCGCATCGTCGACGGGCCCCGGCCCGCCCAGTCGTGGTACGGCACGAGCCGCACGTCGACGGGCTCCGCCGGGGCGACCCCGGCGCGCACGGACCCGGTCCGGCCCGGGGCACCGCCGTGCAGGGGCGCGTACGGCCACGGGCCGGGCGCCGGGTCGACGAGCAGCCCGCGGACGACGACGTGCCCGTCCTCCTCGCGCGGCGCGACGGCGACGTCGACGCGCAGGTCCGCGACGTCGCGGCCACCGGGCAGGTCCACCGACTCCACGCACAGGACCTCGGGGCCCCGCTGCACGGCCACGCACCCGCGCACGGCGTCGATCCGGTCGTCGGGCACGAGGAACCGGGGCGCGACGTCGAGGTCGAGCGTGACGACGCTCCCCGACCGCAGGTCCGGCACCGCGACGGTGCCCGCGGGCACGTGGCGGGCCGGGCCGTCGTCGACCACGAGCAGCCCCGAGCCCGACCACGCGGGGACGCGGAGCGTGAGCGCCCACCGCTCCGGCGCCTCGACGACGCGCACGCGGACGCGGCCCGTGGCCGGGTAGTCCGTCTCGACGTCGAGCGCGACCGGCTCTCCCGACGGGAGCGTGGCGCGGACCTCGCTCGGCGCGTACTGGTGGAGCTGCACCCCGCCGTCGTCGACGGTGGCGAGGTACCCGGCGAGGCTCGCGAACGTGCGCGCGACGTTGGGCGGGCAGCACGACACCTCGAACCACGGCGCGCGCAGCGACGACTCGGCACGCTTGCTCACCTGGTCCGGCGCGGCCGGCTCGCCCGGGACACGCTGGTGGAGCGTGTTCGCGTAGTAGAAGGCGCGGCCGTCGTGCGCGGGCGACGTCGCGACGACGTTGAACAGGGCGCGCTCCACGACGTCGGCGTAGCGTGCGTCGCCCTGCGCGAGCAGGAGGCGCCACGCGACCATGACCGACCCGATCGACGCGCACGTCTCCGAGTAGGCGCGGTCCGGCGGCAGCACGAAGTCGTCGCCGAACGCCTCGTCCTGGTGGTGCGACCCCTGCCCGCCGGTGACGTAGGTGCGCGCGGCCTGCGTGCGCTCCCACTGCCGCGCGACCGCGGCGACGAGCTCGTCGTCCCCGGTCTCCACGGCCACGTCGACGGCCCCCGCGGCGAGGTAGTTCGCGCGCACCGCGTGGCCCCGGAACACCGTGGCCTCGCGCACCGGGACGTCGTCCTGGTAGTACGAGCGGCCCCACTCGATGTCCGCGAGCGTGCCGCGCCCACGGCGCTCGACGAAGAGCGCCGCCTGGCGCACGTAGCGCGGCTCGTCGAGCGCGCGCCCGAGCTCCGCGAGCGCCACCTCGACCTCCGCGTGCCCGCACACGCCCTGGATGCCGTCGGGCCCGAACGTCGCGCACACGTGGTCGGCGGAGCGCCGCGCGACCTCGACGAGGAGGTCGTCGGGGTGGCCGGTGCGCACGCGCGCGACGGCCGCCTGCAGGAGGTGGCCCTGCACGTAGAGCTCGTGGCCCCACTCGAGGTCCGTGTACCGGGCGGGCTGGCCCGGGTGGCCGAACCGCGTGCACAGGTACCCGTCGGGTGCCTGCGCCGCGGCGACGCGCTCGACGATCGCGGCGAAGCGGCGCTCGAGGGCGTCGTCGGGCCGGCGCCCGAGCTCCCAGGCCATCGCCTCGAGCAGCTTGTACACCTCGGAGTCGCTGAACTCGCGGCCTCGCCGCGTCGTCGCGACGTCGCCGCGCACGACCGCGTCGAAGTTGCCGAGCCAGCCCTCGGCCTCGAGCCAGTGCTCGATGTGCGCGAGCGTCGCGGTCCGGTTGACCTCCTGGCGCTCGCCCCAGAACCCGCCCGTGATGCGCACCTGCGCCAGCCCGAGCGGCTGCAGCCGCCCGGTCGCGGGGACGACCGGGCGTCCGCCGTCGGTCGGGCGGGCACCGGTCCCCGTCGTCCGGGGCACGGTCGGGGTCGTGGTCATGGCAGCACCTCCCGAGGCGACGGGGTCGCCTCGTCGTTCGTCGGGGACGACGCCGGACGGCGTCGGATCGGTAGGCCGCGGGGCGAGGTCGAGGTCGGGGACGTGCGTCGTCGTCATCCCTTCAGCGCCCCGGACATGAAGCCGCGCACGTAGTGGCGCTGGAGCAGCAGGAACAGGACGATGCACGGCGCCGCGAGCACGACGACGCCCGCCTGGGTCGCGCCGTAGTCGACGATCCCCATGACCTGCTGGCGCATGTTGGCGACCGCGAGCGGCAGCGGCGCCTTCGTCGAGTCGGTGATGAGGATGAGCGGCGCCACGAAGTCGTTCCACGCGGCGAGGAACGCGAACAGGCCCACGGTGATGAGCCCGGGCTTGACCGCGGGGACGAGCACGCGGCGCAGCGCCCCGAAGGACGAGCACCCGTCGACCATCGCCGCCTCGTCGAGCTCGCGCGGGACGGACTCGAACGAGATACGCATCATGAACGTCGCGAACGGGAGCTGGAACATCGTGAGGACCAGCGCCAGTCCGAGCAGCGAGTTCTGCAGGTGCAGCGTGTTGAGCAGCACGTAGAGCGGGATGAGGAGCGTCGCGTACGGCACCATGAGGATCGCGAGCGTCACGAGGAACAGGACGTCGCGCCCGGGGAACCGGAACCGTGCGAACGCGAACCCGCCGAGCAGCGAGACGGTGAGCGTGAAGAGCACCGTGAGCCCGGAGACGACGACGGAGTTCCACAGGTACTGGCCGATGCCGGCCTGGTAGCCCGCGAGCGTCACGTAGTTGCCGAAGCCCCAGCCGTCGACCTGGTTGCTGCCGGGCTGCGGCGAGAACGACGCCACGCCGGCCCACACCAGCGGGAAGAGGAAGACGATCGCGAGCCCCCCGGTGAGCACCCAGTACGGGGTGCGCGTGAGGATGCCCGCGATGCGGGCACGAGGAGCCGGCGCGGGACGTGCACCGGGCGCGGGGCGGACGGGGGCGGTTGCCGTGACGGCCATGTCACTTCTCCTCGGGTGCGCGCATGCCACGGACCTGCGCGACGTTGATGAGCACGAGGGCCGCGAGCACGATGATCGACAGCGCGGCGGCCACGCCCAGGTCGTTCTGCCCCTGGAAGGCGATGTTGTAGACGAGCTGGACGACGGTGATGGTGCTGTTGTCCGGCCCGCCCTTGGTGAGGATGTAGAACTGGTCGAACGCGAGCAGCGACCCCGTGACGCAGAGGATCGTGCAGAGCGCGAGCGACGGGCGCAGCAGCGGGACGGTCACGCGCGCGAACGTCTGCCACCGGTTGGCGCCGTCCATGCGCGCCGCCTCGTACACCTCGTGCGGGATGCCCTGGAGGCCCACCATGAGCAGCAGCATGTAGAAGCCGGCGAAGCGCCAGACGATGAGGAACACCGTCGACCAGAGCGCGCCGTCGGGCGACCCGAGGAACGAGACGGGCTGGTCGACGATCCCCAGGCGCTCCAGCAGCGGCGAGATCGGCCCCACCTGCGGTGAGTACAGCGCGTAGAAGAGGAGGGACGCGGACGCGAGGCCCAGCGCGCTCGGCACGAGGATGGACGTGCGCAGGAAGCTCTTCCACCGGCTCGACTCCTGCACCAGGAGCGCGAACCCGAGCCCCAGCGCGATGAGGAGCACGGTGGCGATGACCGTGTACTTCAGGGTGAAGACGACGGAGTCCCAGAAGAACCGGTTCTCGACGGCGTCGCGGAAGTTGTCGGGGAAGTTCACGCCGCGGTTGCCCGCCAGGAGCGGCCAGTCGGACGCCGACATCTGGCCGACGAGCAGCACCGGCAGGACGAAGAGGACGAGGACGAACACGGCCGTCGGCGCGGCGTAGGCCCACCCGCGGGCGGACTGCGACCGTCCGGGTCGACGACGGCGCGCGGCGCCCTCGGTCCCGCCGGCGCGGGGCGGTCGGTCGTCGCTCGGGACGGGCCCGCGGGCCGCCGGGCCGTGCGGCACGGGCGGTGGCGGCGTCGAGGGCGCGGACTGCACGGACATGGCTGGTCTCCTGGGACGGGGGCGAGGGAAGCCGGACCGGGCTCGCCGCCGCACGGCCTGCGGGCGGCGGCGAGCACCGTGGTCGACCGGGTCGGTGGTCGGTCGGTGGACCCGCGGGAGGTCGCCGGCGGCGCCGGAACCTCCCGGGGCCTCACTGCGACAGGACCGCCGTGATCTCCTCGTTGTCCGGCTCGATGCTCGAGCCGTCGCCGAACACGGCGTTGCGCACGAGCGTGAGCCACGGGCTGTTCGGCGCGTTGAACGCCTGCTGGAAGTTGCGCGCGACGGGCGTGCGGCCCTGGCTCGCGATCTCGTTGATCGTCATGACGCGCGGGTCGGCGGACGAGAACTCGTTGTCGACCAGGTCGGCGCGGGACACGACGTCGCCGTTCTTGGCGAGCACCTGCACCTGGGCGTCCTCGGACATCATCCAGGACAGGAAGTTCCACGCCTGGTCCGACTTCTCGCTGTCCTTGGAGATGCCGATGCCGTCGCCGCCCACGAAGGTCGACCCGCCGCCGTCGGGACCGGGGATCGGCGCGACGCCGACGTCCACCGTCTCGTCGGCCGTCGACAGGAGCGTCGCCGGGTACGGCATGACGCCGACCTTGCCCTCCTGGAAGGGGGCGACCCACGTGGCGCCCGTCTCGTCGCGCGTGCCCGCGCCGACCGCGTCGGAGTCGACGAGGTCCTTGTAGACGGCGTACACGTCCTGCGCGGTGTCGCTCGCCAGGAGCGACTCGGCGCCGGCGTCGCCGAGGACGTCCTCGTCCGCGGCCCAGATCGACGGGAACCACGTGAAGACGAGGCACCCGCCGCAGTTGCCCCCGAAGAACGTGCCGTCCACCCCGCCGCCGAGCGCGTCGACGGCCTTGGCCTGCTCCGCGAACTCGGCGAGCGACGTCGGTGGCGCCTCGGGGTCGAGGCCCGCCTGCTCGTAGAGGTCCTTGTTGTAGAAGAGGACGGAGACGTCGAGGACGAACGGGAGGATGTACTCCTGGTCCTCGTAGGTGCCGGCCTCGAGGTGGCCCGGGTTGATCTCGTCCGCGAAGTCGAGCTGGTCGATGCGCCCGGTGACGTCCTGGTAGAGGCCCTGCTCGACCCAGTTCGGCACGTACACGATGTCGGCAGCGAACAGGTCCGGCAGACCGCCGCTGCCCGCGGCGGCACCGACCTTCGCCACGTAGTCGTCGTTGGGGACGATGGTGAGCTCGACCTCGTTCTCGTGGCTCGCGTTGTACGCGTCCACCAGGAGCTTCGCCTGCTTCTCGAGCGGTGCGCGCGTCCACAGGGTGAGCGTGCTGCCGTCGTCGACACCCTCGACGCCTCCCTCCCCCGTGCCGCCCGTCGCGGCGTCGTCGCCGCCGGAGGCGGACCCGCACGCGGCGAGCCCCAGTGCGACGAGGCCGGCGAGCGTCGTCGTGGCCACGGACCTCTTCCACGAGGTCCCGCGGTGGTGTGTCATCTCGTGTCTCCTCGTACTCGTCTTCGAGCCGTTGCACCTGCGCCCCGTGCCCGCGCTTCGGGCGAACACGTTTTCGGTCACGGTGTCGCGCTGCGGCGCGCTCCACGTGGCCGACACTCCCCTCAGGCGGCTAGTGTTCGATGTCCTGACGTCGACCGTGAGCCGGATGCTCGCGTCGTCGCCTGGCGCCGAAACTAACCGAAAAGGTTTTCTGAATGTATGGCAGCGCGATAGCCTCGTCAAGCAGGGCAGCGGGTTACAGTTCGATCACGGCTCGATCGTCGAGGGCGCAGCGCAGCGCACCGGCAGGAGGGGGAACGGCCTCATGACGACCCAGAGCGGGAGCGCCTCGCCGCGCGCGGCGACCCTCACCGACGTCGCACGCCTCGCCGGCGTGTCCATCGCGACCGCGTCCAAGGCGATCAACGGCCGCGACCAGGTCAAGGCCGAGACCCGCCTGCGCGTCCTCGAGGCCGCCGAGCGCCTGTCGTTCGCGCCCAACGCGCTCGCCCGCGGACTGCTCAAGGGCCGCACGGGCACGGTGGGCCTCCTCACGAGCGACCTCGAGGGCCGGTTCTCGATCCCGGTCCTCATGGGGGCCGAGGACGCGTTCGGGGCGGGCCGCGTGTCGGTCTTCCTCTGCGACGCGCGCGGCGACGCCATCCGCGAGCAGCACCACGTGCGCGCCCTGCTCTCCCGGCGCGTGGACGGCCTCATCGTCGTGGGGTCGCGGACCGACCCGCGCCCCCCGCTCAGCGCCGACGTCCCCGTCCCGGTCGTCTACGCCTACGCGCCGTCGGAGGACCTCTCCGACGTCTCGATCACCGCGGACAACGTGGGTGCGGGCCGCCTCGCCGTCGAGCACCTGCTCTCGTGCGGGCGCCGCCGGGTCGCGCACGTCTCGGGCGACCCCGGGTACAAGGCCGCGCAGGACCGCGCGGCGGGCGCCGAGGCCGCGGTGGCCGGCGCCGGGCTCGAGCTCGTCGGCGGGCAGACGTTCTTCGGCTCGTGGAGCGAGGGCTGGGGACGCGGCGCGGCGCGCATGATCGTCGAGCAGCACGGCGACGTCGACGCGTTCTTCTGCGGCTCCGACCAGATCGCTCGCGGCGTGCTCGACGCGCTGCGCGAGCTCGGACGCGACGTGCCGGGCGAGGTGTCGGTCATCGGGTTCGACAACTGGGAGGTGCTCACGACGAACGCCCGCCCCCAGCTCACGAGCGTCGACATGAACCTCGAGCGGCTCGGGCGCGTCGCGGCGCAGCGCCTCTTCGCCGCGATCGACGGCACGGTGCGCCCCGGCGTCGAGGAGCTCCCCTGCCGCGTGGTGACCCGCGCGTCGACGGTCCCGATCAGCTGAGCACGGCGCCCGCGGTGGCGCCGCTGCCGCGGTCGTCGACGTCGTCGAGGTCGAGCAGCATGCGCGTGTTGCCCAGCGTGTTGGGCTTCACGCGCGCGAGGTCGAGGAACTCCGCGACGCCGTCGTCGTGCGAGCGCAGGAGCTCGGCGTACACCTCGGGGGACACGGGCGTCCCCTCGATGGTGCGGAAGCCGTGCGCGCGGAAGAAGTCGACCTCGAACGTCAGGCAGAACACGCGCCGCAGGCCGAGCGCCCGGGCGCGCTCGACGAGCTCGACCACGAGCGCGTGCCCGACGCGGTGCCCGCGCCAGGCCGGGTCCACCGCGAGCGTGCGGATCTCCGCGAGGTCGTCCCACATGACGTGCAGCGCCCCGCACCCGACGACGCGCCGCACGTCCTCGCCGTCCGCCGCGTCCGGGTCCGGCACCTCGGCGACGACGAACTCCTGGACCGCCTCGTAGTAGCCGACCATCTCCTTGGCGAGGAGGATCCGGTCCTCGGCGTAGGGCTGCACGAGCGCACGCACCGCCCGCACGTCCGCGGGCAGGGCGGGACGGACACGGACGGCGGAGGTCGTGGGCACCGCGACACTGTACGCGCGGGAGCCACTCGGTGCATAGTCATGCACCGGGCCGCATACCTGCGCTCCGGGCCTCAGGAGCCCCCGACGAGGTGGGCCGCGGTGATCTCGTCGACGACGAGGTCGGTCACCACCCCCGCGCGCAGCGCCGCGCGCAGCGGTGCCACCTTGTTGTCCCCCGCGACGGCGCACACCCGCCGCGGAACGCGCCGCAGCTCCTCGGGCGCCGGCCCCGTCGCCCGCTCGTTGAGCGCGATGTCGCGGTAGGTCCCGTCCGCCCGGAGGAACACGGTGCAGACGTCGCCGACGACGCCCTCGGCGTCGAGGACGGCGACGTCGTCGGGGTCGAGGTACCCCGCGGAGTACACGTGCGACGGCACGCCGCCCGCGACGGCCCCGACCGAGAACAGCGCGATGTCCGCGCGGTGCTGCACGTCGAGCACGCGCCGCACGGACCGCTCGCGCCACATCGCGCGCTTCGTCTCCGCGTAGTCGAAGAACGCGGGCACTGGGAAATGGTGCACGTGGGCGTCGAAGGCGCTGCCGAAGCCCGCGATGAGGTCGCCCGCGTAGTGCACCCCCGAGGTGCGCGTGTTCGCCGCCCCGTTGAGCTGCACGACGGCGCTCCCCCGGGTCGGCTTGCGGGGCAGGTGCCGGGACACGGCGGAGAGCGTCGTGCCCCACGCGATCCCGAGGATCATGTCGGAGTCGAACCACGTCGACAGCAGGCGCGCGGTCGTCAGCGCGACCTGCTCGAGCCGCTCGACCTGCGGCGCCTGGTCCGGCACGGGGACCACGTAGGCGTCGATCCCCCACGTGCTCGCGAGGTGCTGCCCGAGCCCCGGTCCGCGGCTGCGCGCGGGCCGCAGCGAGATCTCCACCAGGCCCGTGTCGCGCGCCCGCTTCACCAGCCGCGACACGGTGGACCGCGACGTGTGCAGGTGCTTGGCGATCGCCTCCATCTTCATGTCCTGGAGGTAGTACATCGACGCCGCGCGCAGGACGTCCTGCTCCCGATCGACCATCACGATCTCCTTCCCGTCACCCCCATTCTGCACGTTCGTGCACGACGGTTGCGCGGGCGTTCGGGGCGTGGTGGTCTGGACCGTGTGCCTCCGCGCCGGAGACCCCGGTGCGCGCACGGCGGTTCCCGCTCGCGCACCCTGGTCGGGCGTGGGACCGTCGCTGTGAGCGCACCGTGGGCGCGATCGTCCCGCGGCGTGCCGCAGCACCGAGGGACGAGAGAGGAAGACGGATGGCATCCACGAGACTCACCGCGGACTCCCGGCGGCAGGCGCTCGCCGCGCTCGAGGCCAGCACCAGCGCGGACGCCGAGCTCGACGTCCTCGTGATCGGCGGCGGCGTCACCGGCGCCGGGATCGCGCTCGACGCGGTCACGCGCGGGCTCTCCACCGCGATCGTCGAGGCGCAGGACTGGTCGGCAGGGACGTCGAGCCGGTCGAGCAAGCTCGTGCACGGCGGCCTGCGGTACCTGCAGATGCTCGACTTCCACCTGGTCAAGGAGGCGCTCACGGAGCGCGACCTCCTGCTCAAGGAGATCGCGCCGCACCTCGTGCGTCCCGTTCCCTTCCTGTACCCCCTCGAGCACCGCGTGTGGGAGCGTGCCTACGTCGGCGCGGGCATCGCGCTGTACGACACGCTCGCGAGCGTCGCCCCCGGACGCCGCGCGATGCCGCTGCACCGGCACCTGTCGCGCAGCCGCATGGAGAAGAAGTTCCCCGACCTCGCGCACGACGCGGCCGTCGGCGCCGTCCAGTACTGGGACGCGTCGGTCGACGATTCCCGCCTCGTCTCGACGCTCGTGCGCACCGCCGCGTCGTACGGCGCGCACGCGGCCTCCCGCACACAGGTCGTCTCGCTCACCAAGGGCTCGACCGGCGCCGTGAACGGCGCCGTGCTCCAGGACCTCGAGACGGGCCGCGAGATCACCGTCCGGGCGCGCGCCGTGATCAACGCGACCGGCGTCTGGACGGAGGACACCGAGGCGCTCGCCGGCAGCGACGGCGGGCTGCGGGTCCTCGCGTCCAAGGGCATCCACATCGTCGTGCCGCGCGAGCGCATCAAGGGCCAGGTCGGGCTGATCCTGCAGACCGAGAAGTCGGTCCTGTTCGTCATCCCGTGGTCCCGCTACTGGGTCATCGGCACGACCGACACCCCGTGGGAGCAGGAGCTCCAGCACCCCGTCGCGACCGCGGCCGACATCGACTACGTGCTCGAGCACGCGAACGCCGTGCTCGCCCACCCCCTCACGCGCGACGACATCATCGGCACCTGGGCGGGCCTGCGGCCGCTGCTCCAGCCGGGCACCAAGGAGGGCACCAGCTCCGCGAAGGTCTCGCGCGAGCACACGGTCGCCTCCCCGACCCCGGGCCTCACGGTCATCGCCGGCGGCAAGCTCACCACCTACCGCGTCATGGCGAAGGACGCGGTGGACTTCGCGATCGGCCAGCGCGCGAGCGCCCTGCCGTCGATCACGCACAAGATCCCGCTGCTCGGCGCCGTCGGCCTCGACGCCGTGCGCCGCCAGGCACGGCCCTGGGCGTCCCGGTACGGCTGGACCCCGGCCATGGTCGACCACCTCCTGCACCGGTACGGGTCGAACCTGCGCGAGCTCGTCGAGCTGTGCGAGGCGCAGCCGGACCTCGCCCGCCCGCTCGAGCACGCGCCGGCCTACCTGCGCGCGGAGATCGCGTACGGCGTCTCCCACGAGGGGGCGCTGCACCTCGAGGACCTGCTGCTGCACCGGACGCGGCTCAACTACGAGGTGCCCGACCGGGGCCTCGCCGCGCTGCCCGAGATCGCGGCCGTCGCCGCCGAGATCCTCGGGTGGGACGACGCGACGCGCGACGCCGAGATCGCGAGCTACACCGCCCGCGCGGAGGCCGAGGCCGCCGCCGAGCAGGAGCCCGACGACGCGTCCGCCGAGCGCACCCGGCTGGAGGCGCCCGACGTGTCCCCCCTCCAGCCGCTCCGCACGACCTGACAGCTGCACATCGTCGCGAGCGAGCCCCGGGGCTGCCGACCGTCGGGTCGGCCCCCGGGGCCCCGCACACCGACCCCACGGGGCGCCACGCCGACGGCGGACCGACCCGAGGACCCGGCGCTCAGGTGCGCCGGGACGGTTGAGACAGAGAAGTCCACCACGAAAGAGAGAGCACGATGGATCAACTCCTCATGAACGCCTTTTGGTCCGAGATACTCGGCACGGCGACACTGATCCTCCTCGGCGCGGGCGTCGTCGCGAACGTCGTCCTCCCGAGGACCAAGGGCTTCAACGGCGGCTGGCTCCTCATCAACTTTGGATGGGGTCTCGCGGTCTTCGCCGGCGTGTACGTGGCCTACAAGTCGGGTGCGCACCTCAACCCGGCCGTGACCATCGGTCTCTTCACCGCCCAGGAGCCGTTCTTCTCCGTGACCGGGCCCGAGGGGCTCGTGACGGCGACGATCGAGCCGACGGTCGGCAACATGTTCCTGTACTTCGGGGCCCAGATGATCGGTGCCTTCGTCGGCGCCGTGCTGGCGTTCCTGGCGTACAAGAAGCACTTCGACGAGGACGCGCCCGGCGCGACCAAGCTCGCGGTGTTCTCCACCGGCCCCGAGATCCGCTCCTACGCGTGGAACTTCGTCACGGAGGTCATCGCGACGTTCGTGCTCGTGTTCTTCGTCGTGGCGTCCGGCAAGACCCCGTCCGGCCTGGGGCCGCTCGCGGTCGCGCTCATCGTGGTCGGTATCGGCGCGAGCCTCGGTGGTCCCACCGGCTACGCCATCAACCCTGCCCGTGACCTCGGTCCCCGCATCGCGCACGCGGTGCTGCCGATCCGGGGCAAGGGCTCGAGCGACTGGGCCTACGCCTGGGTCCCGGTCGCCGGTCCGCTGGTCGGCGGCGTCCTCGCCGGCCTGCTCGGGGCCGCCTGGGTCTGACCGACCCGGACGACCGGACCTCTCCCCCGCGTGACCGGGGAGCCGGGGGCCTCCCCGGTCACGCGACCCGCGCCGTCGGGCGCCGGGCACTACGCCGCAACCACACCCACACCGACGTGAAGGACTGAACGCACCATGGCCGACTACGTTCTCGCCATCGACCAGGGGACCACGAGCTCCCGGGCCATCGTCTTCAACCACTCCGGGGAGATCTACTCCACCGGGCAGCTCGAGCACGACCAGATCTTCCCGCGCGCGGGCTGGGTCGAGCACAACCCCGAGCAGATCTGGAACAACGTGCGCGAGGTCGTCGGTCTCGCCCTCACCCGAGGCAACCTCACGCACGAGGACATCGCGGCCGTCGGCATCACGAACCAGCGCGAGACGGCCGTCGTCTGGGACAGGACCACGGGCAAGCCCGTCTACAACGCCATCGTCTGGCAGGACACGCGCACCCAGAAGATCGTCGACGAGCTCGGCGGCGCCGAGGGCCCCGAGAAGTACAAGTCGATCGTCGGTCTGCCGCTCGCCACCTACTTCTCGGGCCCGAAGATCAAGTGGATCCTCGACAACGTCGAGGGTGCGCGCGAGAAGGCCGAGAAGGGCGACCTGCTGTTCGGCAACACCGACACGTGGGTGCTGTGGAACATGACGGGCGGCACCGAGGGCGGCGTGCACGTCACCGACGTGACCAACGCGTCGCGCACGATGCTCATGGACCTCGACACGCTCTCCTGGCGCGAGGACATCGCCGCCGACATGGGCATCCCGCTGTCGATGCTCCCCGAGATCCGGTCGTCGTCCGAGGTGTACGGCCACGGGCGCCCGCGCGGCCTCGTCCCCGGCGTCCCGATCGCCGGCATCCTCGGCGACCAGCAGGCAGCCACGTTCGGCCAGGCGTGCTTCGAGGTCGGCCAGGCCAAGAACACGTACGGCACCGGCAACTTCCTGCTGCTCAACACGGGCACGGAGAAGGTCATGAGCAAGAACGGCCTGCTCACCACGGTCTGCTACAAGATCGGCGACGCGCCCGCGGTGTACGCGCTCGAGGGCTCGATCGCCGTGACAGGCTCGCTCGTGCAGTGGCTGCGCGACAACCTGGGCATGTTCGAGGACGCGCCCGACGTCGAGTGGCTCGCGGGCAAGGTCCAGGACAACGGCGGCGCCTACTTCGTGCCGGCGTTCTCCGGCCTGTTCGCGCCCTACTGGCGGCCCGACGCGCGCGGCGCGCTCGTGGGCCTCACGCGGTACGTCAACCGCAACCACATCGCGCGCGCCGCGCTCGAGGCGACGGCGTTCCAGAGCCGCGAGGTCGTCGACGCGATGAACGCCGACTCGGGCGTCGACCTCACCGAGCTGCGCGTCGACGGCGGCATGGTCGCCAACGAGCTCCTCATGCAGTTCCAGGCCGACCAGCTCGGCGTCGACGTCGTGCGGCCCAAGGTCGCCGAGACGACGGCGCTCGGTGCGGCGTACGCCGCGGGCATCGCCGTCGGCTTCTGGAAGGGCGAGCAGGACGTCATCGACAACTGGGCCGAGGACAAGCGCTGGAGCCCGTCGATGGAGTCCGGCGAGCGCGAGCGGCTGTACCGCAACTGGAAGAAGGCCGTGACGAAGACGATGGAGTGGGTCGACGAGGACGTGGAGCAGTAGCCCGTCCCGGGACCACCCGTCGAGGGGGTGGGGTGTGCGACGTCGCGGCGTCGGGCACCCCACCCCCTCGTCGTGCTCCCACGGGGCGAGTCGCGCGCGTCGTGCCTAGCGTCGGGAGGTGCCGCGCCCCGCGGCCCGACGACGGGAGACGACATGACCGACACGCACCACGAGCAGCCCCACGCGAGCTCCGACGAGGTCGCGAAGGTCCGTGAGCTGGTCAAGGACGAGAAGATCGCCATGCTGACCACCGTCGCGACCGACGGGAGCCTCGTCAGCCGGCCGATGGGCGTCCAGGCCGTCGACTTCGACGGCGACCTGTGGTTCTTCGCCGCCGCCGACTCGCACAAGGTGGCCGAGATCGCACGCGACTCGGCGGCGAACGCGGCCTTCTCGGGCTCGACGTCGTGGGTCTCCGTGTCCGGGCGTGCCTCGCTCGTCCGTGACCGCGACAAGATCCGCGAGCTGTGGAACACGGTCGCCGACGCCTGGTTCCCCGACGGCCCGGACACGCCCGGGGTGGTCCTCATCCGGCTGCACGCCGACTCCGCGGAGTACTGGGACTCCCCCGGCGGCCGCGTCGCGACGCTCTTCAGCCTGGTCAAGGCGAAGGTCACCGGGTCGCGCTACGACGGCGGGGAGAACGAGACCGTCGAGCTGTGACGCGTGCCGTCGGACGCCGCGGGGCCCGCGGGCCCCGCGGGCCCCGCGGCTAGGGTGGCCGGGTGAGCGTCACCCGCGAGACCGCGTACACCCTGCCCGGCATCCACGTCACCGACCGCGAGCTCGAGGTGCCGCTCGTCTGGGACGACGACGCGGACCCGCGCCGCCTCACGCTGTTCGTGCGCGAGCTCGTCGACCCCGTGCGGCGCCACGACGACCTCCCGCTGCTCGTGTTCCTCCAGGGCGGCCCGGGCGGCAAGGGGCCCCGGCCGACCGGGCCGGACGGCTGGGTCGGCACCGCGCTCGCGACGCACCGGGTGGTGCTGCTCGACCAGCGCGGCACGGGCCGGTCCTCGGCGGTGCGCGGGGCGGCGCTCGCCGCGCGCGGCCCGGGGGCGGTCCAGGCCGAGTACCTCTCCCGCTTCCGGGCGGACGCGATCGTCGCCGACGCCGAGCACGTGCGCCGGACGGTGTACGGCGGTCGGCGGTGGACGTCGCTCGGCCAGTCCTACGGCGGCTTCCTCACGATGACCTACCTGTCGCGGGCGCCCGAGGCGCTCGCCGCCTGCTACGTGACGGGCGGCCTGCCTGGCCTGACGGCCGACGCGCGCGAGGTCTACCGCCGCACGCAGCCGCGCGTCGTCGCGAAGAACGCCGCCTACCGCGAGCGCTACCCGGACGACGCGGCCCGCCTCGCGCGCGTCGCGGACCTCCTCGCGGCCGACGACGTGCGGCTGCCCGACGGCGACCGGCTCACCGTGCGCCGGCTCCAGTCGCTCGGCACGGACCTCGGCATGAAGCCCGGCCCGGAGCGCATCCACTGGCTCGTGGACGAGGCGTTCGACCCCGACGCGCCGGACACCCTGACGGACACGTTCCTCGCGGAGGTCGCGGCCGCGACGTCGTTCCGCACCAACCCCCTGTACGCCGTGCTGCACGAGTCGATCTACGCGCAGGCGGGCGACGGTCCGACGGCCTGGGCCGCCGAGTCCGTCCGGGCGCAGGACCCGGCCTTCGACCCGTCGGCTCGGCCGCTGCTCCTCACCGGCGAGATGATCTACCCCTGGATGTTCGAGGAGGTCGCCGCGCTCCGGCCGTTCCGCGCGGCGGCGGAGGCGCTCGCCGCGCGGGAGGACTGGCCCGACCTGTACGACCTCGACGTCCTCGCGCGCAACGAGGTGCCGGTCGAGGCAGCGGTGTACTTCGACGACATGTTCGTGGACGCCGGGCTCTCGCTCGAGACGGCCGAGCGCGTGGGGAACGTCCGTACGTGGGTGACGAACGAGCTCGAGCACGACGGCCTGCGCACGGGCGACGTGCTCGCGCGCCTCGTCGAGCGGCTCGCCGCCCGCGGCGGCCCGCGCGCCTGACGGGGTGACGCGTCAGGCCGTCTGGTCGCGGCGCGCGCGCAGCACCCACGCCCCGGACACCAGCGCCCCGCCCAGCAGCAGCGTGAGCAGGTCGAACCCGGTGTCGCCGCGCGGCGGGGCCGGTGGGACCGCGACGGGCGCCCCGCCCGCGGCGACGACGACGGAACCGGAAGGGTCTGCCGTGCCGACCACCGGCTCCAGGTCGAGCGCGAGCCCGTCCGGCGTCGTCGGCCCGGACGCGCTCGGGGTCTCGGCGGGTGCCGGGTCCGGGGCGGTCGGAGCCGGCGACGCGGGCGGGGCGACAGGCGTCTCGGGGACGGCAGGCCCGTCGAGCGCGAGCTCCCAGGACGTCTCGCCGACGAGGACGTAGCCGTCGAGCGCGCGCGCCGTCACGGTCACCGTGCCCCGCGCGGGGTGGCGGCCCGGGGCGAGCACCTGCTCGTCGAGGACGTACTCCACGCCGTCGGCGCGCGGCACCTCGATCTCGCCCCCCGCGCCCGGGCGCGGGGCGACGACCACGGGAGCCGGGGCCGGGACCTCGGTGAGGCCGGAGAACACGAGCTCGACGGCGCGCGACCCGTCCGACCCCGGCAGCACCGGCTCCGCCTCACCCTCCGCCGCGAGCCGCAGGCCCGCGGCCGGGGAGAGCGTCAGGACGACGCGCGCCACGTGGTCGACGTACCCCCCGACGGCGTGCGTGCTGCCGGGCGGGAGCACCGTGCCGGTCGCGTCGCGGACGACGAGGCCCTCGGCGTCGGGCACGGTATACGTGTCCGCCTCGCCCGGGCCGTCCTGCGCGGCGGGGAGCACCGCCGCGACGACGGGGAGCAGCTCCGTGACCGCCTCGGCGGCGGACCGCCCGTCCGGGAGCTGCAGCACGTGGCCGTCCTCCGCCACGGCCGTCGCCCGCAGGACGCCGCCGTCCCGCGGCGCCTCGACGGTCCGGTACCCGTCGACCAGGACCACGGTGCACGCCATCGGCTCGCCGCCCAGGGACCAGCGCACGCCCTCGACCACCGGCACGAGGTAGACCGCGTCCCCGGCCGCCGCGCGGACGAGGACCGGCGGCAGCACGACCACGCGGGGCGCGGGCTCGCCGTCGGGCACGGTGGGGTCGGGGCCGGGGGGCGTCTCGCCCTCCTCCGGGGCCGCCGGGTCGGGAGCGGGGACGGAGGGAGACGCGCCCTCCTCCGGAGCGGCCGACCCGGGCGCGGGAGGCTCCGGTCCGTCCGGCACGGGAGCACCGGGCACGGCAGGCACGACGGGCCCGACGCCCACGGTGCCGGCGCCCGCGCCGGCACCGGAGTCCATGCCCGCGCCGGGGTCCGTGCCCGATGCCGCGTCGGGGCCCGTGCCGTCGGCCGCAGCGGTGGACGCCGCCGCACCCGCGGCACCGGGCCGGCCGTCCTCCACGACCCGCACGAGGGTCTCCGTCGCCACGGGCGCGACGCCCGGGTCTGCCGCGGCGCGGGCGACCGGGACGGCGTGGGCCGTCGTGGACGCGCCGACCAGGACGGCGCCCACCAGCACCGCGGCGAGCGCGGTCCGCGGGCGGGCCCGGTGCACAGACATGGGCGTGCGGCTCCTCTCCGGTCGCGTCCGCGGGTGGACGCGCCCGAGGCTCCTATGCACGCGACGGGCGACGCTGTCCGCATCGTCCCCGCGCGTCCCGTTTCGTCCGGGGTGGCGGGAGCCGCGGGCGACGCGGTTCGAGCGCTTCACCCGCCTTCCCCGAGAACCGGCGCACCTCCTCGCCTAGGGTGAGAGCGGATCACGGCGCGGTGCCGGCTCTGGGGGCGGAGCCGTGGCCGGACGCGGTTCGCAGCCCGTCCGCCCGCCCGCCCGTGGAGCGGGGGAAGCACGGAGGGCAGCATGTCGGTGACGGACACGACGACGTTCCGTCTGTACGGGGCGCCGCGCCCGCCGCACACCGAGCTCGTCCGCGAGCGCCTGCTCGACCGGCTCGAGGTCGACGCGGCGCTCCGCGTCGTCCGGGGCCCCGCGGGGGCGGGCAAGACCTCCCTCCTCGCCGAGTGGTCCCGACGCCGGGCCACGCCGGGCCTCTGGCTGTCGGTCATCCCGGAGATGACGCGCACGGACCTCTGGCGCGCGGTCGCGCGACGCGCCGCGCGGGCCGGGCTCGAGGCCTTCGAGGCGGCCCTGGGAGCCGCGGAGCTCACCGCCGAGGACGTGCCCGACCGGCTGGCCGACGCGTTCCTCGCCGTCCCCGGCGAGGTCGTGGTCGTCATCGACGACTACCAGGACGTCGCGGACGCCGCGGTCCACGACGACGTGCTCGCACTCCTGCGCCTGTGCCCGAACCTCTCCGTCGCCGTGGCGACGAGCACGGTCTCCCCGTTGGAGGCCGCCTCGATCGGGCTCGAGCTGGACCGGACGGTCATCACGGCCGACCAGCTGCCGCTGACCCGGGACGAGACGGCGCGCATGCTGCGCCAGGCCGGCGTGGACCTCGACCCCGCGGAGGCGCACGTCCTCACCGGGGGGCAGCCGCTGTACCTGCGCGTCGCGATGCTCGCGGCGGAGATGGCCGGGTCGCACGGGACCCCGGCACACGTCCAGGTCGCCGACGAGCTGCTGCGGGCCGCCCTCGAGAAGCAGCTCGAGGGCGCCGACCGGCCTCGGCTCGAGCAGGTCCTGCGGCGGTGCGCGGTCGCGGACGTCCTCACCGCCGACCTCGCCGTGGCGCTCACCCGGGAGCCCGCGGCACCGCAGCTGCTGTGGATGCTCGAGGAGCGCGGGCTGGGCGCGTGGGAGCGGCGTCCCGCGGGGCGGGTCTTCGTCCTGTTCCCCGTGGTGCGCGCGTTCGTGGCGGAGCGCGTCCGCGAGGAGCACCCGGACGAGTGGGGGCGTGCGGAGCTCGCGGCCGCGCGCTGGTACCTGACGAACGGCTACCCCGTCGAGGCGGTGCGGCACGCGGTCGACGCGGGCGACCTCGCGCTCGCCTCCTCGGCCGTCTCGCGGCACTGGGGCGAGCTGCTCGAGCCGCAGGCGCTGGTCCGCCTCGACGTCCTCAAGAGCCTCCCGCAGTCCGAGCTCCGGCGGTGGCCGCTGCTCGCCGGGGCCCTCGCGATCCATCACGACAGCGTCCCCGGGGAGCGCGCCGAGGCGATCGAGATGTACCACCTGACGCTGGCCGCCCTGCGTCCCCGGGCGAGGACGACCTCGACGGCGGAGCGCGTCGTCCTGGACGTGCTCGAGAGCGTCGCGCTGCGCTCCACGAACGCGACGCAGCGCGCCCTCGACCCGGCGCGCCGGGCACGTCGGACGCTCGACGAGCTGGGCGTGGACGAGCGCCGGGAGCTCGTCCGCGAGCTCCCCAGGCTCCGGGCCGAGGTCGCGATGTCGTTCGCGCGCGCGGGTGCGGACGACGAGGCGCTCGCCACGCTCGAGGACCTCGGCGGCTCCCCCGCCGTGGACCCGCGCGCGCTCTACGGTCTGTCGCTGCGCGCGCTCGTGCTCGCGCTCCGCGGCGACCTGCCGGAGGCCGTGCGCGACCTCGAGGTCATCGAGGCGTCACCCCACGCCGAGGTCCGCGCCGGGCGCGACGACCACCTGTACCGCATCGCGCGCGCGATCGTGTGCCTCGAGCGCTTCGACACGCGCGGCGCCCAGGCCCACCTCGACGTCCTGCGGCCGCACGTCGCGACGCTCGAGACCCGCCCGGTCGTCGCCACCGTGCAGGCCTACGTCGACCTGGTCTCGTTCGAGCCGGCCCTCGGCGTCGAGCGGCTGCGCCGCTACATCGAGTCCGAGCGCGGGCGCCGGCGCATCTCCGCGCGCGACATCGACCACCTCGACTACGTCAGCGGGCTGCTCGGGCTCGCGCGCGGCCAGGTCGGCGCGGTGCACTCGTGGCTCAAGGTCGCCCCGGCGACGTCGTCGCTCACCTGGCTGCTGCAGGCCCACGTGGCCCTCCTCACCGGCCGGTGGAGCACCGCGCGGGACGTGCTCGTCGCGCACACGCCGTCGCGGACGGCCGCACCCCGCCTGCGGGCCGCGCACGCCGTCCTGCTCGCCGCCGCCCTCACGCACGCCGAGGAGGAGACGCAGGCGCGCGACGCCCTGGACAAGCTCGCCGGCGTCGCCGAGGACCGGCGGCTGCGGTTCGCGCTCGCGCTCCCGGCCCGGCACGACCTCCTCGCGCTCGCCGAGCTGGCGGCACGGAGCAAGGACCAGACGGCGCAGCGCCTCATCGGGGACGCGGCACCCGTCCCGGAGCTCTTCGCCGCGACGGCCGACCTCCCGCAGCCCTTGTCCGACCGGGAGGTCGTCGTCCTCGACTCCCTCATGCGGCACGCGACCGCGATCGACATCTCCCGGAGCCTCACCGTGTCCGTGAACACGGTCAAGAGCCAGCTCCGCTCGATCTACCGGAAGCTCGGCGTGCGCCGGCGCGAGGACGCGCTCGCGCGCGGGATCGAGCTGGGGCTCCTCCCCGCCCAGCGTCCGCTGCCCGCGAGCGGCACGGACGGGGCCTGAGGCCCGCCCTGGTCAGACGAGGTCGTCGACGATCTTCGCGGACGCGCGCATCTCGGCACGGGCGAGGTCGTCGTCGATCTCGCGACCCGCCGCGATGAGCGCCGCGCGCGGCAGCCACGAGAAGACGACGAGGACGGGGTAGCTGTCCTCGCCCACGTACACGCGGCGGCGCCAGGCTGCCCACGCCACGGCGCGCGTGAGCACGCGCACGGGGTCGTCGAGCTCGTTCGCCGCGTGCGCGGCGTTCTCCCACCCGTGCTGCGCCTCGCTCATGACGCGCGCCCCGCCGTGCCCGAGCGGGCGGGCGAGCGCCGCGAGGCCGATGTCCTCGGCGATCACGACGGCCTCCGACGGGACCAGGTCCAGGCCGTCCCGGTACGTGCCGAACGTCGCGGGGTCCAGGTGGCGCCACGGGTCGTCGTCGGGCAACGAGTCCAGGAGGTCGGTGAGGGCGCCGGCGAGGAGCGTCACGGCGCGCAGCGGGTGCGCCTTCGCCTGGGCGCGCATCGCGGCCATGGTCGCGAGCCGGTCGTCGGGGTCGATGAGCGGCTCCACGAGGCCCACGGCCCAGATGGCCCACGTCGTGTCGTCCCACGGCGCGCCGGCGCCGTCCTCCTCCGGGGTCACCGCGACACCACCCCGCCCGGGGCGTCGGCGGCCCGGTACGGCGACGCCGTCGAAGCGCAGGACGCTGCGTGCACCCGGTCCACCTCCTGATCTCGTCCTGCCCTGTCCGTCCGGCGAGCCCGTCGCCGAGGACAGCATCCCACCGAGGCGACGTCCGCGAAACACCCGCGGCGGGCGAAGCGTGCGGAGATCACCCGCTGCCCGGGGTGCCCGAGGGTGAAGTCCGGTGTGAAAGACGGTGTCCGGCGCGCCAGGAGCCCCTCCGGGTCCGCATGCTTGGACCGTGACCGACCGGACCCTGCTCGACCCGCGCCCGCACCGGGCGCGCGACGCGCGTCCCGTGCGCGCCGTCGACGAGGGCCCGCAGGACGACGACGACCCCGGAGCGCTCCGGGACGAGGTCGCCCGCGTCGTCGCGATCGAGGACGACGCCCGGTACCGCGCCGAGGTCTCGTCCCTCCTCGCCGCCCACGCGACGCAGTGGCGCCGGATCGCGGCGCGCCTGTGCCGCACCAACTCGGTGCCCGCGGCGCAGCACCTCGACGACGTCGCGGCGATCGTCGTGGAGACCGCCTGGGAGATGCTCGAGCGCTCCCGGCGCGACCCCGCGTACCTGCGCAGCATGCGCTCGTTCCTCGCGATCGTCGTCTACACCGCACGCCCGCGCGTCCGCTCGTTCCTCGACCACGCGACCGCACCGGCGTCGGGCATGGTGGCCGCGCAGCGTCGGCGTCGCGAGCTCGCGCGCACCCGCTCGGAGCTCGCCGCGCTGCGCGGCGCGGCCCCCTCGGTCGAGGAGGCCGTGCGCGCCACCAACGAGCGCCTCGGCGCCCACCGGGCCGACGTCGTCCGGCAGGGCATGGTCGTGACGGAGGCGGACGAGCTCGTGCTGCGCGGCGCGCTGTCGTTCGACGAGGCCCTCGACTCCGCGCGCACGACCGACGCGCACGCGGACTGCGTGCTGCACGCGGTCGAGGTCCCGGCGCTCGTCCGGTCCGTCGTCGACGCGGCGCACGCGCAGGACCCGGTCCGCGGACGCGTCGCGGCGCTCTGGATGTCCGAGGCGTACGGGGGCGGCGGACCGCTCCCGGGTCATGACACGGTCGTGTGGATCGCCCGGACCCTGGGTCTCCCCCGCCACCGGACCGTCGACCACATCGAGCGGGTCCGGGAGCTGGCGGCGCGGCACCTGCGGGACGTCGGCATCGTCCTCGACGCCGTGGAGACCGGGTGAGCGCGCACGTCGCTCCACGACCCGCACCTGCCGGGAGGCCCGCGGCGCAGCGCCGCGGCGAGCAGGAGAACCGCACCGTGGCGAGCACGGGGACCAGGGGGCGGCCGCAGGGCGGGCGCAGGAGCACAGGGGGCAGCAGGACATGTCTGACGCGGGACCCGGGCCTCGACGCTCGGTCGTCGAGGATGCGCTCGTCGTCGCTGCGACGGTGCCGGAGAGCGAGCACGATCGTGCGGTGGCCGGCCTCGTCGCCGTGCACGCCGTCGGGCTCGCGCGCGACGCCCGGCGGCACGTGCGGGCCTCGGGCGTCACGGGGACGGACCGGGCCGCCGCGCTGCGCGCGGTGACCGACGCGCAGCGCGCCGTCCTGGACGACCTCGTCACCGGTCGCCGCCCGCTCGACGGCCGCGCCTGGGCGCCCACCGTGCGCTTCGAGGCCGTCCGCGCCGTGCGCGCGCTGGCGGCGGACGGCACCGTCGTCGTGCCGCCGTACCGCCACCGCCTCGCGGCCGACCGCGTCGCCCTGCTCGTGCTCCGCGAGACCGCTGCCGTCGTCGACCTGCCCGCGTCCCGGGAGGTCGTCCGCGCAGGGGCCGTCGCGTCGGGGGTCCCGGCCGCACCGCCCGCGAGCGGCGACGCCGCCGTCCCGTGCGCGCTCCCGTCGGCCCGGCCGACGCCGTCGGTCGCACCGGCGCACGACCTCGCGCGTCGGGATCGCCGTGCGCTCGTGGCGCAAGGGCGCGCGCGCTCCCGCGTCCAGGGACGTTCCGTGCGCTGGGGCGCCGCCGCGGTGCTCTCCGCGGCGACGCTCGTGTTCGGGGCCGTGGTCGCGCCCGCGGAGGACGAGGTCGGCCCCGGCCTCGGCGTCTCGGCCCGGCCCGAGCAGGTGCTCCTGGGCACGGCCCCGGGCACCGGCTCGACCGGGTGGGCACCGCTCGACGGCGTCGGCGCCGCGGCCGTCCGCCTCGACCTGTCCGCCCCGGTGCTGACGGGCCTCGCGCCGTCGACCGCGCCCGCCGTCGAGCTCGTCGACGAGCCGGCCGACGACTCGGTCGGCGAGTCCGTCGGCACGGGGGTGGGCGACGCCGCCGACGAGCCCGTCGACGCACCGCTGCCGGCGGTCGTCCCCGCCGCGCCGGGACCGGCCGTCCGCGAGACGACCCCGCCGGCTCCCGCGCCGGCCCCGCCGCCCGCTCCTGCAGCCGCACCGAAGCCCTCGCCGGCGGCGCCGAAGCCGTCGCCGAAGCCCACGCCGAAGCCGGCGCCGGCCGCTCGCCCCGCACCGACGCCCGTGCCCGCGCGACCGGCGCCGCCGGTCACGCGCCCGGCGCCGCCGAAGCCCGCCCGTCCCGCACCGCGGCCGGACGACGCACGCGGCTCCGCCCGGCCCGGGACGGCGAAGCCGCAGCCGCAGATCCGTGACGACCGGCGCACCGACAAGGACTCGGGCCGGCAGGACCGGGGCCACGGCGGCGGGCGCGACGGCCGCGGCGGGCGCGGGTAGCGCTCGACGGCGGACCTCCTGACGGCACGGGGGCTCCCGATGGGCCCGGGCACCCCCGAGGGCACGAGAGCCCTCGTCGGCCGAGGCCCGCACGTCCCGTGCGGGGCGTCAGGGCCGCGCGTCGAGCCCCAGCAGCGCGCGGGCGCGCGCCTCGCCGCCGGGCGCGACGAGGGCGGCGGCGCGGTTGTCCGCGGCGACCTGGTCGACGATCTCGGCACGGTGGACCCGCACCTCGCGGGGCGCGTCGATCCCGACGCGCACCCCGTCGCGGCCTACCGACACGACCGTGACCACGACGTCGTCGCCGACGAGGATCCGTTCTCCCACCTTGCGTCCCAGCACCAGCATCGCCACGTCCTCCTGACGTCCCGCGTGTCATCCTGACCGTTCGGGAGACCTATGCGGGCGCGGCCCGGGTCAGCCTGCGTGCCGGAGCTCGGGGAGCCCGAGCGCGAGGACGGAGTCCGGGGTCGTCGTCAGCCCGCGTCCGACCACGACCATGGCGCGGACCAGCACGAGGCGCTGCACCTCGGCGACCCAGCGCTCGGTGTCGGCGGGCTTGCGCGAGGCGTCGACCACGACCGCGACCTGCTCGGCGCCCAGCTCGTCGAGGACCCGCGCCGCACCGACCGCGTCCACGCGCACCCCGACGGCCACGACCGTGGCGCGGGCCGCGCGGACCCCGCGGGCACGGGCCTCGGTCGCCGCGCGGCGGTCGTCGACGCGCACCGTGTCGCCGTCCGTCGCCGCGCCCGCGCAGGCCGTGAGCAGGCCCTCCCGCTGCGCCATCGCGCGGGCCGCCGGGACGACGTCCGCGGCCAGCCCGACGAGCGCCACGAGGTCCCCCGGCGCCGCGCGCAGCACCGGCGCGGCGGGTGGCGACGAGGCGGGGACGGGCGCGGGCGGCGGCTCCGCCGTCTCGGCCACGAGCTCGTCGAGCAGGGCGGCGAAGTCGTCGCCCCGGGTCGAGACCTCGACCGCGGCCGTCGGCGCCGGGCGCAGCGCGTCCCCCTCGTCGGCGTCGTCGAGCAGCGCCGCGATGCCCGCCCGGCGGGCCGCGGGGAACCGGACCGGCCCGACGGCGGTCCGGGGCCGCGCGTCGCTCACCTCGACCACCACCTCGTAGTGCTGTCGCCCGAAGAGTCCCTTGAAGCCGCCCGTGATGACCCGCTCGGCGGAGACGATCCGCGCGTCCGGGCCGTGCAGCCGCCGTGCCTGGGCGAGCACCGCGTCGAGGGACTCACCCTCGAGCCGCAATCGCCGGGGCATCGTTCACCACCCCGACCGTCTCGATGAGCGCGTTGCCCGCCGTCACCTCGGTGTACGACAGCACGGCGAGGTCGGGCACCTGCGTCGCGACGAGGCGCCGGACCGCCGCCCGCAACGACGGCGCGCACACGAGGACGACGTCCTCGCCGGAGGCCCGGGCCGCCTGCACGCGCTCGCCCACGGACGACCGGAACGCGTCGAGGCGTGCCGGGTCCACGACGATCGCCGTGCCCTGCTCGCCGCCGGGCTGGCGGCCCGCGAGCATCGCCTGCTCGAGGGCGGGGGCGATCGTCACGACCCGGATCGTGCCGGCGACCGTGTGCCGGGCCGGGATCGCGGGACCGAGCGCGGCGCGCGCCGCCTCGACGAGGTGCTCGGGGTCGGTCGAGCGCTTCGCGGCGAGCGCGAGCGCCTCGTAGATCCGGGGCAGGTCGTTGACGGCGACCTGCTCCTCGAGCAGCCCCTGCAGGACGCGCTGGACCTCCGCGAGCGACAGCAGGGCCGGCGTGAGCTCGTCGACGGCCGACGGGTTGGTCCGCTTGACCTCGTCGGTGAGCACGCGCACGTCCTCGCGGGACAGCAGCCGCGCCGCGTTCGCGGCGATGAGGGCCGACAGGTGGGTGACGAGCACGGAGACCCGGTCGATGACCGTGGCGCCGGCCATCTCGGCGCTGTGCCGCATCTCCACCGGGACCCACTTGCCGTCCATGCCGAACACCGGGTCGACGGTCGCCAGCCCGGGCAGCGCGGCGAGGTCGTCGCCGAGCGCGAGGACCTTGCCGGCCGGCGCCTGCCCGCGACCGGCCTCGACGCCGGCGATCCGCACCGCGTAGGTCGACGCCGGGAGCTCGATCGAGTCGCGCGTGCGGACGGGCGGCACGACGACCCCGAGGTCCGTCGCGATCTTGCGTCGCAGGGCGCGGACCCGTCCGAGCAGGTCGTCGTGCGCGCCGGTGACCAGGTCGACGAGGTCGGGCGCGAGGAGGATCTCGAGCGCGTGCACGCGCATCTGCTCGAGGAGGTCCTCCGTGCCGTCGCTGCGCGTGCTCTCCTTCTCGATCTGCTCGGCCGCGGCGCGCGCGACCTCGGCCCGCCGCTGGCGCGCCTTGATCTGCTGGGCCGCGACGATCAGGCCGACCCCGAGCACGAGGAAGGGCAGCTTGGGCACGCCCTCGATGAGCGCCATGGCGAACGCCGCGACGCCCGCGATGGCGAGCGCCTGCCGGGACTGGACGAGCTGGCTCGACGCCTGCGAGCCGACGTCGCCCTCGCCCGAGTTCGAGCGCGTGACGATCATGCCGGTGGCGACCGCCATGAGCAGCGCGGGGACCTGGGTGACCAGCCCGTCGCCCACCGTGAGGATGGAGTACGTGTCGACGGCCTCCATGGCCGGCATGCCGTGCATGACCACGCCGATCACGATGCCGCCCAGCAGGTTGATGAGCGTGATGACGATGCCCGCGATGGCGTCGCCCTTGACGAACTTCGACGCGCCGTCCATCGCCCCGTAGAAGTCCGACTCCGCGGAGATCTCGGCGCGGCGGGCCCGCGCGTCCTGCTCGCTGATGAGCCCCGCGTTGAGGTCCGCGTCGATCGCCATCTGCTTGCCGGGCATCGCGTCGAGCGTGAACCGCGCCCCGACCTCGGCCACGCGCTCGGCGCCCTTGGTGATCACGAGGAACTGGATGACGACGAGGATGAGGAACACGACCATGCCGATGACGAGGTTCCCGTCGACGACGACGTGGCCGAACGCGCCGATGACCTCGCCCGCGTAGCCGTCGCCGAGCACGAGCCGCGTCGAGGCGACGTTGAGACCCAGGCGGAAGAGCGTCGCGACGAGCAGCAGCGACGGGAACACCGAGAAGTCGAGCGGCTTCTTGACGAACATCGACGTCAGGAGGATCACGAGCGACAGCAGGATGTTGACGATGATGAGCACGTCGAGCATCGCCGCGGGGATCGGCACGACGAGCAGCAGGACGATGCCGACGACGCCGAGCGGTACGGCGATCATGGCGAGGGATCGGTTCTTCACGCGGAACGCTGGTCCTTCCGGGTCCGGGGCGTCGGCGGCTGCTGACGCGAGGTCCTATGCAGGTCGCCGCCACCGCAGCGCGCGCCGACCGGTGGGCCGGGGCGGGTCATGCGGCCTGCGCGTCGTCCGCGGCGGGCCACTCGCCCGGCGCGATCGCCGGGCGGGCCATGCGGTGCGGGACCGACGAGGCCGCCGCGCCGCGACGCGTGAGCGCCATGACGAACGCGAGGACCCGCGCGACGGCCATGTAGAGCTCGACGGGGACCTCCTGCCCGACGTCGCACGCCCGGTGCAGGGCGCGCGCGAGCGGGACGTCGCGCACCATCGGCACCCGCGACTCCTCGGCCTTCTCGCGGATGCGGGCGGCGACGTGGTCGGCCCCCTTCGCGACGACGCGCGGCGCGGAGCGGCCCGGCTCGTACCGCAGGGCGACCGCGACGTGGGTCGGGTTGACGACGACGACGTCCGCGTCGGCCACGGCGGCGATCATGCGGTTGCGCGTCATCGAGCGCGCCATCGACCGGCGCTGCGACTTCACGAGCGGGTCGCCGTCGGTGCTCTTGTGCTCGTCCTTGAGCTCCTTCTTGGTCATGCGCGTCTTCTTGCGGTTGCGCCGTGCCACCACCAGCAGGTCGAACAGCGCGAGGGTGAGGCCCGCCGCCGTCGCCCAGACCAGGAGCGAGCGCACGCCGGAGCCCGCCGCCTCGAGCAGCGACGCGATCGGCAGACCGCCCGCGGCCAGGAGGACCGGCATGAGCGACTGGACGACCGCGTAGAGCACGACGCCGACGACCGTCGTCTTGAGCAGGGCCTTGGCGCCGTTCCACAGCGCCTGCGCGCCGAACATCCGCTTGAGCCCGCTCATCGGGTTGAACTGGTCGGCCTCCGGGCGCAGCCGCTTCAGGTGCAGGCCGCCCTGCGCGACCGACGCGAGCAGCACGGCGACGGCGATCGCCCCGAGGAGCGGCAGCATGGTCGGCACCACGGTGCCGAGCGCGTCCTGCGCGAGCTCGAGCGCGACCGCGGGCTCGGGGTTCTCGATCACGGTGCGCAGCGACAGCACCTGGTCGGTCGCGGCCCGCGCCGCGGCGCTCACGGTCAGCGGGATCACCGCGCCGGCGATCCCGACCCCGACCCAGGCGGTGAGGTCCTGCGACTTGCCGAGCTGGCCCTTGGACCGGACCTCCTTCATCTTCCGGTCGGAGGCCTGCTCGGTCTTCTCCTCGGTGGAGTCGGCCATCAGCCCACCCCGCCCATGCGCTCGACGGCCTCGGCCGTGAGCACCGACACGACGTGCGGCAGCGCGACGAGCACGGTCCCGACGAGCGCGAGCGTGAGGAAGATCTTCAGCGGGAAGCCCATCGCGAACGCGTTGAGCGCGGGAGCGACCCGGTTGACCAGGCCGAGCCCGGCGTCGGCCAGGAAGAGCACGACGACGATCGGCCCGGCGATCTGCAGCCCCGCCACGAACGAGCCGGTGAGGGCCTCGACGAACGACGCCGCGGGGACGCCGGCCAGGCCACCCACCGGGACGGCGTCGTACGAGCGGGCGAGGCCGAGCACGACCAGCTGGTACGCGTCGGACGCGAACATGAGCACGACCGCGAGGAGCGCGAAGAGGCGCGTGAACTGCGACCCGTTGACGTTGGTCTGGGGGTCGTACGCCATGCCGAGCGAGAACCCTCCGAACAGGTCGAGGTGGGCGCCCGCGGCGGTGATCGCCGAGAAGACGACCATGACGAGGGTCCCGAGCATCGCCCCCGTGACCGCCTCGGCGACGAGGTGCCCGAGGAACGTCGCGGTGCCGGTCGCCTCGTACCCGGGGGCGGCGCGCCCCGAGACGACGAGCCCGAGCGAGACGGCGAGGATGGCGCGCACCTGGCGCGGGATGGCGTGGTGCGAGAACGGCGGCGCGATGGTCATGAACGCGGCCATGCGCACGCCCGCGAGCATCGTCGCCTGGAGCCAGGCGAGGTCGATCTCGAGCTCCACGGGACGTCAGCCCCCGTTCAGCAGCGACGGGATGAGGTCGAACATCTCGTGCGTGAACGTCACCATCTCGCCGATCATCCAGTTGCCGCACACGACGAGCGCGACGGCGACCGCGAGCGCCTTGGGGACGAACGAGAGCGTGATCTCCTGGATCTGCGTGACGGACTGCACGATCGAGATGGCGAGCCCCACGACGAGCGACGTGACGAGCACGGGGGCCGCGAGCTTGGCGGCGAGGACGAGCGCCTGCGTGGCGACGTCGAGGACGGCGGCGGTCTCCACGGTCAACCCATCCCGTACGAGCCGATGAGCGACGTCGTGATGAGACCCCACCCGTCGACGAGGACGAAGAGCAGCAGCTTGAACGGCAGCGAGATCATCGTCGGCGGCAGCATCATCATGCCCATGCTCATGAGGGCCGCGGCGACGACGAGGTCGATGACGAGGAACGGCACGAAGACGACGAACCCGATGATGAACGCGGCGCGGAGCTCCGAGATGACGAACGCGGGGACGAGCGTCGTGAGGGGGACGTCGACGGGGGTCGCCGGGTTCTCGAGGTCGGCGGCGCGCGTCATGAGCGCGAGGTCCTCCTCGCGCGTGTGGGCGAGCATGAACTCGCGCAGCGGCACGGCGCCCGCGTCGAGCGCCTGGCTGAAGGTCGTGGTGCCGTCGAGGTAGGGCTGCACCGCGGCGTCGTTGATCTCTCCGAACACCGGCCACATGACGAACAGCGAGAGGAACAGCGCGAGCCCGGCGAGGACCATGTTGGGCGGCACCGTGGCGGTGCCCAGCGCGTTCCGGGTCAGGGCGAGGACGACGAAGATCTTGGTGAACGACGTCATCATGAGCAGCAGCGTCGGCGCGAGCGACAGCAGCGTGATGCCGACCAGCGTGACGAGGGACGACGACGGCTCGCCGTTCGGCCCGTTGATCTCCACCGAGAGCGTCGACCCCCCGTCCTGCGGGTCGAGCGGCTGGGTGGGCGGTGCCGGGTCGGTCGGGTCGACGACCGCCGCGCCCGCGTGGGGCGCGAGCAGGACGGTCGCGACCGCCACGAGGAGCAGGACCGCCCCGACGAGCACCGCGACGCGCAGCGTGCGGCGCGACGGGAGAGCGCGTGTCACCGGGCACCTCCTCGGACGACGCGCGCGGCCTTGCGCCACGTGTCGGGCGCGAGGAACGTGCGCAGGGCGCTCGTCGGCGCGGGGTGCGGGACGACGACGGTCGTGGTGGTCCCCGCCAGGGGTCCCGGGACGTCCGGGGGCGCGGTGGCGGGCGCGAGGGCGGGCACGGAGCCGGGCTCGCCGTCCCACGCCGGGGCGTCCCCGTTCGCGGGCGGCTGCGCGAGCCACAGGCGGGCCGCGGTGACGGCGTCGTCGAACGAGGGCTCGGCCGAGGTCGGGGCGTCCGCGGGCGCCGCGTCCGTGGTCGGGACGACGGCGGAAGTCGCGTCCGCGGTGGTGCCGGGCGCGGGCGGGGCGGCGGACGGCACCGGGGACGGGCCGTCGATGACGGTCACGGACGACTCCGTCACGCCGAGCAGGTACCGGCGGCCCCCGGCCTCGAGCAGGACCGCGGCGCTCTTCTGCGACAGCCCCTGGCGGGCGACCACGGTCAGCTGCTCGTGGCGTCCGCGCGGCGCGGAGCGCGAGGTCTTGCTCGCGACCCGGTACGAGACCCACAGGAGCCCGAGCACGACCGCCAGCGAGAAGGCGACGCGCAGGACGGTGGTGACGTCCATGCCGGTCAGTCGTCCGCGTCGAGGATCTTGGTGATGCGCACCCCGTAGTCGCCGCCGTCGACGACGACGACCTCGCCCTTGGCGATCGTGCGGCCGTTGAGCTGCACGTCCGCCGGCGCCCCGGCGGACCGGTCGAGCTCGACGACGGCGCCCGGCTCGAGGTTGAGCACGTCCCGCACCGGCATGCGCGTGCGGCCCACGATCACCGAGAGGCGCATCTCGACGTTGGAGATGCGCGCGAGCCGGGCGCCGGTCACGGCCTCGTCGGGCAGACCCTGCAGCGCGCGGCGCGTCCGCACGACGAACCAGCCCGCCGTCGGGCCGTCGTCGGTGGCGAGCTCGAACACGACGGACTCCGGGTCCTCGAAGAGCGCGGTCGCGTCGGCGACCCGCACCTCCCCGAGCACGCCGACGCCGGTGGTCGCCCCCGCGGCCTCCAGCGCGGGACGCAGGACGTCGGTGACGTCGAGCGCCGCCTCCTGGGAGGCGTCGGCGAGCGCGTCCTGGTCGATGAGGGCGAGCGCGAGGTCGGAGCCGGAGTCCCCCACGTACGACGCGACGACCGCCCGCGCGGCCTGCGGGCCGACGGGCGCCCCGCCGCGCAGGGCCGCACGCAGCGGGGTGCTGGTCGGGACGAGCGCGACGAGCGCGTGGGCGGCGGCGGACGCGGCCTCGACGACGGACTGCTCGACCGGGGTGGTGGTGCTCATGGGTCAGTTCTCCTCGGTGGTGACGATGCGGCAGGCGAGGCGGGAGCCGGACGAGCCGACGGCGCCGCGGGCCATGACGTGGCCGTCGACGATGACGTCGAGCGGGCGGGACTGGGTGTGCGGGACGCGCACGACGTCGCCGACCGCGAGGTCCAGCACCTCGGCCGGGGTCATGGTCGCGGCGGACAGCTCGACGGTGACGTCGACGAGGGAGCGGGCGACGTGCTGGCGCGTGCGCCGGGTCGCGTCGGCGGGGTCGTCCGCCGGGTTGGCCTCGCCGAGGTGCGGGAGGAGCGCGACCGACGGCACGGCGAGGGTGGCCCGGCACGCGCGCTCCCCGACGCGGAGGTCGAGCTCGGCGACGATCATGAGCTCGGCGGTGGGGGCGGCCTGGGCGAACTGCGAGTTGTGCTGGATCGACGAGATCCGCAGAGGGCTCTCGAGCAGGCGGCCCATCGAGTGGCGCAGGTCGCGCAGGGTCTCGGTGAGCAGCGACGTGACGAGCGTGCGCTCGACGTCGGTGAACTTGCGGTCGACCACCGGGATGGTCGGTCCGGCGCCGAGCATGTGGGCGATCCACGTGAGGGCGTCCGTGTGCGGGAACTGCAGGACGGCGCGCGGGCCGATCCCGTCGAGCTCGCACACGACGAACGTCGTCGTCACGGGCAGCTCGGCGACGTAGTCGTCGTAGGTGCGCATCGCGACCGCGGCGAGGCCGACCTGGCTGACGACCCGCACGCGGGCCGTGAGCTGCGTGCCCCACTGGCGCGCGAAGCTCTCGAACGCCATCTCGAGGATGCGGTGGTGCTCGCGGACGAGCGTGGTCGGTCGGCGGAAGTCGTAGACCTCGACCTTGCGGCTCGGGGCGGGCTGCGGGACCCGGTCGGTTGTCGTCGTGCTCACGACCGCTCCTATGCGGGCACGCACGACACGAGCCTGCGCGACGGCGCTCAGGCTCGACGGACCGCCTCACTCCCCCGGAGCGGCCGCCTCTCCCGCCGTCTCGCCGGCCCGCGCGAGAGCCCGCGCGTCCGCCTCCGCGGCCGGGACGTCCGCCGCGGTGAGCTGCCCCGCGAGCACCTGCGGGATGAGCGCGCGCACGGCCTCCGGCGCGGAGGAGAGCACCATGATGTCGACGCGCCGGTTCATCGCGAGCGCCTCGGGGCTCGTGCCCTCGGCGAGGGGCCGCGCCGAGCCGAAGCCCACCGCGGCGATCCGGTGCTCGGCCAGGCCGTCCTGCTCGACGAGGTGGCGCAGCACGGCCGTGGCGCGCGACGCCGAGAGCTCCCAGTTCGACGGGAAGACCGACGTCACGGTCGAGGTGTAGTCGGCGTTGCCCTCGATGCGGATCTCGTGCGCGGTCGGCGCGAGCGTCGGCCCCACGACGTCGAGCACCCCGCGCGCCTCCTGCGTGAGCTCCGCGCTCCCCGGCGAGAAGAACGTGTCCGCGGACACGAGCCGGACCGTGAGCCCGCGCTCGTCGATGTCGAACCGCACCGTGTCGGACCGCCCCTGCGCGGCGAGGTCCCGCGCCATCGTGTCGCGCAGCGCCGCGAGGTCCGACACCTCCTGGAGCGCGCGCTCGAGGTCGGTCTCGACGTCGACCGGCTCCTCCGCCGGGTTCTCGACGACCTCCTCGACGACCGCGGCGTCCTCCACGTTGCCGAAGCCCTCCGCGAGCGAGGACTTGAGCTCCTGGTACTTGCCCTGGTCGACCGAGCTGATGGCGAACAGGACGATGAACAGGCACATGAGGACGGTCACCATGTCCATGTACGACACCATCCAGCGGCCGGAGCCGCCCGTGTCGTGCCCGCCGCCACCACCGCCGCCGCCGCCGTGGCCGCCCCTGCGTCGCCGCGCCATCAGGCGGCCTTGTCCTCGGGCAACGACCACTCGGGGACCATCGTCTTGAGCCGCTCGTCGATGACGCGCGCGCGCGAGCCCGCCTGGATCGACATGTAGCCCTCGAGGAGGACGTGGAGCCGCTCGAGCTCGAGGTCCGACAGGCGCTTGAGCTTGGCACCGATGGGCAGCCAGATGAAGTTGGCGGAGAGGATGCCCCACAGGGTCGCGATGAACGCCGCGGCGATCATGTGCCCGAGCTTCTCGGGCTCGGACAGGTTCTCCAGCACGTGGGTCAGCGAGACGACGGTGCCGACGATGCCGATCGTGGGGGCGTAGCCGCCGATCGCGTTGAAGAAGTCGTACGCGACGGCGTCCTCGCGGGCCTTGGTCTCGATCCGCTCCTCGAGGAGGGTGCGCAGCTGCTCGGCGTCCGAGCCGTCGGCGAGCGACTGCAGCGCGCTGCGCTGGAACGGGTCGTCCGTCTTCTGGGACTCGGCCTCGAGGGCGAGCAGACCGCCCTCGTTCTGGACGATCTCCGCGGCCCGGACGACCTCCTCGATGGCCTCGGCGGGGCGGGGCGCCTTGCCCGTGAACGCGCGCGGCAGCGTCTTGAAGGCCCGGACCGAGTCCTTGAGCGTCCCCGACGCGACGGCGGCGAAGATGCTCGCCCCGAAGACGAGGATGATCGGTGCCGGGAGCAGGATCGACGTGATCTGCGACCCCTCGAGGTACACCATCGCGACGAGCGAGCCGAACGCGACGAGGATGCCGATGATGGTTGCGGGGTCCATGGCCTACTTCGTCCTCGGGTCGGGCAGGGGGGCGAGGGCGACCGGGCGGTCGCCGGGGGCGGGGGCGTCGTCGGGTGCGGACCGGACGACCTCGAGCGGGGCGCGCTCGACGGCGGTGGGCAGGGAGCGCGCGAGCGCGAGCACGCGCGCCTTGTGCTCCTCGACGAGGCGGATCACGACCTCCATGGGCTCGGTGACGATGTAGCGCGAGCCGTCGATGAGCGTCACGCGCGTGTCCGGGTTGGTCTCCACGCGGGCCACCAGGTCCGCGTTGATCGCGATGCGCTCGGAGCTGAAGCGCGTGAGGACGATCACGGTTCCCCCTTCGGCTGGGACGGGTCCGGGTCAGGTGCGGACGGGATCGGGACGGAGGTGCGGGACACGAGGCGGGACGGCGCGACGCGGTGCCGGTGGCGGTGCCGGTGCGGTGCCTCCCGGTCGGCCCGGGGGCACCGCACCGCCCGCGCCCGGGTCAGCGCTTGAGGTTGACGAGCTCGGTGAGCACCTCGTCGGACGTCGTGATCACGCGCGAGTTCGCCTGGAACCCGCGCTGGGACACGATGAGGTTGGTGAACTCCTGCGAGAGGTCGACGTTCGACATCTCGAGGGCGCCCGCCGTGATCGAGCCGAGGCCCGGGTCGCCGGCGGCACCGACGAGCAGCTCGCCCGAGTACTGCGTCGCGGAGAAGAGCGAGTCGCCCGCCTTCTCGAGCCCGCCGGCGTTGGTGAACGTCGCGAGCGCGACCTGACCGAGGACCTCGGTCCGGCCGTTCGAGTAGCGGCCGACGATCGAGCCGTCGCCGGAGATCGAGTACGACGTGAGCGACCCGGCCGCCCCGCCGTCCTTGCTCGCCACGGCGACGTTCGACAGCCCCGCGTACGAGGTGAGCGCGTCGAGTCCGACCGTCACCCCGCCGACGGCGAGGGACCCGCCACCGGTCAGGGCACCCCCCGTGAACGTGAGGGCCTGCGGGCCCGCGAGCGTGGCGCCGGTCGCGCCGTCGCGGGCGCTCACGGACCAGCCGCCGGCGGCGGCCGTGAAGACGAGCGAGAGCTTGCTCGCCCGGCCCGCCGCGTCGAAGACCTCGACGTCGCGCACGAGCTCCGTGCCGTCGGCGGCGTCGGAGGGCAGGTTGCCCCCGAACGTCACGCCCGTGGTCGCGCGGGGCGGGATGACGTCCCCGACGGGGATCGTGAGGTTCCCGAGCGGGCTGCTCGTGTTCACCACGCCGTCGGTGGCGGTCCAGCCCTGGACGAGGTCGCCGCTCGCGTTGACGAGGCGGCCGGCGCCGTCGAACGTGAACCCGCCGTTGCGCGTGTAGTACGCCTGGCCGCCCCGCTCGACGACGAAGAACCCGTCGCCGTCGATCATGAGGTCGGTCGGGACGCCCGTCGTCTGGGCGGCGCCCTGCGTGAACTGCGTCGTGATGGCCGCCGTCGTGACGCCGAGGCCGATCTGCGCGGGGTTCGCGCCGCCGACCTGCTGGTCCGGCGCGACGCCCGCCGCGACGAGCTGGGAGAGCGTGTCCTGGAACTGGGTGCGCGACGCCTTGAAGCCCGTCGTGTTGACGTTCGCGATGTTGTTGCCCGTGACGTCCAGCATGTTCTGGTGGGCGCGCAGGCCGGAGATTCCGGTGTTGAGGGAGCGGAGCACGAGAGTCCTTTCGGGTCAGGCGGCGGAGCTGCCGTGGTCGTCGGTGGCGCCGTCCGTGGCTGCCGGGGTCCCGGTGGCATCCGTGCTGACCGAGGAGGTGACGGCGGAGACGTGGTCGAGCTCGACCGTCACCCCGCCGATCGTCACGGTGGGTACCGCGTCGTGGTACGACACCGCGGTCGCGATGCCCGTGTGCTCGACGCCGTCGGCGTCGAGGTAGGAGACCTGGTTGCCCAGGAGGTCGGCGGCCGACTGGCGCATCTGGAGCGCGAACGACTCCTCGACGAGACCGCTCATCCGGGTGAGCGCCTCCATCATGGCGAGCGACGTCGTCTGCGAGACGATCTCGCCGGTGTCCATGGAGCTGGACGGGTCCTGGTTGCGCAGCTGGGTCACGAGCAGCTCGAGGAAGAGCTCGCTGTCGTACTCCTGCTTGGGCGCGCGCGTGTTCTTCGTGGCATACATCGATGCCGGCACCGGCGCGCTCACGGGTTCGACGGGCACGGGGTTCCTCTCCTCAGACGAGGACGTCGAGGCGCCGGGCGGCGCCGTACGTCCTGCCGATGACTGTCGGCTCGGGGTCGGGGTCGGTGGCCCCTCGGTGCGGGTGGGCCGGTCCGCGGTCGTGCGCGCCGGGGTCCTGCGGGTCGCGGCGCGAGCCGGAGCCGTCCGCGGTGGCACCGCGGCCGTCCCGACCGTCCACGGCCGCGCCCGGTGCTCCCGCGTCCGCGACGGTGACCGACGACGCCCCGCCCGCGATGCCCGCGAGGTCGCGCCGCAGGTCGGCCACGATCGCGCGCAGCGCCTCGCGGCCGGTGTCGTGCGGCGCGTAGAGCTCGATGCGCAGGTCACCGCCCGCGACGTGCGCGCGGACCGTCACGGGCCCGAGGTTCTCGGGCGTCACGGAGAGGGTGAGCACGTGGTCGCCGTCGCCCGCCTCGGCGAGCGCGACGACGGGCCCGACGACCTGGGCGTGCAGCGGCTGCGCCGGGTGCGAGGCCGTCGCCGGGGCGGTGGCCCCGGGCGCGCCGACGGCGACCGGTGCGGCCGGGGCCGGGACGGGAGCGGTGACGACGACCTCCGCCGCGGCCCGGGGTGCGGCGTCCGGCGCCGGGGCTGCGCCCTCCACGGCGGTCGAGGTCGGGGCCGCCACGCCGTCCGCCTCCCCCGGTGCGGGCGCGCCGACGAGGTCCGTCCCCTCGGGAGCGACGGGCGCACCCGGCGTGGTGGCCCCCGGCACGGGACCCGGCGCGGCGCTCGTGGCGAGCCCTGCCCCCGGCCCGGCGGTCGACAGGGGTCCGGCGGTCCCGACGGCCTCCCCGTCGCCACCGCTCGCCCATGTCGCGACGGGCACCGTCATCGGGCGCGGCGCGTCCGCCGACGCCGTCGCGACGGACGACCACGGCGCACCGGTCGGCGTCGCCACCGCGCCCGTACCGGCCGCCGGGACCGCGCCCGGCGCGCCCGGTCGGTCGGTCGTGACCGGGGCGGACGCGGTCCCGTCCGGGACGGCCACGGCGTCGGCCGTCGACGCGCCACGGGTCGGGGCGTGCGTGTCGCCGACCTCGACGACCGCGGCATCCGGGGCTGCGGCAGGCGCCGCGCCGTCCGCCGCAGCGACGCCGGTGAGCGCGACGTCGAGCCCGGTGGGCGGCGCGTCGGGACGTACCAGGCCCGGGAGAACCGGTGGCACGGGCTGCCCGGCGGGTGCGTCGTCCCCGGCGGCGGTGCCCTCCGCAGGGACGTCGTCGCCCGAGGTCCCGGTGGTCGGGCTCTCGGCGGCCGACGGCCCGGTGGTCGAGGTCCCGGCGGCGGGGGTGCCGTCGTCGGACGCCCGGTCCGCTGGGCTGCCCCCGGGAGCGTCCGCCCGGGCGGACTCCTGCCGGTCGCGGGCCGCTTCGCCGAGCGCCGCGTCGAAGGTACGGCCGAACGCGTCGGCCGACCCGCCCGACGCAGCCCGGGGACGCGTCGGCGCGGCCGGCGCGGGAGCCGCGACCAGGGCCGTCGTGGTCAGGGTCATCGTGGTCCTCCTCAGCCGATCACGCGGCGGATGGTGGTCACGGAGGCGTCGGTGACGTCCGTGACCTCGACGGTGCGGCCGGGCTTGGGCGCGTGGATCATCTGCCCGTCGCCCATGTAGATGCCGATGTGCTTGCCGCCGCGCTGCACCACGAGGTCCCCGGGGCGCGCCTCGGCGAGCGAGCCGACCTCGGTCCCCTGGCGCATCTGGTCGCGCGCGACGCGGGGCAGGTCGACGCCGTGCGCGGAGTACACGAGCTGGACGAGGCCCGAGCAGTCGAGCCCGCCCTCGCCGAGGCTCTCGCCGCCCCACACGTACGGCACGCCGAGGTACTGGCGGGCCGTCTCGACGACCGCCCGTCCCGCGTCGCCGCCCGGCGCGGTCGCGGGGTCGGCGGGGGCCGCAGGAACCGCGGGAGCCGCGGGCACGACGGCGGCCGCGAGCCCGGTGGAGGCGCTCGTCGCCGCTCCCGACCCGAAGAGCGCGCTGCGCGCGAGCACGTCGGCGCCCGCCGGGCCGGACAACGCGCCGAGCAGGCGTCCGACGACGTCCGACCCGCCCGTGCCCGTCGCGCCCGACGGCGTCACGAGCCCGGACAGCGCCGAGAGCGCGGACGCGAAGTCGGTCGCGCTCGTCGACGACGCCGCGGACCGGTCAGGCGCGGTCGCGGGTTCCCGCAGCGAGGCGATCTCGGTGCGGATCTCGCCCACGCGGGCGAGGGCCTGGGGCATGCTCACGGCGTCGTCGTCCCTCGCGTCGTGCGCAGCGCGGTCGAGGCGATCTCGTCGAGCGCAGCCTGGTCGGCGCGCCCCTCCGCCCGGGCCGTCTCGGCGTCGTGCCGCTCCTGGAGCTTCTCGAGGCCCAGCGACGCGGCTCGGGCGCGCGCGAGATCGGCGCGCGCCTCGTCCACGGCGTGCGCGCGCACGCGCTCCTCGGACTCGAGCACGGAGAACAGCGCGCTCGCCGCGGCGCGCGAGGCCGCGAGCCCGGACAGCGCCGCGCTGGTCGTCGGGCGCTCGGGCGACGCGTCGAGGTAGGCGGCGAGACCGCCCGCCTCCTCCACGGTGCGCGCGAGGTCCGCGTGCGCTCCCGCGAGCGCCGCCTTGGCGCCGTCCTCCTCGAGGCGACGCAGGCGCAGCACGCCCGCGAGCCGGAACTTCCCCGCCATCAGTCCTCCGCTCCGGCCAGCACCTGGGTGAGCCGCGTGAGGCGAGCCCACGACTCCTCGGCCGGCGTCCTGTCCGTCATGACCTGCTGCAGGAAGGCGTCGATCGCCCCCTGGTGCTCGAGGCTCGCGTCGACGAGGGGGTCGGTGCCCTTCTTGTACGCCCCGATGTCGAGGATGTCCTGCGCCTTACGGCGCGCCGCGAGGACGCGGCGCAGCGTCAGGGCGACGGACCTCTGCTCGGGCGTCGTCACGCGCGACGCGACGCGCGAGACCGACGCGAGCGCGTCGACCGCCGGGTAGTGGCCCGACACGGCGATGGACCGGTCGAGCACCACGTGCCCGTCGAGGATCGAGCGCGCCTGGTCGGCGATCGGCTCGTTGTGGTCGTCGCCGTCGACCAGGACGGTGTAGATCCCGGTGACGGAGCCCGTCGCCGCGGTGCCCGCCCGCTCGAGCAGGTTCCCCATGAGGGAGAACGTCGACGGCGGGTAGCCGCGCGTCGCGGGGGGCTCCCCCACGGACAGCCCGATCTCGCGCTGGGCCATGGACACGCGCGTGAGGGAGTCCATCATGAGCACGACGTGCGACCCGGCCTCCCGGAACGACTCGGCGATCCGCGTCGCCGTGAACGCCGCGCGCTTGCGCATCATCGCGGGCTCGTCGGAGGTCGCGACGACGACGACCGACCGGGCCAGCCCCTCGGGGCCCAGGTCGTCCTCGAGGAACTCGCGCACCTCGCGCCCGCGCTCGCCGACGAGCGCGATGACCGACACCTCGGCGTCGGTCCCGCGAGCGACCATCGACAGCAGCGAGGACTTGCCGACGCCCGAGCCGGCGAACAGCCCGATGCGCTGCCCTCGGCCGAGCGTCGTGAGCGTGTCGAGGACCCGCACCCCGGTCTGGAGCGGCGTGTCGATGCGGGCCCGCTCCATCGCGGCGGGCGCGTCCGCGTCCACGGGCACGCGGGGCCCGCGCGCGAGCGGGCCCCGCCCGTCCACGGGCCGGCCCAGCGCGTCGACCACGCGGCCGAACAGCCCGCGCCCGGTCGGCACGAGGACACCGGTGCCGCGCGTGCGCACCGGGTCGCCCGCGCGGACCCCGGACAGCCGGCCGAGCGGCATGCAGCGGGCCCTCCCCTCGGCGGTGGCGACGACCTCCGCGTCGAGCCGGTGCGGCCCGTCGCCGACGTGGACGAGGTCACCGATGCCGCAGCTCAGTCCCGCGACCTCGAGGCTCAGGCCGACGGCCGACGTCACGACGCCGACCCGCTCGGGGCGGGCCACGCCGAGGAGGGCGTCGAGCGCCGGAGGGCGGTGGAGCGACGGCGACGCGTCGACCCCCGCCCGGGTGCCCGGCGCGGCCGAGCCGACGGGGGCGCTCACGACGGCCCTCCGGACGCGCCGTGGCCCGCCTCGGGCCCGACGTCCAGCAGCGCGAGCTCGGCTCGGGCGCGGTCGACGGCGGCCCGGACGCGCGCGTCGAGGAAGCCGTGCTCGAGGTCCGCGACGGCGTCGCCGCGGTCGAGCGACGCGTCCGCCACGAGGCGGACGTCGCCGGCCCCGGCCTCGGTCAGCAGGCTCACGTCGTCGGGGTGCAGCCGGACGGCGACGACCGCGCCGTCGACGACCGCCGTCGCGCGCGCGAGGGCCGCGCGGGCGGCCCCCGGCCGGTCGGTGAGCTCGTACCCGAGGACCGACTCCGCGAGGTCGAGCGCGCCCCGGACCGTGGCGTCCTGCGCCGCGGCGACGACGGGGACCGTCCGCTCGCCGAGGGCCCGGGCCGCCTCGCGCAGGACGGCGACCGCGCGCGCGGTGCGCTCGTCGCGCTCGGCGGTGCGGCGCGCGTGGTCCGCCTCGAGCGCGGCGCGCAGTCGCTCCGCCTCCTCCCGGGCCGCGCGGGCCCCGGCCGCGTAGCCGGCGGCGTACCCGCGGGCCGACGCCGCCGCCTCGACCTCCGCGACCCGGTCGCTGCGCAGGACCGGCACGGCCTGCGGCACGAAGTACGCGTCAGTAGACAAGCTCGTCCCCGTCCGTGCGGTGGATGGTGATCTTCTCGTCGGCCTCGAGGTTGCGGACGACGCGGACGATCTCCGCGCGCGCCTCCTCGACCTGGCTGATGCGCACCCCGCCCAGGCCCGCGACCTCCTCCTCCAGCAGCGCCCGGTTGCGCTCGGAGATGTTCTTCGTGATCGTCTCGACGACCTTGGCGGTCGTGCCCTTCATGGCGAGCGCGAGCACCGACATCTCGACGCCCCGCAGGATGATCTGCACGTCGCGTGCCTCGAACGAGGCGATGTCCTCGAACGTCAGCATGCGCGAGCGCACCTCCTCGGCGAGCTGCGGGTCCCGGGCCTCGAGCCCTTCGAGGACCGCCTTCTCGGTGGCGCCGTCGGAGCGGTTGATGATGTCGACGAGCGGCTGGACGCCGCCGAGGATCTCGACCGGCTGGCGCGGGGTGATGCTCGCGCCCATGCGGGTGCGGAACTGCTCCGACACGAGCTTCACGGCGTCGGGGGACGCGGTGCCCATGGTCGCGAGCGCCTGCGCGACGTCGGTGCGGTAGTCGTCGGCCAGCTTGGCGAGCACCGCGGACGCGACGCCCGAGCTGAGGTGCGCGAGGACGAGCGCGACGGTCTGCGGGTGCTCGCCGTCGAGCAGGGACACGATCTGCCCCGGCTCGGTCCCGTCGAGGTACTCGAAGGCCTTGCCCTGCATGCTCGCGACGAGGCGCTCGACGACGTCGGCCGCCCGGTCGGCGCCCATCGACGCCTCGAGCAGCCCGACGGCGAAGTCCTTGCCCCCGCGCGGGCGCGGGGTGCCGGACAGCGCCATGTCGTAGAACTCGTCGAGGGCCGCGACGGCCAGGTCCTCGTCCACCACCTGGGTGCGCATGATCTCCGCGGCGACCTCGGAGGCCTCGTCCTCGGAGAGCAGCGACAGGACCGTCGCCGCCCGCTCCTGGCTCAGCTGCATGAGCACCAGGGCGACCTTCTGCACCCCGCTCATCGCGGCGACCTTCCGCGCGGACTCGGTCGCGAGCGCCGCGGCGGCGGGGTCGAGGGCGGCCGCCAGGCCGGCGGCGCCGGTGCCCGCGGGCGCCGTCTCGGGCGGTGCCGTCGTGACGCTCATCGCTGCGCCCCCGCCCGGTCCTCGGCGAGCAGCACCCGCAGGTACTCGGCGGTCTTGTCGGGGTCGGTCGCCGCGAGCGCGTCGATCTCGGCCCGACGCTGGTCGAGGCTCGTGAACCGCGGGGTCGGCGGCTGGATCTCCGGGCGCTCCGGCACGGGCTCGAGCTCGCCCTGACCGCCGCCGGACGGGAGCGCCGGGCGGTCGTCGTCGCGGTCGAGCTCGTGCAGGGTCGTCATCCGGAGGTCGTCCAGGTCGACCGTCTCGCGCCGCTCGCGGCGACGACGGGCGCGCCGCACGGCCACGAGCACGATCACCAGGGCGATGAGCACCCCCGCGACGACCGCCGCGGTGCGCAGCATCTGGGCCCGGCTCTCGGCGGCGGCCGCCTCCTCCGCTGCGGCGAGCGCGGCCTGGGCCGACTCGGCGGCGCCCGTGTCGAACGGCAGCACCGCGACCTCGACGGTGTCACCGCGCTCGGCGTCGATGCCGGCGGCGGCGGAGACCATCGCGGTGATCGCGGCCGTGTCCATGCCCCGGGCCACCTCGGCGTCGAGCGCGACCGACACGGCCTGCCGGGTCAGCGCGCCGGCGGGCGTCGTCGTGGTCTCGGTGACCTTGTCGATCGCGTTGTTGCGCGTGGCGTCCTCGGACGTGTAGCTGCTGTCCGCTCCGGCGCCGCCCGGGACGGCGATGTTGTCCGGCCCCAGCACCCCGGCGACGCCACCGCCCGCGCCGGTGTACTCCTCGGTCGTGGTGGACTCGTTGAGGACGGGCCCGCCCTCCGGCGTGCGGAACGTCTCCTCGAGACGCTCGGAGCTCGCGACGTCCATCTGCGCGGTCACCGCGACGGTCGAGTTCCCGGCACCCACGACGCGGTCGAGCATCGCCTGCACCTGCCCGGACACCTTCTCCTCGTACTGCCCGGCCTGCTCGCCCGACGACCGTGCGCCGACGCCGACCTCGGACAGCACCTCTCCCTGCGCGTCGACGACCGCGACGTCGGTCGGGGCCATGCCGTCGATCGACGCCGAGACGAGGTGGACCATCGCCTCGACCTGCTCGGTCGTGAGCTTCTGGCCCCGGGCGGGAGCGACGAAGACCGACGCGGTCGGGGTGCCCTGCTCCGCCGCGAAGACCGTCTCCTCGGGGATCGCGAGCTGGACGGTCGCGGTCTCGACGCCGTCCATCGCGGAGAGGGTCCGCGCGAGCTCGCCCTCGAGCGCGCGCTTGTACGTCACGTCCTGCTGGAACTCGCTCGACGTGACCCCCATCTCGTCGAGCAGCGAGTAGCCGCCCGTCGACTCGTCGGCGGGCAGGCCGGCCGTGGCGGCCGCGAGGCGCTGCTCGTAGACCTTCTCCTCGGGCACGAGCACCGTGCCGCCGCCGTCGGTCAGCTCGTAGGGCACGCCCTGCGAGCGGAGCTGGTCGACGATCGCGGCGGCGTCCGCGCTCGACATGCCGGAGAACAGGGGCGTGTAGGAGGGGCGTGACGCCCACGACACGAGCGCGACGATCGCGACCACGAGGATCGCGAGGGCGAGCAGCGCGAGCGTGCGCTGGGCGATGGTGAAGTCGCGGACGGCGCCGAACGCGCGGCCGAACGTCGACCTGATCTTCTCGGGCATCGTCAGGCCTGCATCCTCATGATCTCGTTGAACGCGTCGACCGCCTTGTTGCGCACGGCGGCGACGAGCTCGAGGGTCGTCTGGGCACGGGTGGAGGCGATCGTCGCCTCGTGGACGTTCTCGAGCTCACCCGTCACGGCGGCGATCGTCAGCTCGTTCGCGGCACCCTGGAGCTGCTGCGTGCCGTCGACCGCGCCGCCGAGCACCTCGGCGAAGGCGCTCGCGCCCGCGGCGCCGGTCGACCCGGCCCCGGCGGGGGCGAGGGTGGAGAGGCTCTCGACACCGGAGAGGTACCCGGTGCCGGTCGTGGCCTCGACGGAGGGGATGGGCATGAGGATCACTTCCCGATCTGCAGTGCTGCTTCGTAGGCCGTCTTCGCGCGGTCGATCACGGCGGCGTTCGCCTGGTAGCCGCGCTGGGCGAGGATGAGGCTCCCCATCTGCTCGGACATGTCGATGTCCGGGTAGCGCACGTAGCCGTCCTCGTCCGCGAGCGGGTGGTCCGGCTCGTACGTGAGCCGCCCCTCCGCGCTCCCCCACGCCGCGCCCGCGACGTACGCGCCCGGGTTCTTCTCGCCGCCCTCGGTGGCGAGGACGTAGCGGGCCCGGAACGCCGCGTCGTCGGTCGACGTGACGGTGTTGACGTTGGCGAGGTTGTCGGAGACCGCGTCGAGCCACTTGCGGTGCAGCGAGAGACCCGTGCCGGCGATGCCGAGAGCGTCGAAGGTCATGTCAGGCCGTCCGCATCGCCGCGCGCAGGGCGGCGGCCTCGCCGCCGACGGCCTGGGTCGCGAACTGGTAGCGCAGGACGGTGTCGACGTTCGAGACGGTCTCGGTGTCGAGGTTGACGTTCGAGCCGTCGAGCCGGGTCGGCTCGACGGACCGGTCGACGGTGAAGGCGGTGCGCCGCGCGTCGCCGTCGGCGACGGAGGCCGCCAGCGCCTCCTCGAACTGCACCCGCTTCGCGGTGTAGCCCGGGGTGTTGATGTTGGCGACGTTCTCGGCGATGGCGCCCTGGCGGGCGGACAGCCCGTTCAGCGCGCTCTGGAGCGCTACGGAGGTGACGGAGTCGAACATGGTCGCGAGGTCCCCACGTCGTCGGTGTCGGCCGTCCGATGGCCTGCGGGGGGAGCGGTCCGTGCTCACCCTGAGCTGCCGACGACCGTGGGGCCGCCGCGCGTCGTGCCCGCGCCGCGAGGACGCGTGCTGCGCAAGTGGTCGTGTGCTCACCCGACCCCTATGCAGGGTCGCGTCGCGTGAGCCGCACGTGCCCGGGAGCGCCGCCGGGCCGGGGTGTCGCGAGGGTCAGGCGCTCACGTCGAGGTACGCCGCAGCGGTCGAGTCGTGCGCGCGCGGCACGCACGTCAGGGCACGGGAGTGCCGCCGGTTCGCCACGAGGGCGGCGTGCAGGCGGTCCACCACGTCGGCCTGCCGGACCAGGACCTCGAGCGCGCGGTCCACGAGCTCGGCCGGGAGCCGCCCCAGCCCGGTCGGAGGCGTCCACGCGGCCAGGTGGGCGACGGCCGTCTCACCGGCGTGCTCGCCGGCGACCGACGCCATCGCGTCGAGCTCGTCGAGGGCACGGGTCCAGGCCGTGAGCGCGCCCACGCGGTCAGGCGACACCGGTCGCTCCGCCGCCGTGCGCCGCGGCGCTCCCGTGCCCGGCGGGCAGCACCTCGGCGGCCTGACGCCACGTCTCCTGGAGCGGCACGACGATCTCGAGGACCTCGTGCGTGCGCCCGATGTCGCGGTGGACGTTCGCGGCGACCAGCGCCTCGTGCACGTAGACGTAGAGAGCCATGAGGTCGTCGGCGCCGTCCCAGACCGTCGTGTCGAGCGAGCCCATGAGCTCGGCCACGATCGCCTGAGCGTGCAGGAGCTGCTCGGACGCGGCGGTCCACCGCTCCTCGCCCTGCGCGGCCTCGGCCCGGCGCAGGTCGAGGACGAGCCGGTCGTAGAGCAGGGTCAGCAGGCGCGCGGGGGACGCGGTGAGGATGGCGTCGCGCCCGTAGGCGCTCCGGGCGAGGTGGGTCACGGCGGTTCCTTCGCGGGAGGTGCGGCTCAGCGCTTCGAGGACGAGGAGGGCATGAGGGTCGCGAGCTGGCCCGTCAGCCACTGCTGCTGCGAGTCGAGCTTGGCGAGCTGGACCTCCATGACGGTGTACTGCGCGGTGAGGCGCTTGAAGCGCTGCTCGAGCCGCTGGTCCCACCGGGCGATCTGGTCGTCCAGGCGGGTGACCTGGGTCTCGCGGTTCTTCACGGACGTCGTCAGGAGGCCGTCGTACTTGTCGGACAGCATGTCGGCGGTCTTCTGGACCCGCGTCGCGACCTGCGTGAACGTGCTCATCGTCCGGTCGGGGTCGGCGGCGAGGGCCTCCGAGAGCTTCTCGGCGTCGAAGGTGACCTCGCCGTAGCGCGTGATCTCGATGCCGATCGACGACAGCGACGCCCCGTCCACCGGGTCCGTGACGGCGCCGAGCAGCGACTGGCGGGCGTTGCGCACGATGGACTCGCCGGCGAGCGTCGCGCCGGAGGTCGAGCCGTCGGACCCGATGGTCACCTTGGTCTGCGTCCCGATGCGCGCGAGGATCGCGCTCACGGCGTCGACGAGGCTCCGGACCTTGTTCGCGCGCGCCTCGGGGTCCTCGCCGACGGTGACGGTCACGGGGTCGGCGGACGCCTTCGAGACGGTGACGTCGACGCCGGGCAGGAGGTCGGTGAACGTGGTCGACGCCGAGGTGACGGTCTGCTCGGCGGCCGTGCCGGCCCAGAGGCGCACCACGGAGTCGGCGGCCGCCGTGACGGTGGCCGCGCCGGGAGCCGCGAGCAGGTTCGTCGCGGTGCCGGCGTCCACCTCGGCGGCGGTCCCGGCGTGGAACGAGAAGGCGCCCGACGCACCGGTCGCCGTGCCCGTGAGCTGGAGGCGGTAGAGCTTCTCCCCCGTCGCGGCGTCGGTGCCCGCGGCGACCTTGACCGCGGTGACGCCCGCGTCGGCACGGTTGATCGCCGTGACGACGTCGTCGAGCGACGTGGAGGCCGCGGTCAGCTCGGTGCGCTCACCCGCCGCGTCGGTGAGGGTGAAGCGCGTGGTGGGAGCCGTCGCGAGGGTCGCGGTGACCGACTTCTGCGCCGTGGCGACGGCGTCGACGACGACGTCGACGCTCCCCGGGGCGGCGCCCGCGCGGGCGGCGACCGACACCGCGTCGGACGACCCCTTCGCGGTGAAGAGCGCGAGCGCGTCGCCGGCGGTGAGCTCCTTGGCGAGCTTCGCGAGCGCGGCGACGCGCGTGTTGAGGTCCTGGAGCGCGCTGATCTCGGAGCGCTCGGTCTTGGCCTTGGCCTGGAGCTGCTGCTGCGGGATCGACTCGACGGCGATGAGCTGCTTGACGAGGTCTGCGGTGTTGAGACCGCTCGACAGCCCGGTGAAGGAGATGCCCACGCGGATCACCTCCGGGTGCGGGACGTGAGGCTTGCTGGGGACGAGGGAGGAAGAGGACCCGGCGGACGGCGCGGAGGGCGGTCCAGGCCGCCCGCCGGGTGGTCGTCAGGGTCAGCCGAGGAGCTGGAGCACCCCGGAGCTGGCCTGGTTCGCCTGGGCGAGCATCGCGGTGCCGGCCTGGGACAGGATGTTGGTGCGCGAGTAGTTCATCATCTCCTTGGCCATGTCGACGTCGCGGATGCGCGACTCCGCGGAGGTGAGGTTCTCCGTGGCGACGTTGATGTTGGAGATCGCGTACTCCAGGCGGTTCTGCGTCGCACCCAGGCCCGAACGCGCCGTCGACACGGCCTTGAGCGCGGTGTCGATCGTCTCGATCGCGGCCTGCGCGTTCGCCGCCGTGTTCACCGTGAGGGAGCTGCCGCCCGCGGTGTTGTACACGCCGGCCTCGATGACCGTCTGGAGGTCGTTGGTGGTGAGGTCGATCGTGATGGTGTTGCCGTCGCCGGTGCCCTCGGCGCCGACCTGGACCGTGAGGTCCGTCGCGGTCGACTTGAGCAGGTCGATCCCGTTGAAGTTCGTCGAGTCGACGATCCGGTCGAGCTCGTCCGCGAGCTCGTCGAGCTCCGACTTGATGGCGGTGCGCGCGTCGGCGTTGTTCGTGTCGTTCACGGCCTGCACCGACAGGTCACGCATGCGCTGCAGGATCGACTGCGCCTCGCCGAGCGCACCTTC
>NZ_JBEPOQ010000018.1:0-63619 GCF_040546915.1 Cellulosimicrobium sp. 4261
GGACCGCCCGCCCCCCCCCCCGGTGGGGGGGCAGCGGGCGGTGGCGGTGGCGCACCCCCCCCCCCCCCCCCCCCCCCGGGGGGGGCGCCCCCCCCCGGGGGGCGGCCCCGGCCCCCGACCCCGTTCTCGTCGACGTCTCGGCGGTGCAGCCGGTCAGCGCGCGCGGCGCTCCAGGCGGTCCATGTCGAGCAGGACGACGGCCCGGCCCTCGCGGCGGACCCAGCCGCGCGTCGCGAAGTCGGCGAGCGCCTTGTTCACGGTCTCGCGCGACGCGCCGACGAGCTGCGCCAGCTCCTCCTGCGTGAGGTCGTGCGCGACGCGGATGCCCTCGTCCGTCTCCTCGCCGAACCGGGTCGACAGGTCGAGGAGCGCCTTGGCGACGCGGCCCGGCACGTCGGAGAACACGAGGTCGGCCAGCGTCTCGTTCGTGCGGCGCAGGCGGCGCGCGAGGGCGTTGAGCAGGTGCTTCGCGACGCTCGGGTGCTTCTCGATCCACTCGACGAGCTGGTCGTGGCCGAGCTCGTAGATGACGGAGTCGGCGACGGAGCTCGCGGTGGCGGTGCGGGGGCCCGGGTCGAAGAGCGAGAGCTCGCCGAACATCTCGCCGGGGCCGAGGATCGACAGGAGGTTCTCGCGGCCGTCGTTGGAGCGGCGCCCCAGCTTGATCTTGCCGCTCGCGATCACGTAGAGGCGGTCGCCCGGCTCGCCCTCGCGGAAGAGCACGTCCCCGCGCGAGAGCTCGATTTGCTGCATCGACTCGAAGAGGGTGCGCGTCTCGTCCGCGTCCATCGTCGCGAACAGGGGGGCGGAGAGCACAACGTCGTCGTCCACGCGGGGTGTCCTATCGTCTCGTCCTCGGAAATGTTCCAGGACAAGTCTGCCCTACCGCTGCAACTCGGGTGTCGGGGGCGGCGGCTACGGTGGGTTCGTGACCACCACCGAGCAGGCCCGCGCGCAGGCTCCGAAGCCCGAGTCGCACCTCGCGCTCGTGCGGCGCGCGCGCCGCACGAACCGTGAGCTCGCGATCACCTACCCGGACGCGCACTGCGAGCTCGACTTCACCACGCCGCTCGAGCTGCTGGTCGCGACGGTCCTCTCGGCCCAGACGACGGACAAGCGCGTGAACCTCACGACGCCTGCGCTCTTCGCGCGGTACCCGGACGCCGCGGCGTACGCGTCGGCGGACCGGGCCGAGCTCGAGGAGATCCTGCGGCCCACGGGCTTCTTCCGCGCCAAGGCCCAGTCGGTCATCGGGATCGGCCAGGCACTCGTCGAGCGGTTCGACGGTGAGGTGCCCGCCCGCCTGGAGGACCTCGTCTCCCTGCCGGGCGTGGGCCGCAAGACGGCGAACGTCGTGCTCGGAAACGCGTTCGGCGTGCCGGGGCTGACCGTGGACACGCACTTCGGCCGCCTCGTGCGCCGCCTGGGGTGGACCACGGAGGAGGACCCGGTCAAGGTCGAGCAGGTCGTCGGCGGTCTGATCGAGAAGTCGGAGTGGACCATGCTCTCCCACCGGCTGATCTTCCACGGCCGGCGCGTCTGCTTCGCGCGCTGGCCCGCGTGCGGCGCGTGCACGATCGCACGGTGGTGCCCGTCGTTCGGCGTCGGCGAGGTCGACCCGGTCAAGGCGGCCGCGCTCGTCAAGACGAGCTGACGGTCTCCCGCCGACCGCCCGGCGACCGCTCGGTCAGCCCGCGGGCCGCTGCGTCGTGGGGAGCCAGTCCAGGAGCAGCTCCGTCACGGTGTCCGGCGCCTCCTCGGGGAGGAAGTGCCCGGCGTCGTCCACGACCTCGAAGCGGAAGTCCCGGGCGAGCGCCGCGCCGTCGGCGTCCGCGAGGTCGCGGCGCAGCAGGCCGTCCTGCGCCGCGTGCACCTGGAGGGCGGGGACCTCCACGGGGTGGCGGAGCGCGGCGAGGAAGCGGCGCCCGTCGGGCCGGGGGGTGGAGCGCACGGCCCAGCGCAGCGACTCCATCGCCGTGTGCGCCGCGAAGGGGATGCGCATGACGGTGCGGTACGTGTCGACGACGTCGGGTGCGAAGGGTTGTGCGGCGCCCGTCGCGAGCACGTCGGCGACGAGGTCGCCGCGGACGAGCGCCCGCTCGGGCAGGGTCGGCACCTGGTAGAACGCGAGCTGGCGCCGCGCGGCGGGCGTGAGCAGCCGCCGGGCCGACGTGTGCAGGCGGGCGGGGTGCGGCGCGGAGAACGCGGCGACCCCGGCCGTCACGGCGGGCTGGAGCGCGGCCATCGCCCAGGCGAGGCTGCCGCCGGTGCCGTGGCCCACGACGACCGCGCGGCCCGACCCCAGCGAGCGGATCACGCCCGCGATGTCGCGCGTGCGCGTCGGGGCGTCGTAGCCGATCGGCGGCTTGTCGGACGCACCGACGCCGCGCACGTCCATGGCGGCGACGCGGTAGCCGGCGGCGGCCAGCGGCTCGAGCTGGTGCCGCCACGCCCACCAGAACTGGGGGAAGGAGTGGAGGAGCACGACGAGGGGCGGGCCGGGGTCCCGCACGCCGCGGTCCTCGGGACCGGCGAGCGCGACGTGGAAGCGGGCCCCGTTGGCCGGCACGAACTCGTGGCGCCAGGGGCCGTCGAGGAGGGCGGACGTGAAGTCGGAGGGGTCGGGCGTCACCCGGACGAACCTACCGGGGTACCGGACCCGCTGTCCGCGGACGACGCGGCGTCCGCCCCGGTGGCATCGGTCCCGCCCGGCTCCGCGGCCGCCGCCGGGCGGCGGTCCTTCGGCGGGTCGAACCGGTAGCCGACGTTGCGCACCGTGCCGATGAGCTGCTCGTGCTCCGGCCCGAGCTTCGCGCGCAGGCGCCGCACGTGGACGTCGACGGTGCGCGTGCCCCCGTAGTAGTCGTAGCCCCAGACCTCCTGGAGGAGCTGCGCGCGCGTGAACACGCGGCCCGGGTGCTGGACGAGGTACTTGAGGAGCTCGAACTCCTTGTACGTGAGGTCGATCGGGCGGCCGCGGAGCCGCGCGGTGTAGCCGCTGGCGTCGATCGCGAGCTCGCCCGCCGCGATCTCCTGCGGGCCGTCCTCGGCCGGTCCGCGCGCGGAGCGCTCGATGACGAGCCGGAGCCGGGCCTCGACCTCGGCCGGGCCGGCGCCCTCCAGCAGGAGGTCGTCCGCACCCCACTCGGCGGTCACCACGGTGAGCCCGCCCTCGGTGAGCACGAGCACGAGCGGGACCGTCAGGCCCGTGGCGTGCAGGAGCCGGCACGTGGTGCGGGCGGCGACGAGGTCGCGGCGCGCGTCCAGCAGCAGGACGTCGGAGTCCGGCGCGTCGACGAGCGCCGACGGCTCCATGGGCAGGACCCGGATGCGGTGCGAGAGCAGGCCGAGCGCGGGCAGCACCTCGACGGAACCGCCTGTCGCGGGGGTGAGGATGAGCAGGTCGGCCATCCGGCACCTCCTTCCGGGTCGCGGGGCGCGGGCGGCGCCCCCGGGCGTCGACGCGTGGCGACCGGGCGGACGGACCTCTACGGGGCACGCCACGTCGTCGGCCACGTCCTCGGTCCGTGGACGGTTACCGTATCGCGTGCCGGCCGCGCGCACGGTGCGTGTCTCACATCGCGCGCGTCCTCTCCCTCGCCGGTGACAGCGCTGCCCGACGGCGACGCGGCAGCCCGCCCGCGCGACCGCCGCTCGATCGCGGAGCGGGGGCCGGTGAGCGGCGCGCGGCGAGTCTCTGCGACACTCTGAGGCGTGCTGCACGACCCGACGCCCTCCCGCGACCCCCGAACGGGGCGCTGACCGCGTGGACCTCTCGACCCGTGCCGTCGTGACGGCATGCCTGGCGGCGGTCGTCGCCGTCGCCGCGTTCTTCGGCCCGCTGCCGCTCACGATCGCGTCGGGCGCCCTGGCTCTGGGCGTCGCGATCGGCTGGCCGCGGCTGCTCGACATCCCCGTCCACGGCGGGACCCGGGTCGTCATCGCGATCGCCGGGCTCGGCGCCGTGGCCGCGACCGCCGCGACGCACGGCGAGCCCGCGCTGCGCCACCTGCCCGTCGTGCTCGCGCTCTCCGTCGTCCTCGCGTTCGTCGCCGAGCTCCTGCGGCGCGACGGCCGTCCGCGCCTCGTCGAGTCGCTCATCGGCACGGTGAGCGGGATCGTCGTGGCGACGTCGAGCGCGGGCTGGATCGCCGCGGGCCGGACCGACGCCGGCGAGTCCCTCGTCGTGACGACGGCCGTCGCGCTCGCCGTGGCGTCCGCGGTGTCCGCGCTGCCGCTCGGCGGGTGGCTCAACGCCGCGCTCACGCTCGGCCTCGCGGTCCTCGCGGGCGGTGCCGTCGGCTATGTCATGCCCGACCTCGAGCTGCTGGGCGGCGTCTGGGCGGGGGTCGTCGCGGGCCTGCTCGTCGCGTCGCTGCACGCGCTCTTCGACCAGCTCCCCGAGCTGCGCGGCCGGCTGGGCGCGTTCTCGGCGACGGCCCTGCCCGTCGCCGTCGGCGGGACCCTGATCTTCGTCGTCGGCCGGGTGATCGTCGGGTGACGCCGTCGCCGCTCGCCGTCGTGCTGCTCGTCGTGACCCTCGTCGGGACGGCGGTGCTCGGCGTGCGGTGGCAGCGCCGCCAGGGTGTGGTGCGGGCCGCGCGCGAGGGAGCGGGCGCCGCGTCGTCCGCCGCCGGGCCCGCGGCCGTCGACTGGGCGACGCACGGCGTCGCGCTCGCGGAGCGCCGCACGTTCGTCCAGTTCTCCGCCGAGCTCTGCGCGCCGTGCCGGGCCACCGCCCGGGTCCTGCGCGACGTGAGCGCCGCGCACCCGGACGTGACGCATCGTGAGATGGACGTCGACGACCACCTCGACCTGGTGCGAACATTCGGCATACTGCGCACGCCGACCGTCCTCGTGCTCGACGCGGAGGGCCGGGAGGTCGCCCGCGCGAGCGGTGGCATGAACCGCGCCCAGGCGCTCGCGGCGCTCGCCGTCGCGGGCCCGGGCGCGCAGCCCGCGAGCGCGCCAGGCAGCTGACCGCCGTCTCCGACGGCCCGACCGGAGGAGACCCGAGTGAGCGACCAGGCAGGCCCGGAGGCCACCGTCACCGAGCCGGACGGCACGCCCGTCGGCATCGACCCGCGCGGTCCGCGCGCGGGGGCGGGCATGACGGCCGTCCTGCTCGCCGTGGTCATCCTGCTCTGGACGTCGCCCGCGGCGCTCGTGCTGCTCGCGGTCGTCGCGGCGAGCTTCCTGCTCGGTACCGTCCGCGGCGCGCAGGGTACCTGGCAGGCGGCCGTCTACCGGCTGGTCCTGCTCCCGCGCATCGGCCCGACGACGGAGCGCGAGGACCCGAGGCCGCCGCGGTTCGCGCAGGCGGTGGGCCTGGTGATCACCGGCGCCGGGGTCGTGCTCGGGCTGCTCGGCGTCGCGGGCGCCGTGCCGGCCGCGGCGGCGCTCGCGCTCGTGGCCGCCGTCCTCAACGCCGCGTTCGGCCTGTGCCTCGGGTGCGAGCTGTACCTGCTGCTGCGCCGGGTCGCGCCCGCCCGCTGACGGCCGTGCGCGGGTCGGTCAGTAGACGAGCGCCTGGGCACCCTCGCGCAGCGCCTCCTCGACGAACACCGCCGCCCCCGCGATGCGCACGCCGGGCAGGACGTCGTCGGCCGTGATCCCGCGGCGCGCCGCGCACTGGGTGCAGACGGTCACCGTGCCCGTGGCGAGGACCGCGTCGAGCAGGTCGGGCAGCGGCGCCGCGTGCTCGAGCTCGAGCTCGGCCGCGCGGCCCGGCACCCCGAACCACGCCGCCTCGCCCGTGAGCCAGACGCTCACCTCGACGCCGGCCGCGACGGCGGCGGCGGCGACGGTGAAGGCCTGGTTCGCGGCCTCGGGCCGGTCGAGCCCGGAGGTCGTCTTGACGACGAGCGAGCGGGAGCGGGGGGCGGCGGCAGGGAGCGAGGAGTCGGTCACGCGGCCGAGCGTAGCCCCGCGGGTGACCACGGCCACGGCGTGCCGGTGCCGTCCGGCCGGTAGGATCGCCCGCATGAGCCCGCACACTCTCGAGCTGATCTTCCTCGGCCTGCTCCTCGCGGCGACGGTCACCATCACGTGGTTCGCCGGGTACGTCGTCTACAAGCTCTTCAAGGGCCAGCGCTGACGTCACCGCACGGGGCCCGTCCCCGCGCGGGCGCCGCGCGTCGCCCGACTCCGAGAGGTGGTCGCTGATGCCGTTCGAGTTCCCCGAAGGCCTCGCTCCCGAGGTGTACCCGCTCGCCTGGCTCGTCGGGAGCTGGCGCGGCGAGGGCGTCGTGAAGTACCCGGGCATCGAGGAGACGCCGTTCGTCCACGACGTCGTGTTCGACCACGACGGCGGCCCCTACCTGCGGTACGAGTCGACGCTGCGCGTCCTCGACGCCGCGATCCCCGAGACCGTGCCCGCGGAGGGCGAGTGGCCCGAGCGTGACGAGGCGACCCTCGACGCCGCGGCCGCCGCGTCGCCCGTCTGGTCGACGGAGACCGGCTACTGGCGCGTGTCGACCGACCGGCCCGAGGGCCTGGAGGACGACCGCCACCCCCTCGAGGTCCTGATCGCCGACCCGGCGGGCCGCGTCTCGGTGTACCTGGGCGCCGTCGGCAACGGCCGCGTGGACCTGGCGAGCGACCTCATCGCGCGCACGTCCACCGCGTCCGAGGTGACGGCCTCGAAGCGGCTCTACGGGTTCGTCGAGGGCCAGCTCCTGTGGGTGTGGGAATTGGCGGCCTTCGGTCAGCCGTTGCAGTCGTACGCGTCCGCGAAGCTGACCCGGCGCCCGTCGGCCTGACGCGCAGGCCACCGGGCAGCCCCGTAGGCCTGCCAGGACCGGACGCGTCGACGAAGGAGGACCACCCGTGACCACCGGTTACACCAGCCCGCTCCTGTCCCGCCACGGCGCCGTGCCCGCGACGGGCCCCGACGAGGGCGTCGCCTGGCACTACGGCGACCCCACCGGGGAGCAGCGCGCGCTGCGCACGGGCGGCGCCGTCGTCGACCAGTCGCACCTGGGCGTCGTGACGGTCACGGGCCCGGACCGGCTGAGCTGGCTGCACTCCATCACGTCCCAGGACCTCACGGACCTCGCACCGCGCACCTCGACCGAGCTGCTCGTGCTCTCGCCGCAGGGCCACGTCGAGCACGCCGCGTCCGTCGTCGACGACGGCACGACGACGTGGCTCGTCACGGAGCGCTCGCACGCCGCCGACCTCGCTGCGTGGCTGGACCGCATGAAGTTCATGCTCCGCGTCGAGATCGCGGACGCCACGGACGAGTGGGCCGCGCTCGGCGAGCCGGTCGACGCCGAGGGCACCGAGGACGAGCCCGTGACCTGGCGCGACCCGTGGCCGCACGTCCTCGCGGGCGGCACGCGGTACGGGCCGCCCGAGGACGAGCACCCGGGGCGGGAGCGCCCGTGGCGGCTCGTGCTCGTCCCGCGCGCGGAGCTGGCCGACTCCGTCGCGGCGCGCGAGGCCGCCGGGTGGCGCCTCGTGGGCACGTGGGCGAGCGAGGCCGCCCGCGTCGAGGCCTGGCGCCCGCGGCTCGCGACGGAGGTCGACCACCGGTCGATCCCGCACGAGACCGACTGGCTGCGCACCGCGGTCCACCTGCACAAGGGCTGCTACCGGGGGCAGGAGACCATCGCGCGCGTGCACAACCTCGGGCGCCCGCCGCGCCGCGTCGTCATGCTGCACCTCGACGGCTCGGGGCACCTGCTGCCCGCACCGGGGGCCGACGTCACGCTCGACGGCCGCTCCGTCGGCACCGTGACGTCGGTCGCGCGCCACCACGAGCTCGGGCCGATCGCGCTCGCGGTCCTCAAGCGGAGCGCGCCGGTCGACGCCGAGCTCCTCGTCGACTGCGACGGAGGCGCGATCTCCGCGGCGCAAGAGGTCGTGGTGCCCGGCGAGGGCGTCTCCGTCGACCGTCCGGCCGCGCGCGGCCCCGTCGGGCGCGGCGTCACGCCGCGCGGCGAGGGCGCACCCACGAGCATGCTGTGACGTCGGGGCCGGCGCGAGGGCAGTCCTCGGGTCCGGGGGCGGTCGACGTCGCCCGGACCGCGTGGCGCCGGCTCCTCCTGCGGGCCCGGATCCGGCAGGGCGCGTCGCGCGTGCGCGTGGCGCTGTGGCCCATCCTCCAGGCGTCGGCGGCCGCGGGTCTCGCGTTCGGCATCGCGCGGTACGGGCTCGGGCACACGGCACCGTTCTTCGCGCCCGTCTCGGCGTGGATCTGCCTCGGCTTCAGCCAGGACCGGCAGCTCCGCCGCGTCCTCGAGCTCGCCGTGGGCGTCGCGATCGGCGTCGGCCTCGGGGACCTCGTGGTCCACGCGATCGGGTCCGGCTGGTGGCAGGTCGCGGTCGTGCTCGCGGTCTCGGCGCTCGCCGCGCGCTTCATCGACCGGGGCGCGATGCTCACGACGCAGGCGGGCGTGCAGGCGATCGTCATCGTCGGGCTCCCGGCCGCGCAGGCGGGCGGCCCGCTCGGGCGGTGGACGGACGCGCTCGTCGGCGGCGCCGTCGCGCTCGCCGTTGCTGCCCTCACGCCGGGCGACCCCCGGCGACGACCCCGTCTGCTCGGGTCCGAGGCGACGACGGAGCTCGCGGGCGTGCTCGACGTGATCGCCCGCGGCCTGCGGGCGCGCGACCCCGCGGACCTCGACGCCGCGCTGGTCCAGGGCCGCGCGTCCGAGGGTGCGCTGGAGGAGTGGCAGTCGTCCGCGTCGTCCGCGCGCGAGCTCGCGCGCGTGAGCGCGGCGGGCCTGCGGCACCGCGACGAGCTGGGCGGGCTCGAGCGGCAGGCGGTCCTCGTCGACCGCGCGATGCGCAGCGTGCGCGTCCTGGCGCGGCGTGCGCGGCCGGTCGCGAGCAGCCCGGACGACCACGAGCTCGACGCCGTGGCGGACCTCGTCGGCCGGTTCGGCGCGGGGGTGCACGTGCTCGCCGAGGCGGTCGGCGCGGGCCGCGACCCGGCGGTCGCGCGCGAGGTCCTCCTCGAGGTGGCCCGGAGCGCCGACCCCCACGTGCTCGGCGACGGCGACTGGCAGGTGCAGTCGCTCGTGATGCTCGTGCGGTCGCCGATCGTCGACGCCCTGGAAGCGGCGGGCGCGACGCCCGAGCAGGCGCGCGACGCGCTCCCCGACCTCTGAGCGCCGGCGCGTGGCGGGTGCGGGCGGCGCCTGCGCTCGCGGTGCGCGCCGCCTGGGCGCACCGGGTATGCACCAGGGGACGACCGGCCCCTGCACAGCGGCACCGCGGGCCGGTACGGTCGGGGCATGGAGGTCCCTGTCAGCGCGCTGCGCGCCGAGCTCAAGTCGTGGATCGAGCGGGCCAGGGACGGTGAGGAGGTCGTCATCACCGAGCGCGGCGTGCCCGTCGCCCGGCTGACCGGCGTCGCGACGGCCGACCTCGTCACGGAGCTCGTGCGCGACGGCGTCCTGGTGCCCCCGGCGGGGGAGCGTCCCGTGCACACGGTGCCCGCGCCGGCGCTCGTCGCGGCGACGGACGGGCCGCGCCCTGCCGGGCCGGACGGGTCGCGTCCCACCGACGGCGCCCGGGCCGCCCGCGGCGGCGGGGTCGCGGCGCTCGTGCGCCGGATCCGGCGCTGAGGGTCCCGCGGTGGCCCTCGTCTACTTCGACGCGAGCGCGCTCGTGAAGCTGTGCGTCCCCGAGGCCGGCTCCGCGCTGGCGAGCCGCCTGTGGAACCGTGCCGACGTCGTCGTCACGAGCCGCCTCGCCGACGTCGAGGTCCGCGCCGCGCTCGCCGCGGGGGCCCGCGGCGGGGTGATCGACGGCTCGGCGCACGCCCGCGCGCTCGGCACCTGGGACACCCTCCGGCCCGCGCTGCACGTGGTCGAGGTGTCCGGCGCGGTCGCCGACCGCGCGTCGCGCCTCGTCTCCGCGGGGTCGATGCGCAGCAACGACGCGGTGCACGTGGCGAGCGCGCTCGCCGTCGCGCACGACGACACGGTCGTGGCCGCCTGGGACCCCCACGTCGTCACGGCGGCGCGTGCCGCCGGGCTGCGCGTGGTGCCGTGGCCGCTCGTCAGACCGTAGGCTCGTGCCCGTGGGAATCTTCGGGTCGCTGCAGTGGATCGTCTACCTCCTCCTGTCGCTGGTCGTGTTCGGGACGCAGCTCTTCGCGCTCGTGGACGCCCTCCGGCGGCCTGCGAGCGCGTTCACGGCGGAGGGCAAGCTGAGCAAGCCGATCTGGCTCGCGATCCTCGGCGTCGCCGCGGCGCTCGGATTCCTCTCGATCCCCCTCGGCGGCGGGATCAACCTCGGCTTCATCGGGATCATCGCGGTCGTCGCGGCGATCGTGTACCTCGTCGACGTGCGCCCGCGCCTCCAGCCGTACGGGAACGGGCGCGGCAACGGGTCGTCCGGCCGGCCGGGCGGCTGGTGAGCGCCGCGGTGACCGACGGCGTCCGCACCGGGGTCGCGCGCGCCGCCGTCCCGCTGGCCGAGGTCGTGCGCGGTGACCTCGTCGAGTCCGTCCACACGGGCCACCTCGTGCTGCTGGACGCCGACGGCGGCACGCTCCTCGAGCGCGGCGACGCCGGCACGGTGATCTGGCCGCGCTCGAGCGTCAAGCCGTTCCAGGCCGTCGCGATGCTGCGGCACGGGCTGCGCCTTCCGCCGCGCCTCCTGGCCCTCGCCGCCGCGAGCCACGACGGCGAGCCCGAGCACCTCGCCGGGGTGCGCGAGATCCTCGCGGGCGCCGGGCTCGACGAGTCCGCGCTGCGCAACACCCCCGACCTCCCGCTGCACCCGCCCGCCGCGCTCGCGTGGCAGGAGGCGGGGAACGGCCCGGCGTCGATCACCCAGAACTGCTCCGGCAAGCACGCGGCGATGCTCGCGACGTGCGTCGTGGCGGGCTGGGACCCGCGCACGTACCTGGAGCACGACCACCCGCTGCAGGTCGCGGTCCGGGAGGCCGTCGCGGAGGCGACGGGCGTCGCGGTCGAGCACGTCACGGTCGACGGCTGCGGGGCGCCGCTCTTCTCGACGACCGTGCGCGGGCTCGCGCGCGCCTTCGGGCGGCTCGCCGCGGCCCCGCAGCACGACCCGGGTTCTCCCGAGGCCGAGGTCGCGCACGCCATGGCGGCGTTCCCCGAGATGGTGGGTGGCACGGGCCGCGACGCGACGCTCGCGATGCGCGCCGTGCCCGGCCTGGTCGCCAAGGACGGGGCCGACGGGGTGTACGGGGCCGCGCTGCCCGACGGCCGTGCGCTCGCCCTCAAGGTGCTCGACGGCGCGTCCCGACCCCGGCCGGCGGTGCTCGCCGCCGCGCTGCGTCGTCTCGGCGCGCTCGACGTCGCGGGGGCGGACGGGCCGGCGCTCGACGCGCTCGGCGACGTGCCGGTCCTCGGTGCGGGGCAGCCGGTGGGCACGGTCCGCGCGGTGCTCGACGAGGCCGCGGCGGACGCCCTGCAGGACCGGCCGCACGGCCCCTCGGCCGACACCGCGCGGCACGCCGACGGGGGTCGGCCGTGAGGGCCGTCGTCCAGCGCGTGACGCGCGCGAGCGTGCGCGTCGTGGCCGACGACGGGACGGCGGAGGTCGTCGGCGCGATCGACCGACCGGGCCTCCTCGCGCTCGTCGGCGTCACGCACGACGACGGCGACGCGCAGGTGGAGACGATCGCGCGCAAGATCGCCGAGCTGCGGATCCTCGCGGGGGAGCGGTCCGTGCTCGACGACGGCGCGCCCGTGCTCGTCGTCAGCCAGTTCACGCTCTACGCGGACACGCGCAAGGGCCGACGCCCGTCGTGGAACGGCGCGGCGCCCGGTCCCGTCGCCGAGCCGCTCGTCGACGCGGTCGTCGACGCGCTGCGCGCCCGCGGGGTCGAGGTCGCGACCGGACGGTTCGGCGCGCACATGGCGGTCGACCTCGTCAACGACGGCCCGGTCACGCTGATCCTCGAGGCCTGACGCGCCGCCGTACGGGCTGTCCCGTACGGGATGTGCGTACGCAGGACCGCGTACGCCGCGCGACGTGCGTGACGCGAAGAGTGTGGGAAGCACGTAGTCCCCCCGCGCCCGCCCGCGGCTACGGTCGCTGACGTCAGCCGGTCGCTCAGGCCCCGCAAAAGGCCGCACCGCCGCGCGTCCGTGCGGGTCGGCGACCGACCTCGTCGACGAGAGGTTCTCTCGATGCACCGTCCTCGCCCGTCCGCCCCGCGCCCCGCTCGCGCCACGCGCGCGGCCGCCGGCCTCACCGCCCTCGCGCTCGCCGCGAGCGGGGCCGTCGCCGCCGCGACGACCGCCGCCGCCGCGCCCGCCGACCTGACCGCCACGACGGCGGCCACCGCCCCCACGCCCGACTCGCCGAACGGCGACGCCGCCCTCAACGGGTACCGCAACGTCGGCTACTTCATGTCCTGGGCCCCGGAGAACTACGGCTACACCGTGCGCGACTTCGTCGAGTCCGGCCAGGCCGAGCAGATCACCCACGTGAACTACGCGTTCGGCAACATCCACCCGACCGACCTCACGTGCTTCCTCGCGGACGCCCCGGGCACGCCCGAGCCGGGCGGGAACGACGGCGCCGGCGACGCGCAGGCCGACTTCGTGCGGGCCGTCTCCGCCGAGGACTCCGTCGACGGCGTCGCGGACACGGCGGACCAGGCGCTCGCCGGCAACTTCAACCAGCTCCGCAAGCTCAAGGAGCAGCACCCCGACACCAAGGTCCTCATGTCGCTCGGCGGCTGGACCTGGTCGAAGTTCTTCTCGAAGGCCGCGGCGACGCCCGAGAGTCGCGAGAAGTTCGTCGCGTCGTGCATCGACCTCTACATCGACGGCAACCTGCCCGTGATCGACGGCCGCGGCGGCCTCGGCGCGGCCGCAGGCCTGTTCGACGGCATCGACGTCGACTGGGAGTGGCCCGGGGCGCCCGACTGGTCGCAGCACCCCGAGAACCACGTCGACCCCGTCAACGACAAGGCGAACTTCACCGCCCTCCTCGCCGAGTTCCGCAAGCAGCTCGACGAGCGCGGCGCCGCGCGGGGCGAGGACTACCTGCTCTCCGCCTACATCCCGGTGAGCCCCACCGTGGTGAACGCCGGCTGGGACGCCCCCACGATCTTCGACTACCTCGACTACGGCAACATGCAGGGCTACGACCTGCACGGCGGCTGGTCGCCGAACCTCGCCGGGCACCAGGCGAACCTCCACGACACCACGCAGCCGGGCACGATCTCGCTCGAGGACGGCATCGACCTCTACCTGTCGCGCGGCGTCGACCCCGCCCAGCTCACGCTCGGCATCCCGGCGTTCGGCCGCGGCTGGTCCGGCGTCGAGGCCGGCGACTCGAACGGTGCCTGGCAGCCCGCCGCGGGCGTCGCCCCCGGCACCTACGAGGCCGGGAACAAGCAGTACTTCGAGCTGCGCGACCACGGGACGGAGTACTTCGACGAGGCCAGCGGCGCCTCGTGGCGCTACGACGGCGACCAGTGGTGGAGCGTCGACACGCCGCGCGCCGTCGCGCACAAGGCGTCGTGGATCACGGAGAAGGGCCTCGGCGGCTCGATGTTCTGGGACCTCGCGGGCGACTACGAGGACGAGCTCGTCGGCACGGCGGCCGACGTCTACCGCGCGGGCCCGGCCGGTCCGGTCGACCCGACCGCGCCGGGCTCGTGCTTCCCGGGCTGGGACCGCAGCACCTCGTACGTCGGAGGGCGCGTCGTCGCGCACGAGGGCGTGAACTACCGCGCCGCGTGGTGGGTCCGCACGAACGTCCCGGGCACGGAGAAGTGGTACCCGGCCTGGCGCGTCGTCGGCACCTGCGCCTGACCTGAGGGTGCGGTGCGCGACCTCGGCCGCGCACCGCACCGTCCGGCGTTCAGCGCAGCCAGCCGCGGCGCTTGATGTACGCCAGCGGGATGACCGCGGCGACGAGCGTCACCAGGACCGTGAGCGTGAACCCGTACGGCCGGTCGAGCTCGGGCATGTGCGTGAAGTTCATGCCGTAGAACGACGCGATGAGCGTCGGGGGCAGGAACACCGCGGTGATGATGGTGAAGACCTTGACGATCTGCGCCTGCTTGACGTCGAGCGACGTCATGATCGCCTGCTGCAGGTAGCGCACCTTGTCGTGCTCGAACCCGGCGTGCTGCTTCACGCCGTCGACGTCCGCGACGAGGGTCTCGACGAGCCCCGCGAGCACCGGGTCCGAGTCCGCGATCTCGCTGCGCAGGTGCCGCGCGGCGCGCGCGAGCGAGAGCTGGGACTCCTGGGCTCGCGACACGATCTCCTCGGCGCGGTTCATGCGCGTGATCGTGTCCTGCATGTCGCTCACCCCGATCTCCCGGCCGCGCGAGTCGACGCCGCGCGTGGCCTCGTCGATCTCGTCGGACATGTCCTCGAGCAGGTCGCTCGCGTAGGACACGACGCGGTCCGCCGCCTCGTTGAGCGCGTAGAGCAGCGCGTACGCGACGCCGTACGACGAGCCGATGAGCCACGGCGTGCGGCGCATGCGGGCGATCGCCTTGTCGAAGACGGCGTAGTGCCGCTGCGGCTGGGCCGTCACGACGACGTCGGCGGACAGGGCGAGCACGATGCGCTCGTCCACGACCCGGTCGCCGTCGCGCCGGGTCGCCGTCACCGGCAGGTAGACGTGCGCGTCCGTCTCCCAGACGCGCCCTCCGGCGGCCGCGAAGTCGACGCCGTGCTCGGCCGCGCGGGCCGCGGACTCCGGGTCGCCCACCGCGACCTGCACCCAGCGCGAGCGCAGGACGCGCGGGTCGAACCGGGGCGCGCCGTCGCCGTGCGCACGGGCGTGCAGGTCGAGCCCGCCGCGCGCGGGGGCGGGCAGGCGGGTCTCCGTCCGGGGAGCGAGGCCCGGGGTCTCGGGCAGCATCGTCGTCATCACGCACCGCCGGCCGTGAAGTGCGCGGTGAGGAGCGCGGCGCAGATGAACAGGTAGAGCCCCACGGTGAAGGAGATCGACTGCCGTTCGAGGTTCGGCCGGCGCGCGCGGCGCCGCTCCTCGCGCGGGGCACGCAGGGGCGTCCGGGCGGGGCGCGTCCGCACCGGGGTCGCGGCAGGGGTGGCGACGGGCGTGGTGGCGGGTCCCGTGGCAGGGGAACGCTGGGTCATGGTGGTCGTCCTTTCCGGCGGGCGGACGCACGGGCGCGGCCACGTACGGGCGGCGCGGGAGCGTCGGCGGGGGAGGTCCGGCGGCGCGCACGAGGCGCGCGCGGAGCGCACTGGCGACCTCCCCGCGCGGGACGGACGACGGCCGGGGACGCAGGGACCTGCGTCGGCCGGGCTCAGGCGTCGGGTCGCGAGCCACGGGGGGTGAGCGCGCAGTGCACGGATCTATGACTGCTGCCGTCAGGCATGGGGCTCACCTCGCTCTCGTGGCGGCGGCGCCGTGGGCGCCGCACCCGGGTCGGGACGCACGAGGGTCGTGGCCGCGACGGGGATCGAGCCCAGGCTAGCCCTCCGGGCAGCGGGCAGCAACCGTCGAGGTGCGGGTGTCGGCCCAGGTGGCGGCCGTGTGACGGGCGGGAAACGATGAGGTGATCCCTTGTTTACGGAGGGTTGTTAACATTTCATCCGGTCGACGGGCGACGAAGCCCCCGGACGGAGGGTCCCGACATGTCAGAACAGCAGGACTACATGGTTCCCGAGCCGGTCCGTCGCGCGGACTCGCGGTTCGCACGACGGCTCGAGCGGCTCTCGTCCCGCGCGCAGGAGGTCGACCGCGCGCTCGCCGCCGTGAGCGAGGGCAAGGGCGGTCTCGTGTGGACCGCCGAGCACGGCATGGGTGCGAGCGCGACGCTCGAGCTGGTGTGCGAGGCCGTCGCGACGCACGAGTTCGCGCAGCCGACCGTCACGCTCCGCTGTCGCCCGCCCGCGGGCGTCCCTGCTCCGGGGTCGGCCGTCGTCTCCGTCGTGTCGCAGGTGTCGCAGCTCGCGGGCGGCGTCGTCCCCGAGCGGCTCACGCGGGTCCTCGAGCCGGTCGACCCAGGCTTCGGCTACCTCCCTGAGGTAGCGGCGGTCGCGCTCGCCGAGCTCCTCGTCGCGACGTTCGACGGCGCGACCGTCGTCCTCGTCGCCGACGACCTGCACCTCCAGGACGAGCTGAGCCGGTCGGTCCTCGCGAGCCTCGTCGCGCAGCGGCACGCGCCCGTCGTCCTGCTCGGGACCGCGCCGGCGGGTGCGCTCGACCCGTCCGTGGGGCCGTTCGAGCTGCGCGCCGTCCCGCCGCTCGCGCCCGCCGACGCGCTCCACCTCCTGCTCGTCGAGCGTCGGCTCGCCGTCGCCCCGCACGTCGCGGCGCGGCTCGCGCACCTCCTCGGCGGCAACGCCGCGGCGATCACGCAGACGGCGGCGCTCCTCACGCCCGAGCAGCTCTCGGGCGGGTCGATCCTGCCCGACCCGCTGCCCGCGGTCCCCGCCGTCCGGTCCCTCTTCGCCGACCGGCTCGCCGCGCTCAGCGAGGCGGAGCGCCAGGCGCTGCTCGTCGCGGCGGTCGCCGTCGTCGACCGCACGGAGCTCGTGCTGTCCGCGACGGGGCTCGCGATGGAGCAGGTCCTCGACGGCCCGCTCGCGGAGCACCTCGTCCTCGCGGGGGGCCGCTTCGCGTTCGTCGACCCGCGCATGCGCTCGCTCGTCCACGCGGACGCGCGCCTCGCCGAGCGCACGGCGGCGCACGTGGCGCTCGCGGAGGCGCACCGGCGCGCGGGCGAGGAGGACGTCGCGGTGTGGCACTCGGCGCTCGCGACCCTCGTCGGCGACCCGGCGCTCGTCCCGGGCCTCCTGCGCATCGCGCGCCGCCACCTCGACCGCGGCGACGTCGTCTGGGCGCACGAGGTCGCGCGCGAGGCGGCGAGCCAGGCGGGCGCCGAGCACCGTGCGGAGGCGTTCGCGATCGCCGGGGTCGCGGCCCTGCGGTCGGGCCACGTGCAGGACGCCGCCGACTGGCTGCGCAAGGCCTCGCGGAGCGGGGACGACGCGCTGCGCGCCTGCACGCTCGGCCCGCTCGTCGCGGCGCTCACGCTCGCCGAGGGCCAGGTGCCCGACGACGTCCTGTCGCCCTACCTGCGCGGGGGGCGGCCGGACGGCCTCCCCGCGGACGCGGTCGCCGGGGTCGTCACGGGCGTGCTCACGGCGGCGCGGCTGCACGCCGAGCGGGGCGACGGCGTGAGCACGTCCCAGCTCCTCGACACCGCGACGTTCCTCGCGTCGTGGTGCGAGGACGACGCGACCGCGGCCCGCCTCGCGCTCGCCCGGTCGTGGGCCGCGGTGTTCGGGGTGGGGGAGCGCGGCGTCGTGCCCGACGTCGACCTGGGCCCGGACCACGAGGCCGCGCTCCAGGTGAGCCGGGCCCTCGGGCTCGCCGCCGACGACCGGCTGGACGACGCCGCGCAGACGCTCGCGAGCGTCGTCGCCTCCCTGGCCCCGGTGCGCGACGGCGGTCGGTGGTTCGACGGCCCGGACGCCGCCCTCACACCGCTCGCCGAGGCGCACGTCCGGCTCGCGCAGGCGCTCGTGCACCTGTGGCGCGGCACCCTCACGCGCGCCGCGGACGAGCTCGCGGAGGCCGCGTTCCGGCTGCCGCTCGGCCTGCCCTTCGCGGGGATGGGCGTGGCCGCCGCGCGTCGGCTCGACATGATGACCCGGGGGGTCGTCGGGCCCGTCGCGACGGCGCTCGAGGAGACGTGCGCGAGCCCGACGTCGCGGCCCGTGCGCCTCGGCCTGCTCGTGGACCGCGCGATGGGCGCCGCGTTCGCCCACCACGTGACCCAGGCCGCGACGCTGCTCGAGCTCGCCGCGGAGCGCGAGCGCCCCGACAGCGCACGCATGCTGCCGCTGCCCGGCCTGGACGACGTCGAGGCATGGGTCGTCGCCGGGCGCCACGACGCGGCGCAGCGCGCGCTCGCGCGGCGCCGGGTCGACGCCAAGGAGCTGCCGCCGTCGCTGCGGTCGGCGACCCTCGTGCGCGCCGACGTCTCGCTCGCCGCGCCCGAGGACCTCACCGCGCCGCTCGAGCGGGCCACGCGCGTGAACCGCACGACCGCGTCGCCCTACGAGCACGCGCGGACCGACCTGTGCGCCGCGCGCGCCCTCGTGCGCGCGGGCGAGCTGCAGCGCGCCCACGGCCTGTTCCTGTCCGCGATCGAGCTGTTCGACGACGCGGGCGCGGACGCCTGGACGACGATCGCGCTCGACGAGCACGCCGAGGTGGTCCGCCTCCTCGGCGGCCCGGTGCCCGAGGACCTGACCGTCGCGGTGCCCGGCCCGCCCGGTGTCCCCGGCGTCCTGGGCGGCGGAGCCGTCGGCCCGGCCGGGGCGTGGCCCCACGCCACGCGGGCCGCCGGCCTGCCCACCGCGGCCCTCGGGGTCGCGCGCGCCGGCGCCGAGGCGCAGGCCGCGCTGCGCACCGCCCCGCCGGACGCGTGCCGGCTCGCGGTGCGCGAGAGCGACGTGACGGACGAGGCGCTCGCGGAGCTGCGGGGCCGGTGGGCCGACGAGCTCACGGAGCGCGAGCTCGACGTCGCGCTCCTCGTCGTCCAGGGGGCCTCGAACCGGGAGGCGGCGGACCAGCTGTACCTGTCCGTGCGCACCGTGGAGGTCCATCTCGGACGCGTCTTCCGCAAGCTCGGCGTGCGCTCGCGCGTCGAGCTCACGGTGCTGGCGCACCGCGTGGGCCGCTGAGACGAGGGCGTTTCGAGGGTTCTCGTCAGCATTTGTCCACTTTTGTCCTACGGGTCTTCCCCTACGCCGACCCCGCGGACGCGCCGCGAACACTGCGGGAAGCGCGGATCACGCGCGGGGTCCGGCGTGGCTACGTTCGGGGTGACCTGAGGGCAGGGCGGCCCCGACGACGGCGCCGCCGCAGCTCCCCGCACGAGCACGAGGCAGGACCCATGGACGTGTCCCTCTCCACCCGACCACCGCGCCCGGCCCGGCGGCGCGGCGTGCGCCTCGCGGCGCTCGCGACGGCGGCCGCCCTCGTCGGCGGCCTCCTCGCGGGCGTCGCGCCGGCGCAGGCGGCGCCGACCGCCACGACGGCGGTCGGCAACCCCGGCGACAGCGACGTCAACGGCTACCGCAACGTCGGCTACTTCACCCAGTGGGGCGTGTACGGCCGCGCCTTCCCGCTCAAGAAGGTGCAGGACTCCGGCGCGGCCGCGGACCTCACCCACATCAACTACTCGTTCGGCAACATCCATCACCAGAACCTCACGTGCTTCATCGCGAACAAGGCGCAGGGCACGGGGCCGAACGGCTCCGACGGCGCAGGCGACGCGTGGGCCGACTTCGGTATGGGCTACACGGCCGCGAACTCCGTCGGCGGCGTCGCCGACGCGTGGGACCAGCCGCTCGCGGGCTCGTTCAACCAGCTCAAGCAGCTCAAGGCGAAGAACCCGCAGCTGCGCGCGCTCATCTCGATCGGCGGCTGGACCTGGTCGAAGAACTTCTCCCGCGCGGCGGCGACGCAGGCGTCCCGCGAGAAGCTCGTGTCGTCGTGCATCGACCTCTACATCAAGGGCAACCTGCCCGTGATCGACGGCCGGGGCGGGCCGGGTGCGGCCGCCGGCGTGTTCGACGGCATCGACATCGACTGGGAGTGGCCGGGCTCGAACAACGGTGAGGTCGGCAACTCCGTCGACCCCGTGAACGACCGCGAGAACTTCCGGCTCCTGCTCGCCGAGTTCCGCAAGCAGCTCGACGCCTACGGCGCGCAGACCGGCAAGCACTACCTGCTCTCGGCGTTCCTGCCCGCCAACCCGGCCGACATCGCGGCGGGCGGCTGGAACGATCCGCGCATCTTCCAGTCCCTCGACTACGGCAACGTGCAGGGCTACGACCTCCACGGTGCCTGGGACCCGGCGCTGGCCGGCCACCAGGGCAACCTCTACGACGACCCGGCCGACCCGCGCGCCGCGAGCCGCCAGTTCAGCGCGGACAAGGCCGTGCAGGAGTACCTCCGCGCCGGCGTCGCCCCGAGCCGGCTCGGCCTCGGTCTCGCCATGTACGGCCGTGGCTGGAAGGGCGTCACGTCGTCGCAGCCGTGGTCGGCCGCGAACGGGGCGGCCCCCGGCACGTGGGAGGCGGGCAACGAGGACTACGACAAGCTCCGCACGCGGGGCCAGGACTACTACGACCCGACGACCGTCTCCGCCTGGCGGTACGACGGCGACCAGTGGTGGAGCTACGACAACGCCCGGTCGGTGGCGGCCAAGGCCGAGTACATCGACCGCCTGAACCTGGGAGGCGCCATGTGGTGGGACCTGTCCGGCAACCACGACGGCACGCTGCTCGGCGGCTTCACGGACAAGGTCCGCACGCTGCCCGCCGGTCCCGTCGACGGCACGAGCGGCCCGACGAACCCGCCGACCAACCCGCCGACCAACCCGCCGACCAACCCGCCGACCAACCCGCCGACCAACCCGCCGACGAACCCCCCGACCAACCCGCCGACCAACCCGACGGCCTGCGTGGCCGCGTGGTCGGCCGCGACGGTCTACACGGGCGGGGCGACGGCGTCGTTCGAGGGCAAGAACTACCGCGCGAAGTGGTGGACCCAGGGCGACAGGCCGAGCGCGGGCGGTCCGTGGGAGGCGACGGGCGCGTGCGGCGGGACCACCCCGACGACCCCGCCGACGACGCCGCCCACGAACCCCCCGACCACGCCGCCCACGACGCCGGGCACGTGCACCGCGCCGGCGTGGTCCGCGACCGTGGCCTACACCGGGGGCGCGACGGTCTCCTACCAGGGCCAGTCCTACCGCGCGAAGTGGTGGACGCAGAACAACGTCCCGGGCGCGGAGCAGTACGGCCCGTGGCAGGCCCTCGGCGCGTGCTGACGACCTGCCGGACCTCCTGACGCGGGACCGCCGGGGCGGCCCGCGGGTACGGGGAAACCCGTACCCGCGGGCCGCCATCGTGTGGTTCTCCCGCATCTCGACCAACCCTCGCGCTCGTTAGCGTGAAGGGGCCGACGAGGACCTCCGCAGCCCTCCCCAGTGGGTTGCGGGGCTCCTCCGACCGTGAAAGGCGGTCAGCGTGCCCGTGCGTCACCGAACGACCCGACCCCGCACCTCCCGTCCCCTCCCGGCGTCCCTGGCCTCCGCCCTGCCCGTCGTCCTGACGGCCGTGCTCGGCGCCGCGCTCCTCGCGGGCTGCACGAGCGGCTCCGCCGACGCCGGGGCGACCGTGGACGGCGGGTCGGGCCCCGCCCAGGCCGAGGACCACGGCTCGCACGGCGACCACGCCGACGCGGGCAAGGTGCCCGTCGGCCCCCTCCAGCTCCCCGGCGCCGACTACTGGTCGGTGCTCCAGCCGGCCGACGGCGTCACGCAGGTCCGAGCGGGCGGGTGCCCCGAGGACGCCGCGTGCCCGAGCTTCGAGGTGCTGACCGGCGCCGCGCTCGACGGCATCGACCCCGCGGCGGCGCTCCTGCCCGACGGCGCGACGTGCCCGGGCACGGACGCGCTCGCGGCCCGCGCGGCCGGCGACCCCGCCGAGTCGGACGTCGAGGTCGCCGGCACGCCCGCGACGCTCGCGCGCTGGACGCTCTCGTGCGTCGACGCCGCGGGGGCCGAGGTGCGGACCGTCGAGCAGCTCCAGTGGTACGTGCCCGACGCCCCGGGCGGTGCGGTGCTCGTCGTCGACCGCTGGGCGTTCGAGGGTCTCGAGTCGCGCCTCGCCGCGGGGGGCTGGGCGTCCGCCTGACGGCGGCCTGCCCCCGGGCACCACGACGGCCTCGCTCCCGGGAGGGTGCGAGGCCGTCGTCGTGCGCCCGGCCGTGCCGGCGGCCGGGTCAGCTCTTGCGCGTGCGGCGCGCCAGCAGCACGACCGCGGCGCCCACGGCGGCGAGCCCCGCGGCGACGGCGGCGTACAGGCCCACGGTCGCGCCCGTGGTCGCGAGCGACGAGGACGACGAGCCGGTCGCGACGGTGCGCGAGACCTGGGAGGCCGTCGTGGTCGTCGTCGGGTTCCCCTGCCCGGGCGGGTTCGTCGCACAGCTCGGGGACGACGGCGGGTAGTCCACGCTGACGACCGTCTCGGGGTTGACCTGGAAGAGCACCTGGACGCTGGGGCGCACCCAGTCGAACTCGTCGCCCTCGACCCACTGGCCGTCCACGAGGCTCCAGCCGGGCCAGTCGGCGCCGCGGCCGTCCGCCCCGACGACGGCGCCGGGCCACAGGACGCGGCCCTGCAGGGGGAGACCGGACTGGACGACGTTCTCGCCGCCCGGGTTGAGCCACGTGATCGTCGCGGTGTCGTTGTCCGTGCCGGTGACGGCGATGGCGTACTCGAGGTACGGGACGTCCCCGTCGCAGACGGGGGTCAGCGTGGTGAGCTCGATCGTCGGCTCCGGCACGTACGTGTCGTCCTCGGCGGCTCCCGCGACCGGTGCGGCGAGCAGCACCACCGTCGCGGCTGTTGCGGTGACGGCCAGCGCGCGGCTCGCGGCGCGGCGTCCTCCCGACGTCTTCATGGTGATTCCTGTCCGTGGGCGGGAAAGGCTGTTCGTGGAGAGGGAGCCGTGCCCCGAGGTCCCTGATACGTGCAGGTGCCACACGCGCGCGAGGTGTTTCCGTCCTGCCAGGCTAGCGACGTGGGCGTGCGAGTTGGACGCTCGTCCAGGGTGAAAAACGCCGGGAGGCCGGGTTCGTGACCGTGCCGTGACGTGACCCGAAGCGGCTCAGCCGCAGGGCGCGACCTCCACGGTGCGCAGGCCCGGCTGGGTGGTCGTGGGCGTGCTCCACACGTCGAGCGAGGTCGCGGCGGCGGTCCCCGCGTCCCGCGGCGTCGTCGTCGTGAACGACAGGGTCGTCGACTGTCCGGGCGCGAGGTCGACCATCGCGGACAGCGCGCCGCGGCCCGCGACGTCCGCGGGCTGCGCCGGGAGCGGGGCGTCGTCGCTGCGCAGGCCCGACACCTGCCCGTCGCGCGGCGGGTAGAGGACGACGAACGTGCGCGTGACGCCCGGCTCGACGCCCGCCGTGCCGCCGCCGGTGACGTACCAGGGCAGGCTCGTCGCGGCGTCGGCCGGGGCGGACGACGCGAGGTCGACCTCGAAGGTGTCCACGCGGCCCGCGGCCGTGCACCTGCTGCCCGCGAGCCGCACGTCGCTGCCGAGGTAGACGCCCATCTTGCCGCCGGTGCCGTCGTTGAGGAACACGCCGACCGAGCCCGCGGCCTGGTCGGCGGTGTCGATGTCGCCCGCCACGACCGTGCCCGCGAGACGCTCCTGCTCCGCCTCGTGCGCCGACCACAGCAGCACGCGGTGCTCGTCCGCGCCGCGCACGAGCGCGTCCCGCGCGACGGCCGGGTCGGCCCCGCCCGCGAGGAACTCCTCCAGGACCCGGGCCGCGACCGCCGCGAAGAAGGTGTCCGTCTGCTCGCCGGGCTCGAGGTCGGCGTACGCGTCGGAGAGGAGGGTCTGCACGACGTTGCCCGCGTCGAGGTCGACCGCGCCGCCGTCGACCGGGACGGTCACCGGGCCCGTGGCCTCGAGCAGGTAGGAGAGCGCGACGGGGTCGGTCGCGATCACGCCGTCGACCTGCTCGCCCTGCGCGCGCTCCCACATCGTCGACGCGAGCGCCGCGGTCGTGGGGAAGTCCGGCGTCAGCGGGGTGTCCTGGAGGTAGCGGCCCACGCGGTCCGAGAAGAGCTGCTCGACCCCGGGGTCGAGGGGCAGCACCGGCTCGTCGAACGACGGGAAGCCGACCGTCGAGGCCTGCCGCTCCAGCATCACCGTGCCCTGGTCCGCCGAGATCACCGCGAGCGCGCCGGGAATCCCGCCGCCGGCGCGCAGCTCGGCGTTGTTCAGCGCGAGCACGAGGTAGCGGCGCGGGCCGTCGGCACCGAGCATCGCGGGCGCGAGCGCCGTGAGCCGGTCGGCGGTGCGGACCACGGGGCGCAGGTCGTCCGTGCGCGCGACGAGCGCCGCGTACGGGTCGGCGACCTCCGCGTGCAGCGCGTCGCGGTCGACGGTCGCGAGGCGCGCGTCGATCGCGTCGTACGCGTCGGCGGCGCGCGCGACCGTCGGGGCGGCCGCGACGAGCGGCGCGAGGTCGACGCCCTCGCCCGTGAGCGCGAGCCCGTCGCCCTCGACGCTGCCGAGCGTCTGCGTGAGCGACGGCAGCACGACGGCGGCGAGGTCGTCGGCCGTCGCGGCGGCCACGGAGAAGGCCCGCACGTCCTGCCCGTAGACCGGCAGGTGCGCCGCGAGCGACCACAGCGGTCCGTCGGTGTGCGCGCGTGCGGAGGCGGTGAGGGGCTGGACCCGCTCGAGCGCGGCGTCGGCGGCCGCGACGTCGCCCGCCCGCAGCGCCTCCTCGGCGGCGGGGACCTCGTCGAGCGCGCGCGTCAGGGCGTCGCGCGCGGCGAGCGCGTCCCGCGCGAGGAGCCCGACGCACACGACGAGCGCGACCGCGAGCAGGATGAGGCCCCAGCCGAGCCACGCCGCCCGGCTCCGCAGACGGCGGGGGTGGCGCGGCGGGGCGTCCCGCTCCGTCGTCGTCATGCCTCTCAGCGTAGGTGCCGGGGATGGCAGGATCGGTGCCGTCGCGGGTGAGGTTCGGGTGAACCGCGGGGCGTGCAAGGAACGCGCGCCCCGGCACACAGAGCGGTTGACAGCCCGCCCCGCCGACGAGGAGCCGCCGTGACGACCGACGAGGGCAGTGCCGGGACCACCCAGGCCGCCGTCCACGACGAGGCCTGGTTCGCCGCGCTCTTCGCCGCGCACGCGACGCCGCTCTACCGCTACTTCCGCCGCCGCCTGCCGAGCGCCGTCGGGGGCGTCGCCCCCGACGCCGACGACCTGACGGCGGAGGTCCTCGCGACCGCGTGGCGGCGTCGCGACGACGTGCCCGACGGCGCCGAGCTGCCGTGGCTGTACCGCACGGCGGGGTTCCTCCTCGCCAACCACCGGCGCAAGGCGCGCGCGCTGCCCGTGGCGGCGGTGCCCGAGCGCCCGGACGACGGGGCCGACGTCGAGCACGTCGTCGTCCAGGACGACGAGGTGCGCCGCGCGCTCGGCGCGCTGTCCGACCGCGACCGGCGCATCCTCCTCCTGCACGCGTGGGAGGGGCTCGGCGGAGCGGAGCTCGCCGCCGTCCTCGGCACGTCGCGCGGGGGCGCGGACGCGGCCCTCTCCCGGGCTCGTGCCCGTCTGCGGGCGGCGTGGGCGGAGCAGGCGGCGCTCGCGCAAGAGACCGGCGCCTGAGCACACATCACGGGTAGACCCGACCGGCCGCGCCTGCGCGGTACGGCCCCTGCGGTACCTGGAGGGCGACATGACCACCCGAACCCCCGAGCAGCCCGACGACGCCGACCTCGAGCGCCTGCGCGCGGCCGACCCGGCCGCGGACGCGACCCCCGACGCCACGGCCCTGGAGGCCGCGGTGCGCGACCGCGTCCCCGAGGCGTTCGCCCGTTCTGCGACGGCCGGCCCGGGCGCGGGCCCGGCTTCCGCGGCGCTCCCGGACGCGTCCGGCCTCGCCGGGGCGGACGGCCCGACGGCCGCGCTCGTCGACGAGCTGGCCGAGCGCCGCGCGCGCCGGCTGCGCCGTCGGGCGCCGCTCCAGGTGGCGGCTGCCGTGGTGGGTGCGCTCGTCATCGGGACGGGCGGGTACGCGCTCGGCGCCGGCGACTGGGGCTCGGCGGGCGACTCCGCCGCGGAGAGCACGGCGCTCGCGCCGATCCGCCTCGGCGGCGCGGACGCGCCCGCGGCGGCGGACATGCCGGCGGGGACGGAGGTGTTCGCGGGCGGTGTCGCGACCGAGGAGGGCTCCGTCGGGAGCTCCCGCGCCACCGCCGACATGGCCTACCCCGGCGGGTGGGGCGGCCGCACCGTCTTCCGTGCCGACGGGCTGTCGTCCGACGGCGCGCGCGCGGACGCGTGGGCCTACGACGCGGCGGGCGTGTTCTCGCAGGAGACGGCGCGCCGCGTCGCCGAGGTCCTCGGGGTCACGGGCGAGGTGCGCGAGGAGTACGGGTCGTACGCCGTCGGCTCGGCCGACTGGACGGGTCGCACGGTCTCGCTCCAGCCGGACGGCCTCGCGAGCGTGAGCTTCAACGACCCGGCCAAGGACCCGTGGGGCTGCGTCGTCGTGACGCCGATGCCCGCCGAGGGCGCGGACGGGGTGAGCCCGTCGGCCGAGCCGGGCGCGTGCGAGGAGGCCGACCACGGCGCCCCGCCGAGCGGCGCCGAGGCCGGTGACCGGCTGCGCGAGGTGCTGGGCTCCCTCGGTCTCGACCCGGACGGCTACGAGATCGCGGCGGAGGAGCAGCCCGTGGACCAGGGCGCCCCGCGCGCGACGACGGTGACGGCGGCCGAGGTGGTCGACGGCCAGCGCACCGGGACGCAGTGGAGCGCGACGTACTCGGGCGCCGGGCTCGCGTCGCTCTACGGGACCCTGGCGCCGCGCGTCCCGATCGGCGCGTACGACGTGGTGAGCCCTGCCGAGGCGGTCGAGCGGCTCGGCGACCCGCGGTTCGGCGGGGGCGGCATGATCGCGTGGGCCCGGGCGGACGTGCAGGCCGTCCCCGAGGCCGCGCCCGAGCCCGAGGCCCCGACGGTCCCGCCGACGGTCGGGGAGGGGGCGCGGTTCTCCTGGCCCGTCACGGACGTGACGATCACGGACGCCCGCCTCGGCCTGGCGGTGCAGCACCAGCCCGACGGCGCCGCGGTGCTGCTGCCCGCGTACGAGCTGTCCGACGCGGCCGGGAACGTGTGGTCCGTCGTGGCCGTGGTGGACGACCAGCTGGACTTCACGCCCTCCGCCTGGTGACGGAGCACGTCCTGGCGGTCGGTATCGTGGATACCGACCGCCAGGTCGGCGTCGGCCGCGCGCTTTTGCACGTTGCAAGCATTCGCTGTCGCGAAAGTGGCGCCGCTTTTGATTGACCACCGACAAAAGTGTGGTTAGGGTCGCAGCAGACCGAGCGCCACCGGGTCGGAGAGCGAGCAGAGCGACCCTCTCCCGGGGTGTGCGGTCCGGCGGTGGCAGGGAGGCCATCGCCGTCGTGATCGGCGGCGCCGCGGCGTCCGCCGTCGGAACGGGAGCAACGATGCACCACTTCGCCCCTGACGGATCGTCGGACCGCCCCGCCCCGGACGCGCGCACCGGGCTCTGGCTCGTCGGCGCCCGCGGCTCGGTCGCGACCACCGCCGCCCTCGGCCTCGCGGTGATCGCCGACGGGCGCGCGGAGCCGACCGGGTGCGTCACCGCGGGCGAGCCCTTCGCCTCCGCCCCGCTGCCCGCGTTCGGCGACCTCGTCGTCGGCGGCCACGACATCTCCGACGTGTCGATGGTCAAGCGCGCCGAGCTGCTCGTCGAGGCCGGGATGATCGCGCCGCGCCTGCTCACCGCCGCGCACGCCGCGCTCGAGCGGGCCGACGCCGAGGTGCGTCCCGGCTACTCCGCCCACCCCGCCGAGGGCAGCGCGCGCGAGTCGCAGGAGGCCGCCGCGGAGCGCCTCGCGGCGGACATCGTGGACTTCCGCGAGCGCCACGGCCTCGCCCGAGTCGTCGTCGTCGACCTCGTGTCGACCGAGCCGCTGCCCGAGCCCGCGCCCGAGCTCTCCGACCGCGACCTGCTGCGCGCGGCGCTCGCGGACCCGGAGCGCGCGGTGCTCCCGCCGAGCTCCGTCACCGCCTACGCCGCGCTCCTCGCGGGCGCCCCGTTCGCCGAGTTCACGCCGTCGGCCAGCATGCACCTCCCGGTGCTGCTCGAGCTCGCAGAGGAGCGCGGCGTGCCCGTCGCGGGCCAGGACGGCAAGACCGGCCAGACGTGGCTGCGCACGATCCTCGCTCCGGCGTTCGGGGCCCGCGGGCTGCGCGTCCTGTCCTGGGCGGGGGCCAACCTGCTCGGTGGCGGGGACGGCGCCACGCTCGCCGACCCGCAGGCGGTGCAGAGCAAGCTCGTGTCCAAGTCGCGCGGGCTCCAGGACCTCACGGGCAGCGACGTCACGCCGCTGCACATCGACAACGTGCCCGACCTCGGGGACATCAAGGTCGCGTGGGACCACGTCCACGTCGAGGGCTTCCTCGGCTCGCGGCTCACGCTGCAGACCACGTGGTCGGCGTACGACTCGATGCTCGCCGCGCCGCTCGTGCTCGACCTGGCGCGCCTGCTCGCGCTCGCGGACGCGGCCGGGTACGCGGGCCCGGTCCCGGAGCTCGGGTTCTTCTTCAAGGACCCCTGGGGCAGCGGCGTGCACGACTTCGCCGCGCAGACCGTCGCGCTGTCCGACTGGGTCCGCGAGGCGACCGCCCGGGTGGGCGGCGACGCGACCGCCGCGACCGACCGGTCGTGACGGGCTCCCTCCACGACCACCTGGACCTGGTCCGCGCCCCCGCGGTCCTCTCGGTGGTCGGTGACACGCTCGCGGGCGCGGCGGCGGCCGGGCACACGCTCACGCCGCGCCGCGCGCTCCTGCCGGTCGCGTCGGCGTGCCTGTACGCGGGCGGCATGGCGCTCAACGACTACGCGGACCGGCACCTCGACGCGGTCGAGCGGCCCGAGCGGCCGATCCCGTCGGGCCGCGTGACGGAGCGGCGTGCCCTCCAGGTCGCCGTCGGTCTCACGGCGGCGGGCGTCGGGCTCGCCGCCGCGGGCGGGGGAGCGCGCGCACTCGCCGTCGCCGTCCCGCTCGCCGCGAGCGTGTGGACGTACGACACGGTCGCCAAGGAGCGCGCGGCCGGTCCTCTCGTGATGGCCGCGTGCCGCGGGCTCGACGTCCTGCTCGGGGCCGGCGTCGGGCACCTGCGCGCCGCGCTGCCCGCCGCGGCGGGGATGGCCGTGCACACCGCGGGCGTCACGTACCTGTCGCGCGGCGAGGTGCACGGCACGACGTCGTCCCTCGCCGCGGGCGTGGCCACGGCCACCGCGGTGGGCGGGGCGGTCGTCGGCGCCGGTGCGCTGCGCCGAGCCCGCACGGCCGACGGCGGCGCGAGCCGCCGCGTGCGCGTCGCGACGGCGGCCGCCGGGGTCGCGGCCGCGGGCGCCTACGTCGCGACGTGCCTGCCCCGGCAGGTCGACGCCGCGATCGCGCCCTCCGCGCAGAACGCGTTCGCCGCGACCAAGGCCGGGATCCGCGCGATGCTCCCGCTGCAGGCGGCGTGGTCCGCGCGCGGGGGGAGCCTCGCGTCGGTCGGGGTGCTCGCGGCCGTGGAGGTCGCCGGGCGTCTCCTGCGCCGGGCGGGCCGGGCCCCGGGCCGCGCCGAGATGAGCGAGACGTGACCGCGCACGCCGCCCCCGGGGGCGGGATGCCCTTCACGCTCGGGTACGGCACCAACGGCTTCACCGACCACCCGCTCGACGTCGCGCTCGACGTGCTCGCGCACGAGGGGTACGGCGCGGTCGCGCTCACGCTCGGCTTCCCGCACCTCGACCCCTTCGCGGACGGCTGGGAGGACGAGGCCGCGGCGCTGCGCACGCGGCTCGCCGCGGCGCGCGACGGCGCGGGGATACGGGTCGTCGTCGAGACGGGCACGCGGTTCCTCCTCGACCCGTTCCGCAAGCACCGCCCGACGCTGGTGGACACCGACGCCGACGCCCGGCTGCGGTTCCTGCGGCGCGCGGTCGAGGTCGCCGCCGTGCTCGACGCGGAGTGCGTGTCCTTCTTCTCCGGGGTCCTGCCCGACGACGTGGCCCCCGCCGAGGGCTGGTCGCTCCTGCGCGAGCGCCTGCCCGCGCTCGTCGAGCACGCGCGCGACCACGGCGTGCGGCTCTCGCTCGAGCCCGAGCCGGGGATGCTCGTGGAGACGGTGGGCGACGCCCTGCGGCTGCGCGACGAGCTGGGGGGAGACGGCGGCGACCTCGCGGACCTCGGCGTCACGGTCGACGTCGGGCACTGCCTCGTCGTCGAGCCCGACGGCGTCGTGGGCGCGCTGCGCGCGGCCGCCCCGTACCTCGCGAACGTGCAGCTCGACGACATGCCGCGCACGCACCACGAGCACCGCCCGTTCGGCGAGGGCGAGATCGACCTCCCGCTCGTGCTCGGCACGCTCGCCGACGTCGGGTACGCCGGCGTCGCGGCGGTCGAGCTGCCGCGCCACTCGTACGACGCCCCCGGCCTCGCGCACCGCAGCATGACAGCGCTGCACCGCGCGTGGGACGACCGCCCCCACCACCCCCAGGAGGTGCCATGACCGAGACCACCCGCCCCGACGCCCGCACGGCGGACGGGACCGCCCCGGGCGAGCGCTGGCTCGCCGAGGCGCGCGCCGCCGTCGTGCAGGACCCCGCGGTCGTGACGCGCGCGTTCGCGCTCGCGGGCCGCCAGGTGGGCCGCGCGCCCGTCCGCCCGGACACCGACCCCGCCGGGGTCGTGCACGGGACGGTCGACGACGCCGCCCGCGCCGACCTCGTCGTCGCGCTCGCCGAGGCCACCGGTCGCGGCGGGGCCGACGGCGACGCCGCCCTCGCGGCGCGGCTCGCGGACCTCTACCAGCACGGCGACACCGCCGAGCGGCGGGGCGTCCTGCGCGGTCTCGACGCCCTCACGGAGCGCGGGGCGCTGGCGGACGACGCCGCGCCGTCGGTCGTGGCGGTGGGCCGGGACCTCGCCGCGGACGCGCTCCGCACGAACGACCAGAGCCTCGTCGCGGCGGCCGTCGGGCCGTTCGCGGCCGCGCACCTCGACCCGCACGCGTGGCGCCACGCCGTGCTCAAGCTCGTCTTCATGGGCGTGAGCCTCGACGCCGTCGCCGGCCTCGACGACCGCGCGGACGACGAGCTCGCCCGCATGGCGCGCGACTTCGCCGCCGAGCGCCGCGCCGCGGGCCGCGTCGTGCCCGACGACGTCGCCCGCCTCGCCCCTGACGTCACCACCGGGAGGACCGCCTGATGCGCATCTTCGACCCCCACATCCACATGACCAGCCGCACGACGGACGACTACGAGGCCCTGTACGCCGCGGGCGTGCGCGCGCTCGTCGAGCCGGCGTTCTGGCTGGGCCAGCCGCGCACGAACGTGGGGTCGTTCCTCGACTACTTCGACGCGCTCCTGGGCTGGGAGCGGTTCCGGGCCGCGCAGTTCGGCATCCGGCACCACGCGACGATCGCCCTCAACCCCAAGGAGGCGAACGACGCGCGGTGCCGCGAGGTGCTCGACGAGATCCCGCGCTACCTGCTCAAGGACGGCGTCGTCGCCGTCGGGGAGGTCGGGTACGACTCGATGACGCCGGAGGAGGACGAGGTCTTCTCGCGCCAGCTCCAGATGGCCCGCGACGCGGCGCTGCCCGTGCTCGTGCACACCCCCCACCGCGACAAGCTGTCGGGGACGCGGCGGACGCTCGACGTCGTGCGCGAGTCGGGGATCGCGCCCGAGCACGTGCTCGTGGACCACCTCAACGAGACCAACGTCGCGCTCGTGCTCGACGCGGGCGCGTGGGCCGGGTTCTCGATCTACCCGGACACGAAGATGGACGAGGACCGCATGGTCGCGATCCTCCAGGAGCACGGCACCGAGCGCATGATCGTGAACTCCGCCGCCGACTGGGGCCGCTCCGACCCGCTCAAGACGCTCAAGACGGGGCAGGCGATGCTCGCCGCGGGCTTCACCGCGGACGACGTCGACCAGGTGCTGTGGCGCAACCCGGTCGAGTTCTACGGGCAGTCGGGCAACCTCGTGCTGGACCCGGTCCCCGGCTTCGTCGAGGGGGACCTCCCCACCCCGGGCGTGGAGTTCGAGGGCTCCTCCGTGCTGCGCGGCGCGCGGGCGTAGCGCGGGAGGGCACCACCATGCTGCTGTCGTACTGCACCAACGTCCACCCGGCCGAGCACCTCGACGGGGTGCTCGACCAGCTCGTGCGCTACGCCGCGCCCGTGCGCGAGGCCGCGGGCCTGGACGTGCTGGGCGTCGGGCTGTGGATGCCGGCCGTGCTCGCGCACCGCCTCGCGGGCTCGCCCGACGACCGCGTGCGCCTGCGGTCCGTGCTCGACGAGCACGGCCTCCAGGTCCACACGCTCAACGCGTTCCCGTACGGCGGCTTCCACGCCGACGTCGTCAAGCTCGACGTCTACACGCCCACGTGGGCGGACCCGGAGCGGCTCGCGTACACGCTCGAGTGCGCCGAGGTGCTGGCCGAGCTCCTGCCCGACGGCGTCGCCGGGTCGATCTCGACGCTCCCGCTCGCGTGGCGCGAGCCGTGGACCGACGCCGACGACGACGCCGCGACGCGCGCGTTCGCCGCGCTCGGGGAGGGCCTGCGCGACCTGCGCGAGCGCACCGGCAAGGTCGTGCGCGTCGCGGTCGAGCCCGAGCCGGGCTGCGTGCTCGACACGGTGGACGACGTCGTGGCCTGGCTCGCGGCGCGCACGGGGCCGGACGTGCCGGCGGACCGGCGCATCGACCCCGAGCACGTCGGCGTGTGCCTCGACACGTGCCACCTCGCGGTGTCCTTCGCGGACCGCCGCGCGGGCACCGCCGCGACGGTGCGCCGCGTCACCGACGCGGGACTGCGGGTCGTCAAGGTGCAGGCGTCGGCCGCGCTGCACGTCGCGGCCCCGGCCGACGACGCGGCGCGCGCCGCCGTCGGCGCGTTCGCCGAGCAGCGGTACATCCACCAGGTGCGCGAGCTCACCGCGACGGGCGACGTGCTCGCCGCCGACGACCTGCCCGACGCGCTGGGCGGCGCGCTGCCCGCGGAGGGTCCGTGGCGCGTGCACTTCCACGTGCCGCTGCACCACGAGCCCGCCGCGCCGCTCGCCGCGACGACCGACGTGCTGCGCGAGGCGGTCGATGCCGTCCGCGCGGCGCCGCACGGCGACGAGGCCCACCTCGACGTCGAGACGTACACGTGGGCGGTGCTGCCCGAGGGGGCCGCCACCGACTCGCTCGTCGCCGGCATCGCGGCCGAGCTGCGCTGGGCGACGACCCACCTCGCCGCGGCGCACGACGTCGCTGCCGCCGGGACGGCGCACACCGAACCGCCCTCGGGGCCGACCGCGGACGACACCGCGGCCGACCCGGGCATGACCAGGAGGACCGCATGAAGCCCGTGCTGCTGCTCGACGTCGTCGGGCTCACCTCGACCGCGCTCGCGCACATGCCGCGACTGCGCCAGCTCGCCGCGAACGGCTGGCAGTCCGAGCTCGCGACGGTGCTCCCCGCCGTGACGTGCAGCGTCCAGTCGACGATGCTCACCGGGCTCAGCCCGGCGGAGCACGGGATCGTGGGCAACGGCTGGTACTTCCGCGAGCTCGGCGACGTCTACCTGTGGCGCCAGCACAACCGCCTCGTCGAGGGCGAGAAGCTCTGGGAGGCCGCGCGCCGGGCGCGCGGCGAGTACTCGGCGGCGAACGTCTGCTGGTGGTACGCGATGGGGATGACGACGGACGTCACCGTCACCCCGCGCCCGGTCTACCACGCGGACGGCCGCAAGTCCCCGGACGCCTACGTGCGCCCGCCGGCGCTCCACGACGACCTCGTCGGCCGGTTCGGCGAGTTCCCGCTGTTCACCTACTGGGGCCCGACGGCGGACATCACGTCGTCGCGGTGGATCGTGGACGCGACGCGGCACGTGCTGCGCACGCACGCGCCGGACCTGACCATGGCGTACGTCCCGCACCTCGACTACGACCTCCAGCGGTTCGGGCCGACGTCGCCCCAGGCCGACGCCGCCGCGGCCGAGCTCGACGCGACGCTCGCGCCGCTGCTCGACGACGCCGCGAACCAGGGCGTCACCGTCCTCGTGGTCTCCGAGTACGGGATCGCGGACGCCGACCGGCCCGTGCACCTCAACCGCATCCTGCGCCGGGAGGGACTCCTCGAGGTCTACGTGCAGGACGGCAAGGAGCAGCTCGACCCGTGGACGTCGCGCGCGTTCGCGGTCGCGGACCACCAGGTCGCGCACGTGTACCTCGGCGACCAGCAGGACCCGGCGCTCCGACGGCGCGTCACGGACCTGCTGCGCGGCGTCCCCGGCGTCGACGAGGTGCTCGACCGCGAGGCGCAGGCGCGGTACGGGCTCGACCACGAGCGGTCGGGCGACCTCGTCGTCGTCGCGGAGCCCGGCGCGTGGTTCACGTACTACTTCTGGCTCGACGACGCCCGCGCGCCCGAGTACGCGCGCGGCGTCGACATCCACCGCAAGCCTGGCTACGACCCCGCCGAGCTGTTCTTCGACCCGGCGGACCGGCTCGCGAAGGCGAAGGCCGGCCTCAACCTCGTCAAGAAGAAGGTGGGGCTGCGGTACGCGATGAGCACCGTGCCGCTCGACGCGTCGTACGTGAAGGGCTCCCACGGGCGGCTCCCCGACTCCTCCGCCGACACGCCGCTCGTGCTGTGCTCGGACCCGGAGGTGCCGGCGTCGGTCGCGGGCGTGGTGGAGAACGGGTCCGGGCAGGTCCCGGCCGCCGCCATCAAGGGCCTGGTGCTCGAGCTGCAGGGCCTCGGCGTCCGGGTCTGACGAGCGATCGCTACCGGGCGAGGCGCTCGTCGAGCCAGTCGAGCACGCGCTGCTCGACGAGCGCCCGCCCGAGGGGCTCGCAGTGCCCGCTCGCGCCCTCGTCGTCGCTGAAGGTGACGAGCGTCGCGCCGGGGACGAGCCCGGCCAGCCGCTCCGGCTGGCCGGGCCAGAACTGCTCGTCCTCCGGGCTCGTGACGAGCAGCGGCGTCGTGACCTGCGCGGCGACGTCGGAGGCGTCGTACCGGCGGACCTCGCGCAGCGTCGCGGCGTACCCCTCGACGCCGTACGGGCGCGCGCGGAAGCGCCATGTGCGGGCAGCGCCCTTCGACAGGCGCAGGCCGAGCGCCATGTCGCGGTCGAACGCGTGGTCGTCGCCCTTGTCCAGGAGCTTGAGGAGGCTCTTCGGCACCTCGCGCTCCCACGAGGTGGCCACGTCGACCACCCCCGGGTCGACGACGGCCGCGGCCGGGCGGTGCTCGAACGCGAGCGCGCGCGTGACCCAGTAGCCGGCCTGGCTGATCCCGTAGAGCGCGACGCGGTCGGGGTCGACGTCGGCCCGCGCGACGACCGCGTCGAGCACGGGCGTGAGGACCGCCTCGAAGTCGGGACGGAACGGGACCCCGTGCTCGAAGAGCACCGACTGCTGGCCCGGGCCGTCGAACACGAGCGCGTGGTACCCGCGGCGCACCGCCCCGGACACGACGGCCGACCACAGCGCCGGCAGCGAGCCGTCCGAGCCGTTCACCGCGACGACGACGGGTCCGCGTGCCGCGGGGTCCACGCCCGGGGCGCGGAAGAAGTACCCCGGGAGCGTCGTGCCCTCGTAGGGGATCGGGAAGCGCTCGACGTCGAGGTCCACGAGGTCGACCCAGCGGTCCCACGCCGCCCGGTGCTTGCGGAACGTCGGCAGCAGCGGCGCGTCGTCCTCGAGCCCGGACACCGCGTTCACCGCGACGCCGAGGTAGGTCGCCGCACGCAGGTACGCGGAGGCGGCGCTGACGCGGTGCCCGCGCGCCGCGCACGACTCGCCGGTCGCGGCCAGGCGGTCCCCGAGCGCGTCCCAGGCGCGGAACCACGCACGGTGGTCCGTGCCGACGTCGGCGACGGCCGCGAGCGCCTCGCCGACGTCGGCGGCGCCGCTGAACGCCCCGCCGAGGACCGTGCGGATCTCGAAGTCGAGGTCGGGGTCGTGGGAGAAGCGGCCGGAGAGGCTGCTCCGGTGCGTGCCGTGCCCGGTCATGAGGTGCCCCTGCCGTCCTGGGAGGTACGGAACGCTCTCCAGGCTAGGAGCGTCGGCGCACGGGCGCGCGGCGAGCGAGCGGTGCGCACGCCCGTGCGCGGTCGGCGAGCCGCGCGGGCGGTCGGTCAGGCGCGGGTGACGGCGCCCACGACGAGCGTCGCGACGAGACCCACGACGAAGACGGCCGAGCACACGCCGCCCACGACCCGCGCGGCGCGCAGCCCGGCGGGTGCCGGGGCGTCGCCCGGGTCGAGGAACCCGACGAACGCCGACCCGGCGTACGAGGGCCGGATCGGCACGTGGAACTGCCGGACGTCGTGGTCGGTCAGCGCAGGCGGCGGCTGGTGCGCGAGCGCCGCCTCGACGCGACGGCGGCGCAGGCGGCCGACCTGCAGCACGTACCCGGCGAGGACGCCGTACTGGCTGAGGTAGAACAGGCCCAGCGCGAGCACCGTCGTCCCGAGACAGACCCCCGTCGCGGACCGCATCGACACCAGCAGGGCCACCCCGCCGGCGGTGAGCGCGGCACCGAGGAGCAGCCACAGGGGCAGCACGGCCCAGGAGCCCGAGCGGTCGTCGGCGTACGGCGAGGCGGGCTGCGTGGGACGGCTCGAGTCCGCGAGCTGGTCCGCGAGCCGGCTCGCGGACGGCTTCTCGTCTTCCCACCAGGCCATCGGGTCGTCTCCCGTCGTCGTGCGTCGTCACCTGCCCCGGAACGCTAGCCGCCCCCGGCCACCCGTTCCATGGGGAGCAGTGCCCGCTCTAGTCGTCGTCCTCGTCGTCGGGGAGCGCGACGAGCAGGTCGAGGTGCAGGCCGAGCACCGTGCCGTCCGCGGCGACGGTCCGCACGAGCGGGTAGAAGCCGTCGCCCCACCCGGAGTGCGAGAGCACGACGTTCTCGCCGTCCTGCGCACCCGGGAGCAGGATGTTCGCCGATCCCTCGCGCAGGTGGTCGGGAGAGTCCGTGAGCGCGAACCAGCTCGTGTCCGTGCCGTCGTCGAACACCTCGTCGTACCAGTCGCCCTGCGGCATGAGGCGCGCGACGGCGTCGGCGTCGGCGAACGCGACCGTCCCGGCGTCCACCGGCACGCCGTAGGCGGCACCCGCCTCCGGCGGGCCGTCCGCGCCCTCCGGGACCACGGGCTCGACGGCGGCGACCTCGCCCTCGGCGAGCACGACGCTCAGGTACGCCTCCCGCAGGTGGGAGCCGTCCTGCTCGTCGGAGACGTCGGCGACGGTGACGCGCACCGGGTACCGGCCCGGCTCGACCGGCACGACGAGCCCGTGCCCGAGCAGCGTGAACGGGTCGGACGCCTCCAGGCGCCCGCTGGGGAGGACGAGCTCGCCCAGGTCGTGGACCGTCAGGGTGTAGTCGGGGCCGTCGGCCGCGCCCGTGCCGACGGCGGGGCCGGGGCGCAGGGCGAAGAACGTGTCGGGGGAGGGGAAGTCGCTCACGCCCGCGAGCGTAGCGGGCCGCGCCCACGCGGGCGGCGGGGCTGCCGCGCGGCGGCCGGCATCCCCACGCGGCGGCCGCGGCCACGACGCGGCCCCGGACGCGCCGACGGCGCCCGGTCCGTGGGACCGGGCGCCGTCGGGCGGTGTCGCTCGAGCGTCCGCGAGGAGCGCTCAGGCGGCGGGCGTCACGAGCAGCTCAGCGCCTCGTAGTCGGCGTCGTAGGTCGTGGTGACCTCCTCGCCGTCGATCTCGGCGGTGAGCGTGGCCGTCACCGAGCCCGCGTCGAACGACGCGGCACGCGACGAGAACGACCGGTAGGCGTTCTTGCCGTCCTTGACGTTCGGGAACGTCTTCTCGCCGTACGGCGTGGTCACGACGACGTCGGCCGTCGCGCCCGACTCGTTGAGCACGCGCACCGCGACGTGGGCCTTGCCGCCGAGGCAGCGGGCCTCGGCCGTGACGGTCGCGTCGACGACGGCGGACGTCGCGACGTCCACGGTCTGCCAGCGCGAGGTCGGCGTCGCGTTGTGCAGGTGCAGCAGCAGGAGCTTCCCGCTGCCGGCCTCGACCGCCGACTCCGAGCGGTGCACGGTGATCGATGCGTCGTCGGCCCCGACGTAGACGAGCTCGCTCTCGCCCCCGAACCAGTAGGCCGGGTCGTACGGGTCGGCCGTGAACGTCTCGCTCGCGTCGACGAGCTGGTCGGCCGCCTGCGAGTACGGCGAGTACGTGAGGACCTGGAAGGTCGGCACGTCGCCTTCCTCGATGCCGAGCGACCCGATGCCGACCGGGATGACGACGACGTTGTTGTCGAACACCGAGGTGTCGACGTCGCCCCACACCGAGTTGACCGGCTGGAGGTCGACGTTGTCGCCCGCCTCGTACTCGGTGCCGTCGGGAGCCGTCCAGTCCTTGAGCGTGTATGTGGCGGCGAGCGTGAGGTCGGTCTCGGCGTTGTACTTCACCGCGGCGACCTCGAAGTCCGCCGAGCCGTCGGAGTCGACGTCGACCTCGACCGCGGGGATCGAGACGGAGCCGAGGCTCGCCCACTCCCCGTCCATCGCGACACCGATGCCCATGACGCCGTCGGCGGGGTCGCCCCCGGCCGCGGCCTCCTGCGGCGCCGTGGACGCGAAGCCGACCGCGCGCACGTCGGCCGCCGCGATGGCCGACGCCGAGGCGCCCACCGCCGCGTCCGCCTCGAGGCGGGGGCTCGTCGTCTTGAGCTCGAACGGCGCGACGATCGACGTCCAGCCGCCGGAGTCGACGCCGCGGCCGTCGAGGTCGAGCTCGGCGGTCGTCACGGTGCCCGGGAAGGCGACGGGCTTGCCGGACAGGTCGCTCACGAGCCGCGGCGACGCCTGCACGGGGACGCGCAGCTCGCTGCCGCCGTCCGTCGGGGTGAGGACCACGCGACCGCTCAGCGAGGACACGAAGTCGCGCGGCACGCCGACGCCGGAGTCGGCCGACGACGTCGGGTCGAGCTCCTTGGCGAGCGTCGCCGGGTCCGCCGTGAGGGTCACGGTGACGACGGTGCGCTGGCCGGCGGGGACGGTGACCGAGGCGGGCGCGACGGAGACGGTGGCGCCGCCGGCCGTGCTCGACTGCGTGAAGCCGGTCGAGTACGTCTTCGGGGTGTCGCCGGTGTTCTGCACCGTCACGGTCTTGCGGACCGTCACCGGGTCCGCGCCCACGGGCACGACGCCGAACGCGACGGACACCTGGTCGGAGTCCTGCGACGCGTAGGCGAGGGTCGTGTTCGAGGCCGCGTCGACGGCGTCGACCCGGCCGGAGCCCACGCGCTCGGGACCGTACGCGGTGCCCGTGCCCGAGGGGCCGGTGAAGACGTCGTGGGTCGCCGTGTTCATGACCGACGCCTTGACCTCGGCCGGCGCCCAGCCCGGGTGGGCCTGCTTGACGAGGGCCGCGATGCCCGCGACGTGCGGGGTGGCCATCGAGGTGCCGGACTTGATGCTCGCGCCGACCAGGCGGCCGGACGCGACGGACGCGATGCCGGTGCCGGGCGCCGCGACGTCGGGCTTGGCGACGCCGAGCGAGCCGTGCACGCCGCGCGACGAGCCGCTGTTGAGCGTGTCGCCGATCTCCGGGATCGAGACGAACGACGACAGCGCGAGCGACGGGCCGACGGTCATCGTGACCTCGCCGGCCTCGATCGCGGGGCGCAGCGCCGCGTGGCTCGGGCCCGTGAGCTGCGCGCCGGGGATGCCGGGGTTGCCGGCGATGCCCGCGACGAACGACGACAGCTCGGAGGACAGCAGCACGCCCACGGCGCCCGCGGCCTCCGCGTTGTTGAACCGCGCGGCGCTGCCGCACGCGCGCGTCGCGTCGTCGTCGTCCCAGTAGAGGAACGCGATCTTGCCCGCGACGGCCGCGGCCTGCTCGGGCGTGAACGCGGTGCAGCCGGAGAAGTCGTCCGCGACGAACGCGACCGGGGCCGTTACGTCCGCGGTGCCCGCGTACGCCTGGGAGTTCTGCGCCGGGTACGTGCCGGCGAGGGACTCCGGCGCCTCGACGCGGACCGCGTCGAACGTCTGGGTGTCGCCGACCGAGTTCGCGACGGTCAGCGCGGTGCGCGCGTTGCCGGGCGAGCCGCCGACGTCGGTCACGTCGCCCGCGTTGCCCGACGCGATGACGGACAGCGTGCCCAGGCGCGAGAGCTGGTCGATGAAGAGGTTCTCCGGGTCGTCCGCGGGCGAGCCGTCGGAGCCGAGGGAGAGGTTGACGATGTCGAGGCGGTCGGAGAGGTCGCCGTCGCCGTTCGGGTCGGCCGCCCACTCGAGCGCGTCGACGACGACGCCCGTCGAGCCGCCGAGGTCGCCGAACACCTTGAGCGCGTAGATGCCCGCCTCGGGCGCGGAGCCCGGGCCGACCTGCCAGTCGGAGATGTCCGTGAGCGTCGAGTAGTCGCCGTCGAACGTCTCGCCGTCCGCGGTGACGCCGTACGCCGCCGTCGTGCCGGCCACGTGCGAGCCGTGGCCCGAGCCGACCGAGTCGAGCGAGTCGATGGGGTTCTCGTCGGGCGTCGGGACGAGGGTCGTGCCGGGGACGGTGCCGCTCGCGTCGTAGTCGTAGCCGGCGAAGTCGTGGCCGCCGAGGAACTTCAGCTCGTCGTACGTGCCCTCGGGGACCGGGCCGGTGCCGCGGTCGCCGTAGGCCTCGTCGAACGCCTCCTGGGTGCCGGGGCCGCCGAACGCCTTGTGGGTGTAGTCGACGCCGGTGTCGATGATGCCGATGCGCACGCCCTCGCCGGTGAGGCCGGTGCTCTGCCACGTCTCGAGCGCGCGCGTGAACACGTCCGTGCCCTTGTTCGCGGGCTGCTTGGGGATGATCCGGTAGACCGTGCGGACCGAGGCGTCGCGCGCGAGGTCGCGCACGCGGGCCGCGTCGCCCGTGACGACGACGCCCGCGACGAGCGTGCTCGTGACCGACACCTGCTGCGGGTTGCGCGCGCCCGCGCTGCGGGCGGTCGCCTGCTGCGGGACGACGTCGTCCGCGAGCTGCGCGACCTCCTGCGCGTTGGCCTCGACCTCGTCGGGGCTCGCGCCCTGCGCCGTGAGGTCGACCGCCGACGGCGCGTCGAGCTCGACGAACGCGGTGACCGTGCCGGTCGCCTTCGCGAGCGACGGCGCGACCTTCTCGGTCGGCTCGAGGGACGCGCCCGACTGCACGCCGAAGGCGTTGCCGGGGTCGGGCGGCGGGTCCGCGGCGGCGGGTGCGGCGGCGGCCGCGACGACCGCGAGGCTCGCGGCGGCGGCGGTCAGTGACACGGGTAGAGAACGGTGCTTCATCGACACTCATCTCCCCGGCAGTGCCGGTTCGGCGAAGGGTTCGTGGATGGGTCCTTCCCAGCGGTCTCGCCCGGGTGGGACCGAGGCCACCCGAGCACGGTAACCAACGACCGCCCGACCTGCCCAGCGGCAGGGGACCTCCGCCGGGCCCCGGGGGACCGCCCGCCCTAGGATGCGGGCGGGGTCACGGGACGTGGCCGTCCTGTGGGAGTCCCCTTCCCGCGTCAGGTCCACGGGGTGCGAACCCGGGGGCGTGGCCCACGCAGAAGGAGAACCATGACCAGCACTCCGCTCCGCGCCCTGTCCGCCGGCCTGTCCGCCGGTCTCGTCGCCGGTCTCGTGCTGGTGGGCGCCGTCGCCGGCCCGGCGCTCGCCTCGTCGTCGGACGTCCGGGCCGCCCCGGGAGGCGACCTCGCGGCGCTCCCCGCCACGGACCCGCCCGTCGCGACCGGCGAGAGCTGCGCCGTCCGGGCGCAGCCTCTCCTCCCGGGCCAGGACCCGGCCACCCTGCCCGCCGCTGACGAGGCGTGCTTCGACTCGCTGGAGGAGGCGCTCGAGTTCGTGTCCGGGGACGAGGTCGCGCCGTCGCGCCTCGCACGCGCCACGCGGGTCGACGTCGACGGCCTCGTCGCCGAGCTCAACGCGACCACGACGGCGGGCCCGCGCGCCGCGGCGACGGAGCGTGCGACGGCGGCCGCGGCCAGCTCGATCGTGCTCGGCGTGCTCTGGCGGGACCCGGGCTACAAGGGTGCGTCGAAGGTGCTCTACGGGTCGGGCACGAACGGGTGCCACACCGGCTCGACGTACGGCTTCCCGAACCTCGCGAACCTCCTCATGAACAACGTCGTCTCCTCGGCGTCGACGTACGCCGGGTGCTGGGCGACGCTCTACGACTCGACCTCCTACGCGGGCGCGAAGAAGAACTGCACGCCGCACTGCGCGAGCCTCGGCTCGTTCGACGACCGCGCGTCGTCGGTCGTCTACCGCCCGGCGGGCACGCTCGGCTGACCGCGTCGGGTGACGCAGACCTCACGCACCCCGTCCCGGCGGGGCGCGGCCCGGCGGGTTACGGTCGGGGCACCGGGTCCTGCCCGGGACCCACGACGTCGAAGGAGATCTCGCATGCCCACCCGTATCGCACGCACCGCCTGGAACGGCGGCCTCCAGGACGGCCAGGGCCAGGTCGAGCTCTCGAGCTCGAAGGTCGGGACGTACGACGTGTCCTTCCCGCGTCGAGCCGCCGACGACGCGGGCGGGGTCACGAGCCCCGAGGAGCTCATCGCCGCCGCGCACTCGTCCTGCTACGCGATGCAGTTCTCCGCGCTGCTCGGCGAGGCCGGCGCGACGCCCGTCTCGCTCGAGGTCACGGCGGAGGTCACCCTGGCGCCGGACCCGGCGGGCGGCTTCCAGATCCCGGAGATCGCGCTGACCGTCCGCGGCGAGGTCGAGGGCATCGACGCCGCCGGCTTCCAGCAGGCGGCGGAGGCCGCCAAGGCCACGTGCCCCGTCTCGAAGGCGCTCGCGGGCGTCCCGACGATCACGCTGGACGCCACGCTCGAGAGCTGACCCCGGTACCGACGACGGACCCCGGGCCGCGCACCGTCCAGCGGTGCGCGACCCGGGGTCCGTCGTGCCGGGGGCGGGACGCCGCGCGCGGTCCGGTCAGCGGGGGAGGAGCGGGGGCGAGGACGTCCCGGCGCCCGCCCGGATGCCGTCGACGAGCTCGGCGAGCGTGTCCTTCGCGCCGTGCACGGGGCGCCAGCGCAGCAGCTCCGTCGCGAGCTCGGTGTCGAGCACGGGCGCGCGCATCGCCATGTCGAGCCAGCCCTCGCCGACGGGGACGAGGCGCGCGCGCCACGCGACGGCGACGGCGGTCCGCGCCGTCGCGTAGGGGACGGTGCGCAGCGAGCCGTCCGCGACGACGTCGGCCACGTCCTGCGCCGTGAGCACCGCGGGGTGGGCGACGTTGAACGGCCCGGGGTGCCGGCCCACGACGATCCGCGCGTAGGCGTCCGCGAGGTCGTCGGCGTGGACGACCTGGAGCCGCAGGCCGTCGGGCAGCGGGACCGTCGGGAGCGGGTCGCGCCGCAGCACGCGCGTGCCGAGCGGGCCCAGGAAGTACCGCGCGATCTCGGAGCCCGCGTCGCGCTGGAACACGAGCGCCGAGCGGACGCGCGAGACGACGAGGCCCGTCTCCCGGTCGAGGTCGTCGAGCAGCGTCTCGACCGCAGCCTTGTCCTCCGAGTACGACGAGCCCGGGACGCCCTCGACGGGCCAGCCCTCGTTGACCGGGGTGTCGCGCGCGTCGCCCGCGTACGGGGCGGGCGAGTAGGCGCCGACCGACGACGCCACGACCACGTGCGCGACGCCTGCCCGCTGCGCCGCCTCGACGACGCGGCGCGTGCCCTCGACGTTGACGCGCCGCAGCCGCCTGCGGTCGTGGCTCGGCTGGATCGCCCACGCGAGGTGCACGACGACGTCCGCCCCGGCGAACGCGGCGTCGAGCCGCCGGTCGGCGTCGGGGGCTGCGACGTCCGCGTACCGCCAGGTCGCGACGTCGTGCGGGAAGCGCACGGTGCTCGAGCCGTCCGCGCGCGGCACCCGGCGCGCGACCGCCACGACGGACGTCACGACCGGTTCCTCCGCGAGCCGGCGCAGGACCGCCGTGCCGACGTTCCCGCTCGCTCCGACGACCACCACGCGCATGCGCTGCCTCCCGACCTCGTCCGCTGCCCGTCGCCCCGACGCTAGCCCGCCGCGGGCGAGTTCGCCCGGGCGATGGCCAGGACGGCGCCGCGCGCGGGCTCGGGGAGCTCGGGCACGAGCACGACGGCGCTCGCGAGCACGAGGCTCTCGATGTCCGCGCGGGTGAGGTCGCCGCCGCCGAGCCACGCGGCCGTGACGTTCTCGACGAGCGCGACCCAGCCCGCGGCGAGGAGCCGGAGCCGGGGCGTCGTGGGCAGCGCGTCCGCGGTGGTGGCGCTCACGGTCGAGGTCAGGCGCGCGACCAGCCCGTCACGGACGCGCGCGAGCGCCTCCTGGGTCGCGTCGTCCTCGGCGAGCACCCCGCGCCACAGGTCCTGCCACACGAGCCGGCGCGCCTCGACCGCGTCGAGGTAGGAGGCGACGGCGAGCGCGGGGCGCTCGCCGAGGGGACGATCGTCCGGTGCGACCGTCGCCGCCTCGAGCTCCGCCACCGCCTCCAGCGCGACGGCCCGGCGCAGCCCGGCGGTGGACGCGAAGTAGTGGAAGACGAGCGCCCTGGACGCGCCCGAGCGGGCTGCGACCGCGGCCGGGGTGAGGGCGTCGAGGCCGTGCTCGTCGGCGTGGCGCGAGGCCGCGTCGAGCAGCTCGCGCCGCCGGTCGGCGGGCTCGCGGCGTCGGCGGGCGCCCGGTCGGGTGCGCACCGAGCCGTCGAGGCCGGAGGGACCGGCGGGGGTGGGCGTGCGGGGCATGACACCGTTCTACGCTGTTGTTGACCGCGAGTCAACAACAGGCGTAGCGTTGTTGACCGTGAGTCAACGGCGCCCCGGGGAAGGCCCGGGGGCCACGGAGGGAAGAACCGGATGCAGATCACGCTGACGGACGTGCACGTCGACGGGCGGCGCGAGCCGATGCTCGAGCCGATGGACCTCGCCTGGTCCACGGGCGAGTGCGTGCTCGTCGCGGGGGAGCCCGGGCACGGGCACACCGCGCTCGCCCTCGTCGCGACGGGCCGCTTCGACCCGTCCGGGGGCGAGGTCCGGCTCACCCCGGAGAGCACGCCGTCGCACCGCGCCGGACGATCGGCGCGCGGCGCCGCCGCGACCCTGCGCGACGTGACCGCCGTCGTCGACGTGCCCGGCATCAGCGAGCCCGACGACGCCCTCACCGTGGCCGACGTCGTCGCCGAGGGCCTCGCGCTCGCCGGCCGCCGCTCGCTGCCCTCCGACGTGACCCGCTGGCTCGCCGACCACTCGCTCGCCACCGACCGCGGGCGGCGCCTCGACCAGGTGCCCGGGGTCGTGCGCACCGCGCTGCTCGCGGCGCTCGCGGCCGAGGACCGCGACGTCCGCTTCCTCGTGCTCACGCTCCCCGACCGGCACGGGGGAGAGCCGTCGGGCTGGTGGGAGGTCGCGCAGAGCCTCGCCGGCGCCGGGTACGGCGTCCTCGTGCAGTGCACGCGCGCCTCGGCCCGCGACCTCGGTGCGGACCTCCCGCCCGCGCGCGGCGCGTCGATCCACCAGCCGCCCGCCGTCGTGCTGCGCACGCGCCCGGAGCCGCCGCGGGACCCGGACCCGGACCCCACGCCGGAGCCGGACCCCGCGCCCGAGCCTGAGCCGGGCCCGGCTCCCGAGCAGCCCGTCCCGGGGACCGCGCCCACCGCGACCGACGAGCCCACAGCCCCGCACGACCCCGAGGAGGACCGATGACCGCGATCCGCCTCGGGCTGTCCGAGCTGCGCCGCCTCGCCGCGGGCACGCTGCCCCGCCTCGCGATCCTCGCGATGGCACTCATCCCCACGCTCTACGCGGGCCTCTACCTGTTCGCGAACCACGACCCGTACGACAAGCTCGACGAGATCCCCGCCGCGCTCGTCGTGCTCGACGAGGGCACGACGACCACCGACGCCCAGACGGGCACGACGACGCGGCGCGACTTCGGGCGTGACGTCGCCGACCAGCTGCTCGACGACGGCGGCTTCGGCTGGGTCGAGACGAGCCAGGTCGATGCCGAGTACGGGGTGCGGTCCGGCCGGTACGACGCCGCGCTCGTCATCGGCCCGACGTTCTCCGCCGACCTCGCGTCCGCGGGCGAGTTCGAGCCGCAGCAGGCGAGCCTCACGCTCATCACCAACGACGCGAACAACTACCTCGCGCGCACGATCGCGGACCAGATCGTCGGCAAGGTGCGCGACTCGATCGCCGAGCAGGTGGGCACCGAGGCGGCGGACACGTTCCTGCGCGGCTTCGCGTCCATCCACACCAACCTCGCCGACGCCGTGGACGGCGCGGACCAGCTCCTCGACGGGTCGACGCAGCTCCGCGACGGCCTCGTCACCGCGGACGACGGCGCGCACACCCTCGCCGACGGCGCGGGGCAGGCCGCCGACGGCGCCGAGCGTCTCGACGCGAGCACCGGGACGCTCGCGGACGCCGTCGGGCAGCTCGACGACGGCGCGGAGGCGCTCGCGTCGGGGCTCGGGACGCTCCGGGGCGCGACGTCGTCGCTGCCCGCCCAGACCCAGCAGCTCGCCGACGGCGCCGCGCAGGTCGCGGACGGGAACGCGCAGGTCGCGCAGTACGGGCAGCAGGCCGCCGCGGCCGCGGGCGAGGTGCTCCCGACGCTCGACACGATCCGCGGCGACGTCGACGCCCGGCTCGACCAGCTCGTCGCCGACGGCGTCATCGACCGGGCGACCGCGGACCAGGTGCGGTCGCAGGTCGGCCCCGTGCTCGACCAGCAGCGCGCGCAGGTGCAGGGCGCCGTCGACCAGGTGACCGCCGCGTCCGGGAAGCTCGACCAGCTCGCCGACGGGTCGCGCCAGGTGTCCGACGGCGCGGCCCAGCTCGCGGGCGCGACGCCGCAGCTGACCTCCGGCATCGCGAGCGCCGCCGACGGCGCGGACCGCCTCGCCGACGGCACCGGACAGCTCGCCGCCGCGACCCCGCAGCTCGTGGACGGCGTCTCGCAGCTCGCCGACGGCACGCGCCAGGTGTCCGACGGCGCCACCTCGCTCGCGGACGGCACGTCGCAGCTGCGCGACGGCTCGGGCGAGCTCGTCGACGGCGTCACGCAGCTCCGCGACGGGCTCGCCGAGGGTCTCGGGCAGGTGCCGGACCTCGACGAGCAGACCCGCCAGGACACGGCCGAGACCATCGGCAACCCCGTGTCCGTGCAGAGCGACGCGCTGTCGTCCGCGGGCACGTACGGCGTCGGCCTCGCGCCGTTCTTCCTGTCGCTCGCGACGTGGATCGGCGCCTACGTGCTCTTCCTGCTCGTGCGCCCGCTGTCGTCGCGGGCCCTCGCCGCCGGGAGGTCGGGCCTGGCCACCGCCCTGGGCGGGTGGCTCACCCCGGCCGCGATCGGCGTCGTGCAGGTCGCCGCGATGTTCACCGTGACGAAGTTCGCGCTCGACATCGACCCGGTCCACGGGGTCGGGACCGCGCTGTTCCTCGTGCTGGTGTCGGCGACGTTCGTCGCGATCCTCCAGGCGCTCAACGTCTGGCTCGGCGCCGCGGGCCAGTTCCTCGGGCTCGTGCTCATGCTCGTCCAGCTCGTCACCGCGGGCGGCACGTTCCCGTGGCAGACGATCCCCGAGCCGCTGCGCTCCATGCACCGGTTCCTGCCCATGACGTACGCCGTCGAGGGCCTGCGGCAGCTCCTCTACGGCGGCAACATGGCGACGGTGACGCGCGACGTCACGGTGCTCGTCGTCGTGCTGGTCGCCGCCCTCGCCCTGACGACGGTCGCCGCCCGCAAGCAGCGCGTCTGGACCATCAAGAAGCTCCAGCCGGAACTCGTCCTCTGACACCGAGGTAGAGGCCCGGTCGCGCGAGGTAGAGGCCCGGTCTGCCGAGGTAGAGCCGTAGTCTGTCGAGGTAGAGCCGTGGTCTGTCGAGGTAGAGCCGTGGTTCTTGCGCCCGACGGCGTGTGGTGACGTCGGGTGGTCGGGGTGGGTGGTGGTGCCGCGGCTACCATCCGCGCCGCTCGTTCCTCGCGTCGCCCCGGCCAGGCCCGCCACGACGCGGCACCACCACCCACCCCGCCCGGCGTCGTCTCGCCGTGGTCTTCGCTCACCTGGGCGAACGACCCGCGGCGTCGTTCGCTCACGTCGGGCCGCGGCGACCCGCCCGCGGCGGGCGACCGCCCGCCGTCGGGCATCAGGTGCCCATGCCGGCCGCAGCCTCGGCCGTGATAGGTGACCACGCGCCGTCTGGCATGACCAGGCCTCTACGTCGGCGGACCGAGGCTCTACCTCGGCGGACCAGGGCTCTACCTCGGCGGACTGGGGCTCTACCTCGCGCGACCACGGGCCTGCCGGGGGTCAGGGGGCGGACAGACCGTCGGGTCCGGGCGCCAGGGTGCGACAATCGCGACGTGTCCGCTGAGATCGACGCCACCACGACCCCCGCCACGCAGCACGGGAACGGCTCGCGGCGGTCCGGCTCCCGCGCGACGACGTCGCCGGAGGCGGAGCGCGCGGCTGCCGTCCGCGAGGCGGAGCGGGCGGCCGACGCCGCGCGCACGGCGCTCGCGGACGCGCTGCGGACGGTCGTGCGCGGCACGGTCGACACCGCGACGCGTCGCCGCGCGGAGTACTCGACCGATGCGTCGAACTACCGCGTCGTGCCCGAGGCCGTGGTCTACCCGCAGGACGTGGACGACGTCGTCGCCGCGCTGGACGTGCTGCGCGAGCTCGAGGTGCCGGTCACGGCGCGCGGGGCGGGGACGTCGGTCGCGGGGAACTCGATCGGCCCGGGCGTCGTCCTGGACTTCACGCGGCACGTGAACCGCGTGCTCGACGTCGACCCGGAGGAGCGCACGGCCCGCATCGAGCCGGGTGTCGTCATGTCGACGCTCCAGCAGGAGGCGGCGCCGCACGGGCTGCGGTTCGGCCCGGACCCGTCGACGCAGAACCGCGCGACGCTCGGCGGCATGATCGGCAACAACGCGTGCGGTCCGCACGCCGTCGCGTACGGGCGCACGGTCGACAACGTCCTCGCGCTCGACGTCGTCGACGGCCGCGGCCGCCGCTTCACCGCAGGCAAGGGCGACCCGACGTTCGCGGCGGTCCCCGGCCTGGCCGAGCTCGTCCGCGAGAACCTCGCACTGATCCGCACGGAGTTCGGGCGGTTCGGGCGCCAGGTGTCGGGCTACTCGCTCGAGCACCTGTTGCCCGAGAACGGGTCGGACCTCGCGAAGGCGCTCGTCGGCACCGAGGGCACGCTCGTGACGATCCTCGAGGCCACGGTGCGCCTGGTGCCGGTGCCGTCCAAGCCGACGCTCGTCGTGCTGGGCTACCCGGACATGCCGTCCGCGGCCGACGACGTCCCGACCTTCCTCGACCTCAGCCCGCTCGCGGTCGAGGGCCTCGACGCGCGGCTCGTCGACGTCGTGCGCCGCGCCAAGGGCGACGCGTCGGTGCCGCCGCTGCCGCCGGGCGCCGGCTGGCTCATGGTCGAGGTCGGCGGCGCGACCCCCGAGGAGGCGATGGCGAACGCCGAGGCGATCGTCGCGGCGTCGGGCAGCGAGGCCACGATGATCCTGCCCGCGGGCCCCGAGGCGACCAAGATGTGGCAGATCCGGGCCGACGGCGCGGGGCTCGCCGGGCGCACGCCCGCGGGCGAGCAGGCGTGGCCGGGCTGGGAGGACTCCGCCGTCCCGCCGGAGAAGCTGGGCGACTACCTGCGCGACCTCGACGCGCTCATGGCGCGCTACGGCGTCGACGGCCTGCCGTACGGGCACTTCGGCGACGGGTGCGTGCACCTGCGCATCGACATCCCGCTCGAGGCGTCGGGCTCGGTGCTGCGCACGTTCATGCTGGAGGCGGCCGAGCTCGTCGCCAAGTACGGCGGCTCGCTCTCGGGCGAGCACGGCGACGGCCGCGCGCGCTCGGAGCTGCTGCCGGTCATGTACAGCCCCGAGGCGATCGCGCTCATGGAGCGGTTCAAGGCGCTGTTCGACCCGCAGGACGTGATGAACCCGGGCGTCGTGGTGCGCCCGAGCGCCGTCGACGACGACCTGCGCCGCCCGCACGCGCACCCGCTGCTGTCGAAGGTCGGCGCGCCGGGGACACCCGGGACGAGCACGGCCGCGCCTGCGAAGGTCACGAAGATCTCTCGCCGCGCCGGCTACCAGGGCTTCTCGTTCGCGCACGACCACGGCGACATGACCCAGGCCGTGCACCGGTGCGTCGGCGTCGGCAAGTGCCGCGCCGACACCAGCGCCGCGGGCGGCTTCATGTGCCCGTCGTACCAGGCGACGAAGGACGAGAAGGACGTCACGCGCGCCCGCGCCCGCGTGCTCCAGGAGGCGGTGAACGGCACGCTCGTCGGCGGTCTCGCGGCGCCTGAGGTGCGCGAGTCGCTCGACCTGTGCCTGTCCTGCAAGGCGTGCTCGAGCGACTGCCCCGCGGGCGTCGACATGGCGCAGTACAAGTCCGAGGTGCTGTACCGGACGTACCGCGGCAGGCTGCGCCCCGTCGACCACTACTCGCTCGGCTGGCTCCCGGTCTGGGCGCGCCTCGCGACGGGGATGCCGCGTCTGGCCAACAAGCTGCTCGGGTTCCGGCCGCTCGCGAAGGCGGTCCTGTGGGCGGGCGGCATGGACACGCGCCGCTCCATGACGGAGTTCGCCGAGGTGCCGTTCCGCACGTGGTGGAAGCGCGGCGGCGCGACCCAGGGCGTGCCCGGCCTGCGCATCGGGCAGCAGCCCGGCCGCCCCGTGCGCGACGAGCGCCCGAAGGTCGTCCTGTGGACCGACTCGTTCAGCGACAACATGTCGCCGGGTGTGCCGCAGGCGGCCGTCACGGTGCTCACGGCGGCCGGGTACGACGTCGTCGTGCCCGACGAGCAGGCGTGCTGCGGCCTCACGTGGATCAGCACGGGCCAGCTCGACGGCGCGCGCAAGCGCCTGGAGAACCTGCTGTCCGTGCTCGGCCCGTACGCCGTGAACGGCATCCCGATCATGGGGCTCGAGCCGTCGTGCACGGCCGTGCTGCGCTCCGACCTCGTGGACCTGTTCCCCGACGACCCGCGGGCCCAGGCGGTCTCCGCCGCGACGCGGACGCTCGCGGAGCTCCTGACGTCGGTCGACACCGCGCCCGGGCACGAGTCCGGGTGGCGCGTGCCCGACCTGTCGGACGTGACGGCCGTCGTGCAGCCGCACTGCCACCAGCACTCGGTGATGGGCTTCGCCGCGGACGAGCGGCTGCTGCGCGACGCGGGCGCGACGATCAAGGTGCTCGCCGGGTGCTGCGGCCTCGCGGGGAACTTCGGCATGCAGAAGGGCCACTACGAGACGTCGGTCGCCGTCGCGGAGAACGCTCTGCTGCCCGCGCTGCGCGACGCCGCCCCCGGCGACGTGTACCTCGCGGACGGCTTCTCGTGCCGCACCCAGGCGGACGACCTCGCCGGTGTGCAGGGCAAGGCTCTCGTCGAGCTGCTCGCCGAGCGGCTCTGAGCGTGGCGCCGCGCGGCCGTCAGCCGCGCGCGGGGTGCACGTCCGTGATCGCGTAGCACTCCTCGTCGTCGATCGCGCGCGGCACCGGGTCGAGCGTGAGCGACGACGGGTAGCCCAGCGCGTCGTCGAACGCGACGTCGGTGACGTCGTCGTGGCGCTCGTCGACGAGGTCGAGGAACCCGGCGATCGTGCGGCCACCGCTCTCGACGTAGGACTCCGGGGTCATCTCCAGGTGCGCGAGGCTCGCGGAGACCGCGACCACCTCGTCGGCCGCGACCTCGACGTCGAAGTCCCCGACGAGGTTCCGCTCGCCGCACGACGACGTGAGCGTGAACGCGTAGTCGTCGTACCCCGCCGCAGCCCACCGGTCCCGTGCCTCCGCGAGTCCGGCAACCGGCCCCTCGGCGCTCGCGGGCGCGCACCCGGCCGCGAGCGGCGCGACGACGAGCCCGCCCAGGGCGAGCGCCGCCGTCGTCCGGGACGGCCGAGCGTGGCGGTGCGACGTCGTCTCCATGCCCTGCTCGTGTCGCGACGCGGCCCGGTCTTGCCCGGGGCGGTTGGTTCGTCGGCGCGCGGCGCGACGACTCAGCCTCCTGTCCCACGACGAGGAGCGGCACGCACCGCGTCGGCGAGCCGGGCGACGGCCTCGCCGACGCGGGCGTCGGCGAGGTTGCCGTACCCGAGCACGAGGGTCGTCGACCGCTCGGCGGGGCGCACCTGGTAGCGGCGCAGGTCGACGACGGTCACCTCGCGCCGCGCGGCCTCGCGCACGACGTGCGCGGCGTCGGGCGCGGGGTCGTCCGGCGCGCCCGGCAGGGACAGCAGCGCGTGCATCCCCGCCGCGATGCCGCTCACCGCGGCGCCGGGCAGCTCGCGGGAGAGGGCGTCGAGCACGGCGTCGCGACGGCGGCGGTAGCGCCAGCGCGCGGCGCGCAGGTGCCGGTCGTAGCCGCCGGACGCGACGAGCCGCGCGAACGTGAGCTGGTCGACGGTGGACGGGGCCGCCGTCGGGCCGTGCGGGGCGGCAGCGCGCGCGACGGACTCGCGCCAGCGCGCGGGCACGACCATCCACCCGACGCCGAACGCAGGGCTCATCGTCTTGCTCACCGAGCCGAGCAGCACGACCCGGTCGGGATCGAGCTGCTGGAGCGCGGCGACGGGCCGGCGGTCGTAGCGGAACTCGGCGTCGTAGTCGTCCTCGACGACGACGCCGTCGACGTCCCGCGCCCAGGCGAGGACGGCCTCGCGCCGCTCGGGCGCGAGCGCGGAGCCGGTGGGGAACTGGTGCGCGGGCGTGAGGAGCGCGGCCCGAGCGCCCGTCCGTCGGGACGCGTCGACGAGCGCCTCGACGTCCGCGCCGCCGGCGTCCACGGGGACCGGGACGGGGGTGAGACCGGCGCGTGCCGCGACGTCGCGCAGCACCGACCAGCTCGGGTCCTCGACGAGCAGGTGCGTGTGGCCCGCCTCTACGAGCGCGGCGGCGACGCGCGCCATGCCGTCCGTCGCGCCGCGCGTCAGCACGACGGCGTCGTCCGGCCCGGTGACGACGCGCGCCCGGCGCAGGTGGCCGGCGACGACGGCGCGCGCGTGCGGGTGCCCGGCGGGGGACGGCTGCCCGAGGTCGTCGTTCGACGCCGTCCCGCCGGACGTGCCGAGCGCCTCGCGTGCCGCGCGGAGCCACGCGTCGCGCGGGACGTGCCGCAGATCCGGGACGCCCGGTGCGAGGTCGAACCGGGCGCGCGCGGCGGTGGGCGGGGGTCCGTCGTCCGCCGCTCGTGCCCCGCGGTTCCCGGCGGGCGCGCCACGACCCGCGCCCACGGTCGCCCCCGGGCTCCCCGGTCGGGCGGCGGCCGAGACACGGGTCGCGGACCCGGCGCGCGCCTCGAGGAAGCCCTCCGCGACGAGCTGGCCGTACGCCTCCGTGACGACCCATCGCGACACCCCGAGCGTCTCGGCGAGCTGCCGGCTCGGCGGCAGCGCCGCCCCGACGGGCACCCGCCCGCCGCGCGCGGCGTCCCGGATCGCGCGTTCCAGCCGCTCGACGCGCGAGCCCGGCCCCGTCCCCAGGTCGAGCAGCGCCTCCCAGGCGAGCGCGGTCGTCTCCGGAGGTGCCGCCCGGGAGGAAGTGGTCTGGTCGACGCCCATGGAATCGGACCGTACACCCGGGCCGGTGGCTCCCTAGCGTGGAGCACGTCACCGAGACCACAGGTCCACCACGGACCGCTCGGACCACCGACACACCCAGGGAGACCACCATGCGGTACCGCACCATCGGCGACGGGCGCACCTCCTTCGAGGTGTCGACCCTGTGCCTCGGCACGATGAACATGGGCACGCGCGTCGACGAGGACACGTCGTTCGCGATCCTCGACCGGTACCGCGAGGCGGGCGGCACGTTCCTCGACACCGCGAACAACTACAGCTTCTGGGCCGGTGGCCACGGCCGCGACAGCGAGGACCTGCTCGGCCGCTGGCTCGCGAGCCGCGGCGCGCGCGACGAGGTCCGGATCGCGACGAAGCTCGGCGCGGCCAAGAAGGACCCGGCCCTGCCGCTGCAGAACGTCGAGCCGACGAACTTCCAGGGGCTCGGCGCCGACGTCGTCGCGGACGAGGCGCACGAGAGCCTGCGCCACCTCGGCGTGGACCACCTGGACGTGCTGTACGGGCACGTCGACGACCACGGGACGCCGCTCGCCGAGACCGTCGGCGCGTTCGGCAAGCTCCAGGCGGAGGGCGTCGTCGGCATCACGGGCATCTCGAACGTCGCGCTGTGGCGCGTCGTCGAGGCGCGCGAGGAGGCGCTGCGCCAGGGCGTCGCGCCCTACGGGCTCGTCCAGCAGAACTACACCTACGCCTACCCGACGCCCGAGCCGGGCCGGCACAACTGGGCGTCGTACGAGTTGCTCGACTACGCGGCGTCCACGGGCGTCGAGGACCGCCCGCCGCTCGCCGTCACGGCCTACTCGCCGATCCTCCAGGGCGCGTACGTGCGCCGGGACAAGCCGTTGTGGGACGGGTTCGACCACCCGACCACGTGCGAGCGCGTCCGCCTCCTGCACGAGGTCGCGGGCGAGCTCGGCGCGACGCCGAACCAGGTCGCGCTCGCGTGGCTCCTCGGGGGCGAGCACGCGGTGATCCCGGTGATCGGGCCCAGCACGGTCGAGCAGCTCGACGACCTCCTCGGCGCGGCCGACCTCGAGCTCGACCCCGAGCTGCGCGCACGCCTCGACGCGGCCTGAGGCGGCCGAGCAGCCTGAGCCGGTCGAGCGGCCCGGTCCGGCGCACCCACGCCGAGCCGGGCTGCCACGATGGGCCGATGCCCACCACGCTCGTCGAGCGCGCCCGGCCGGACGACTGGCGCGACCTGCGGGACGTCCGCCTGCGGGCGCTCGCGGACGCGCCGTCCGCGTTCGGCTCGACCCTCGCGCGCGAGGTCGCCTTCCCCGACGACGTGTGGCGCGAGCGCGCGGCGCAGGGGCGCACGCTCCTGGCGCGGACGACGCTCGACGGCGGCCCACCTGGCGACCGCGGCCAGTCCGACGACGGCGCCCCGCCCGTGAGGGGCCGGTCGCCCGGTCCCGTGGTGGGGGTCGCGGCCGTCGTTCCCTCGCCCGACGACCCGACCGTGGCCGAGCTCGTGTCCGTGTGGGTCGAGCCCGGCGCGCGGGGGAGCGGCGTCGCGGCGACGCTCCTGGAGCACGCGGACGCGCTCGCCGCCGAGCTCGGCGCGCGCACGCTCTCGCTCTGGGTCACCGCGACCAACGCTCCCGCGCTCCGTCTCTACGAGCGCGCGGGCTTCGCGCCGACCGGCGAGACCCAGCCCCTCCCGAGCGATCCCCGCCTCGTCGAGCTGCGGATGACGCGACGCGTCGCCGGATAGGGTGCGGGGACCTGTTCCCGGACCGTGCCGAGGGGGCCCTGTGGAGTTCCAGGACGTCGTCCGACGCCGGCGCATGGTGCGCCGGTTCACCGACGAGCCGGTCCGTCCGGACGCCGTCGACCGCCTCGTGCGCAACGCCGTCCGCGCGCCGAGCGCGGGGTTCGCGCAGGGGTGGTCGTTCCTCGTGCTCACCGAGCCCGACGACGTCGCGCGCTTCTGGGCCGCGACCTCGCCCGAGCAGCCCGAGCGGAGCATGAGCACGTGGCTCGCCGGGATGCGCACGGCGCCCGTGCTCGTCGTGGTCCTCACGTCGAAGGACGTCTACCTCGACCGGTACGCCGAGGACGACAAGGGCTGGGCGGACCGCGACGAGAACCGCTGGGCCGTGCCGTACTGGCACGTCGACGCCGGGATGGCGGCGCTGCTCATGCTCCAGACCGCCGTCGACGACGGGCTCGGCGCGTGCTTCTTCGGCGTCGCGCCGGGCGAGGTCGGGCGGCTGCGCGCGGCGTTCGGGATCCCTGACGCGTACGCACCGACCGGGGTCGTCGCCGTCGGGCACCCCGCCGACCGGGCGGCCACGGGCTCGCCGCGCCGTCGTGCGCGCAAGCCGCTCGACGACGTCGTGCACCGCGGGCGCTGGGGAGGCCGGTCGTCACCGCGGTGACGACCGCCGTCAGGCGTCGTGGTCGCGCAGCGCCGGGACGTGCAGCCCGACGACGGCCCGCACGTGCGGGGGCAGCTCGCTCCAGTCGTCCACGGTGTCCAGGTCGACGGCGGTCCCGGGCCGCTGCACGACGACGGCCCGCAGCCCCAGCCGCTCGGCCTCCGCGACGTGCGCCGCGCGACTGCCCGGCCCGAACCGGAACCGGAACCCCGCACCGTGAGGACCGCCGCCGGGCCGAACACGAGGTTCCTGGCGTTCTGTGCCGGTTCCCGACAGCAAGGTCGTGCTCGACGGCGCGGAGGCCGGGGGGTCGAGGACGAGCAGGTTCGTGCCCGCTCCGAGGCGGTCCGTCGCGACGACGACGGGGGCGTCCTCGGCGAGGAGCGCCGCGACGTCCGCGGTCGTGAGCGCGGGGAGGTCGGCGTGCGCCACGAGGAGCCGCACCGGTCCGTGCTCCGCCGGGCCCGACGTCGTGCCCACCTCCGGCTCCGACGCCGCGATCTCGCGCCCGACGTCCACCGCGGCGTCCAGGCCCGGCCGGTCCGCGGGCTGGAGCACGATGCGCAGGCGGTCCGCGTCGGCGGTGAGGAGGGGCAGACCGTCGCCGTCGTCCGTCGCCGCGGCGGCGCCGTCCACCACGACGTCCCGCAGCGCCCGCCACGTGAACCGCGGGTCGGACGTCACGACGACCACGCGCTCGACGCCGTCGCTCGCGAGCAGCGTCCCCACGACGTGCCGTGCGAGCACGCCGATCAGCCTGCTGCGCGACGCGGGGTCGAGCACGTGCGCGAGGCGCGACTTCCCCGACGAGCCGTCGCGCAGCGGCACGACGGCGACCACACGCCCCGGGCGCGCGGCCGCACCCGGGTGGGCGCCGGCGTCGGGCGGCTCAGCCACGTGCGGGACCCGACAGGAGCGTGCGTGCCAGGCGCTCGCGGCCCTCGGCGCCGCCCATGACCGTGTCCGTCACGACGACGTCCATCCCGAGCGCGCGGACGTCGTCCGCGAGGTGCGCGTCGTGGTCGTCGATCACCATGACGTCCACCAGGCCCACGTACAGGCGTGCGACGCCGAGCGCGGAGACCTCGTGCCCGAGCGTCGTGAGGATCTGCGCCGCGGGGCCCTTGAGCGCCCGACCGCCGACGATCGGGCTCACCGCGACGCACCGCGCCGACGTCCCGGCGAGCGCCTCCCGCACGCCCACGACGCCCAGCACCGGCTCCACCGACAGAAAGGGGTTCGACGGCGCGACCACGACCACGTCGGCTCCGGTCACCGCGTCGAGCACGCCGGGCGCCGGGCGCGCGGCGTCGATGCCGTCGTACACGAGCCCCAGCACGTCGTCCGCGTGCCGACGGCCCACGAAGTACTCCTGGAACCCGAGGCGACCGGCGGGCGTGTCGACGAGCGTCGCGACGCGGTCGTCGGTCACGGGCAGCACGCGCGCCCGGACGCCGAGCGCGGACGTGAGCTGCGCGGTGACGTCGGACAGCGGCGCGCCCGCGCGCAGCCGGGCCGTCCGCACGACGTGCGTCGCGAGGTCGCGGTCGCCGAGCGTGAACCACGTGTCCTCGCCGAGCCGGCCCATCGCCTCCAGTGCCGCGTACGTCTCCCCGACGACGCCCCAGCCGCGCTCCTCGTCCGCGAGCCCAGCGAGCGTGTACGTCACGGTGTCGAGGTCGGGCGAGATCCACAGCCCGTGGAGCTCGACGTCGTCGGCGACGTTGACGACGACCGTGAGGTCCGTCCCCGCGAGGTCCAGGCCGTGCGCGAGGCGGGCCCCGCCGACCCCTCCCGCGAGCACGGTCACGCGGTCGGTGCGGTGTTCTGCTGTCACGACGACGAGCCTACGTCGGAGCGCGGGGCCCTCGGAGAGCCTTCGCGGAGCCCGCGACCGCGGCCCGGGGCGCGCAGCCGTGCCACGATGGCCCCATGGCCGTCTTCGCCTTCTCCGTCGCCCCGCTCGGTGCCGGCGAGTCCGTCGCGGACTCCGTCGCCGAGGCCGTCCGCATCGTCCGCGAGTCGGGCCTGCCGAACCGCACCACGTCGATGTTCACCGAGATCGAGGGCGACTGGGACGTCGTCATGCCCGTGATCCAGCGCGCGACCGAGGCCGTCGGCGCGGGCGGGCACCGCGTGTCGCTCGTCCTCAAGGCCGACCTGCGCCCGGGTCGCACGGGCGAGCTCACGGGCAAGGTCGAGCGCGTCGAGGAGCGGCTCGCGGCCGAGTCGGAGGACACCGGGCACGCCTGACCTGCGGCGTGACGCCCGGGCCGACGGGCAGGGCCGGACGGCCCTTGCGCACCGGTTCGCCCGCTTCGAGGGACTTGACCCGCCCCCGTAGGCTATGGCGCATACGCCCCCGCCCAGGTCGCGTTTCCGCTGCTGCAGGAGAACCCCCGATGCCCCTCTTCGAGGTGGACGCCGAGCGTCCCGTTCTGGTCCAGCCGCCCCAGCCGGCAGGAGCCTTCGGGACGGACGCGCAGCGGGTGGTGGACGGCAACCTCGAGGGACTGCTGGGCGAGCAGATCTTCCCGGTCGCGCAGGGCACGTCCGACGACGAGCCGCACCTCCTCGCGCTCGACGCGGCGGGGCTGCCGGTCGTCATCGAGGTCACGGCCGAGCTCACCGAGGAGGCGCTGACCGCGGCGCTCAACCACGCGGGCCGGGCCGGTCGCCTCACGCGCGCCGAGCTCGCCGCGCGCTACACGGGCGGCGCGTCGCGCTTCCAGCAGGACGTCGCCGCGTTCTACGACAACGTGCCCCTCACGCGCTCGCAGGCGACCGCGCGCGCCACGGGCGCGCGCCTCATCGTCATCTGCTCGAGCGCGGCGCCCGGCATCCAGGACGCGCTCGACTTCCTGCGCCAGCCCGGCTCTCCGGTCGCGGTGCTGCGCCTCGGCGTGGTCCACGGGGCCGACGGCCGCCGCTTCGTCGACGTGTCCCCGCTCGCGATGACGCGCGACAACCCCGCGCCACCCGCGGCACCCGAGCCCCCGCGGGGCCGTGCCGTCGCTCCCGGTTCCGACTTCGCGGACGGCGTCGCCGTGGGCCGAGCCCTGACCGGCAAGTTTCCCGTGGTGACGCGTCAGGCCGCGAAGTCCCGGGCGGAGCGCCGCCGGGCCGCCGAGCTGGAGCCCCGCACCACCTACGGCGTCGCGCCGTCGTCGGCCGACGAGACGGGCCAGCTCGCCCCGCTCACCGCGGCGGGCGAGCCGCGCCGCTCCGAGCCGCCCGTGCTCGACTTCGTGCCCCTGGACGACCCGCTCACCGCGCCGACCGCGCCCGAGCCCGCGCCGACGGCCTGGGCCGACCGCCGCCCGGTCGAGAGCACCGACGAGGCTCCGGCCCCGCGCACCTCGATCCTCACGCGCGAGTCGATCCGCACCCGGGAGTCGATCCGGACGCGCGAGTCGTACCTCACGCACGAGTACGGCGACCAGCGCAGCCCCGCGCAGGAGCGCCCCTACGACCCGCTGTCGTACCACCCGCCCGTCGACGTCGGCACCGGCCCGGACCTCCCGTCCACGAGCCGTGACGTCGCGCCGGTGCCGCCCCCGCCCGCGGCCGACCTGCCGCTCGGCCCCGAGGACGACCCGGACCTCGTCGCGCTCGCCCGCGCGTTCGGCGCCCCGCGCCAGCTCGTGTGGTCGCGGCCCCGGCGCGGGCAGCGCTTCGAGGCGGTGCTCCAGCCCGACGGCTTCATCGAGCTGTCCGACGGCGCCCGGTTCCGCCACCCGGACCTCGCCGCGGTCGCGGTCTCCGGCACCCACACCGCCGACGGCTGGAGCGTCTGGCGCCTGGGCACCGACGACGGCCCCACGCTCACCGACGCCTTCCGCGAGCACACCGCCTGAGCCCGCCGAGCGGCCCCGGTCGCGCACCCCGCGCCGGGCCGCGCGCCTCTCGTCGCGTCGAGCCGAGAACGCACCACGACGACGACCGGAGGCACGCATGATCGGGTTCCTGCACACGGCGGAGGTCCACGTCGCGACGTTCGGCGCGCTCGTCGACGAGCTCGCGCCGGGGGAGGGCCACACGCACCGCGTCGACGTGCCCTTGCTCGACACCGCGCGGGCGGGCGAGCCCGTCGCCGCGCGGGTGCGGTCCCACGTCGCGGCGCTCGCCGGGACGGGGGCGTCGGTGGTGGTGTGCACCTGCTCGACTCTGGGGCCGGTCGCGGAGAGCGCCGGCCTGGGGGCGGCCGTGGTCCCCGTGGTGCGGGTGGACGCGCCGCTCGCGGCGGAGGCGGTGCGCGACGGCGGCCGGGTCGCCGTCGTCGTCGCGCTCGCCTCCACGCTGGCCCCGACGACGGAGCTCCTCACCGACGCGGCCCGTCGCGCGGGGACGCAGGTCGAGCTGGAGCCTTTCGTCTGCGGCGACGCCTGGGCGGCGTTCGAGGCCGGTGACCTCGCGGCGTACCACCGGGCCGTCGCCGACGCGGCGCGGGACGTCGTCGCGCGGTGCGCCCCCGAGGTGGTCGTGCTCGCGCAGGCGAGCATGGCGCCCGCCGCCCGGCTGCTCGCCGACCTGCCCGTCCGGGTGCTGACGAGCCCGGGGAGCGCGGTGGCCCGGGCCGTGGAGCTGGCCCGGGCCTGACGCGTGCTCGTCCTCAGTCGGTCGTCCGCACCATGGTCCGGATCCCGACCGCGAGGCCGACGGCGGCCGTCACGACGGCGGCGACCCACCCCCACGCGACGGTGGACGCCGTGAGGTCGCCCGCGAAGAGCGCGCGCTCGGCGTCGACCACGTAGCGCAGCGGGTTGACGTCGGACGCGACCTGCATCCAGCGGGGACCCGTCTCGAGCGGCAGGAGCATGCCGGACAGGATCATGAGCGGGAAGACGAGCGTCTGCTGCACGACCCAGAACATCCAGTCCTGCTTGCGGACGGCGAGCGCGAGCGCGTAGCTGAGCGACCCGATCCCCACGCCGAAGACGGCGAGCAGCACGAGGCCGAGGACGGCTCCGGCGGGGTGCAGCTCGAACCCGAACGGCAGCATGACGAGCACCACGACGACGGACTGCGCGAGGATCGGGACCATCTCCTTGAGCGCGCGCCCGACGAGGAGCGACGCGCGCGACAGCGGCGCGACGAGCATCCGCTCGTGCGCCCCCGTCTGCAGCTCGACGAGGAGGTTCGCGCCGGTCGTGGACGTCCCGAAGAGGGTCGTCATGACGAGGATCGACGGCACGAACCACTGCCAGACGTTCCCGCCCAGGACCTCCTGGCCGGTCGTCGTGCCGCCGAGGGACCCGACGAGGAGCGGGCCGAACAGCGCGAGGAAGACGATCGGCTGGACGAGCCCGAAGAGCACGGAGAACGGGTCGTGCAGCACGGGCCGCAGCTCGCGCACGAGCACGATGCCGGTGTCGCGCGCGAAGGAGGCGAGGCCGCGGCGCGGGGCGTGCGCCCGGCTCGGTGCCGTGCGCGGCGTGGTCGGGGTCGTGGTGACGGTGCTCATGCTGCGGTCCTCTCGGTGGGGGCGTCGGCGCCCGTGGTGGCGGCGCCGGCTTCGCGCAGGCTGCGCCCGGTGAGGGCGAGGAAGACGTCGTCGAGCGTGGGCCGGCGCACCTGCGCGGTGTCGACGGCGATCCCGGCGGCGTCCGCGGCGCGCAGCAGCCGGGGCAGGTACACGTCGCCCTGCTCGGCGCGGACCTCGAGCGCGTGCGCATCGTCAGGCCCGCCATCGGGCCCGGCACCCGGCCCGACGGCGTCCGCGCCCGCGGGCGCTCGGGTCACCTCGCGGAAGCCCTCGACGCGGCGGGCCAGCGCGGTGAGGTGGGCGGCGTCGTCGTGCCCGGGACCGCCCGACGGCGCGAGCGTGACGAGGACGCGGTCCCCGGCGAGCTCGGCCTTGAGGTTCGCGGCCGTGTCGTCGGCGATGACGCGCCCGTGGTCGACGACGACGACGCGCTCGGCCATGGTGTCGGCCTCGTCGAGGTAGTGCGTCGTGAGGACGATCGTCATCGGCTCGCCCGTCGTCGCCCGCGCGCCGTCGCGCATGCGCAGGACGTGCTCCCACAGGTTCGCGCGGTTGTGCGGGTCGAGGCCCGTGGACGGCTCGTCGAGGAAGAGGAGCGACGGCGCGTGCACGAGGCCCATCGCGACGTCGAGCCGACGGCGCTGCCCGCCGGAGAGGTCGGACACCTTGCGGGCGGCGTGCGTCGTGAGCTCGAGCGAGTCGAGCAGCTCGTCGGCGCGTCGCCGGGCGTCCCGGCGGTCCAGGCCGTGGATGCGGCCCTGGCTCGCGAGCTCGTCGACGGCCCGCTGCGCGTGCCCGGCCGCGTTGCCCTGTCCCACGTACCCGATGCGGTGGCGGACGGCGTCGGGCGCGGCCACGACGTCGTGGCCCGCGACGGTGGCGGTGCCCGACGTCGGCCGGGTCAGCGTGGTGAGCATGCGCAGGGTGGTCGTCTTGCCGGCGCCGTTGGGGCCGAGGACGGCGACGAGCTCGCCCGGCGCGACGTCGAGGTCGATGCCCCGCACGGCGTGCACCGTGCGGCTCTCGTCCCGCCCGACGGCGAAGTCCTTGGTCAGTGCTCTGGTCCGGATCACGGTGCTCCTCCTGGGTGCGGTGCGTGCGTCGGGACGACTCTCCTCGGGGTAGCGGACAGGTTCGGTCCTCTACCTCGTGCGACGCTGGGGTCATGCGCGAGACCTCGGGACGACTGCTGCGGCTCCTCTCGTTGCTCCAGGCGCGCCGCGACTGGCCCGGAGCCACGCTCGCGGAGCGGCTGGAGGTCAGCCCGCGCACCGTGCGGCGCGACGTCGACCGGCTCCGCGGGCTGGGCTACCCGGTGCGCGCGACCAAGGGGCCCGACGGCGGGTACCGCCTCGACGCCGGGGCGGACGTGCCGCCGTTGTTGTTCGACGACGAGCAGGCCGTCGCCGTCGCGGTCGCCCTGCGCACGGGCGCGCTGCCCGGGGTCGAGGACGCGGCGGCCCGGGCCCTCGCGACCATCCGCCAGGTGATGCCCGCGAGGCTGCGGACGCGCATCGACGCCCTGGAGGTGACCGCCGTGCCGGGGCGACGGGAGCAGGAGCTGCCCACCGTGCGTCCGGACGTGCTCGTCGCCGTCGGGACCGCGGCGACCGAACGACGCGTGCTCCGGTTCGACTACGACGGCGGCACCGGAGAGGTGCTGCGTGCGCCAGGTGCTCCGGAGGGCGCCGGATTCCGCGCCCCGCGGCGCGCGGAGCCGCACCACCTCGCGACATGGGGCGGCCGGTGGTACGTCGTCGCGTGGGACCTCGAGCGGGAGGACTGGCGCACGTTCCGCGTCGACCGCATGGTCCCGCGCGAGGGCACGGGGCCGCGCTTCGCGCCGCGCGCGCTGCCGGCACCCGACGTCGCGACCTTCGTCGTCGAGCGGTTCGCCACCACCAGCTACCCGGTGCGCGGCACCGTCGAGCTCCACGCGGACGCCGCGACGGTGGCGCGCTGGGCAGGGGCGGACGCGGTCGTCGAGCCGGCAGGGGAGGGGAGGTGCCGCCTGACGACGGGCTCCTGGTCGTGGGGCGGTCTCGCGGCTCGATGCGCGATGTTCGACGTGCCGTTCGACGTCGTCGGGCCTCCCGAGCTGCGCGACGCCGTGCGGGTCCTGGGAGACCGCGCGCGTGCCGCCGCGCAGGGTGAGCCGGGTCACGAGACGGCGAGTTGACCTCCTGGCACGCGACCCCGTAATGTTCTCGAGGTCGCCCGGCAGGGAGGAACAGACACCACGGCACAGCTCCTCGGAGCAGATGCGAAGTGGCTGGTCCCCCGGGCGAAACTCCCACCAGATTTCTCGGAGCACAGTGCTGCGCCGTGAGTGCGGTGGGGGAGTCTGGATCAGGTACATTTCTGAACGGAAATCCGGTTTTCACCGGTCCGGGACGAACGGCCGGGTCTGGTAGGATTCAGAACGAAGGAAGCGCCCCGCGCAAGGGCCTCGGGAACGAGGTCGGAGGCGGTGTGTGTCGGTTGTTTGAGAACTCAACAGTGTGCTTGTTAGTCAATGCCAAATTTTTTGTCCCTGTGGCATGGCTGGCCTGGTTGCCCGTCGG
>NZ_JBEPOQ010000019.1:0-60015 GCF_040546915.1 Cellulosimicrobium sp. 4261
GGTGGGGCCGTGTGGGTTGTTGGCGTGGTGTTCCCCCCCCCGCCCCGGGGGGGGGGGGCGGGGCGGGCCCCGCGGGGGGGGCGGGGGGGGGGGGGGGGGGGGGCCCCCCCCCCCCCCCCCCCCCACCCCGGGACGTCACTTGGTCTCGTCGGCCTCGGCGTCGGCGACCACGGCCTCGGCGTCCGCGACGACGGCAGCCTCGGCGGCGGCCTCCTCGACGACCTCGGCGGTGGCGTCGCCCGGCTCCTCGGCGGCGACCTCGGCGGCAGCCTCGGCCACGCCCTCGGCCGCGGCGGCCTCGACGTTCGCCTCGGCGGCCTTCTCGTCCGCCTCGAGCTGCTGCTCGGCGCCGGCGAGGAGCTCGCGCTCCCACTCGGCCAGCGGCTCGGCGGAGGCGCCCGCCTCGGCCTCCGCGCCCGAGCGGCCCGAGTGACGCTGGAGCAGACCCTCGGCGACGGCGTCCGCGATGACACGCGTGAGCAGCGTCACGGAGCGGATCGCGTCGTCGTTGCCCGGGATCTTGTAGTCCACGACGTCGGGGTCGCAGTTGGTGTCGAGGATCGCGACGATCGGGATGTGGAGCTTGCGCGCCTCGTCGACCGCGAGGTGCTCCTTGTTCGTGTCGACGATCCACACGGCGGAGGGGACCTTCGCCATGTCGCGGATGCCGCCGAGCGTGCGGGCGAGCTTGTCCTTCTCGCGACGCAGGACGAGGAGCTCCTTCTTCGTGAGCGCCGAGCCGGCGACGTCGTCGAAGTCGATCTCCTCGAGCTCCTTGAGGCGCTGGAGACGCTTGTGCACCGTGGTGAAGTTCGTGAGCATGCCGCCGAGCCAGCGGTGGTTCACGTAGGGCATCCCGACGCGCGCGGCCTGCTCGGCCACGGGCTCCTGGGCCTGCTTCTTGGTGCCGACGAAGAGGATGGAGCCGCCGTGCGCGACGGTCTCCTTGACGAACTCGTACGCGCGGTCGATGTACGACAGCGACTGCTGGAGGTCGACGATGTAGATGCCGTTGCGCTCGGTGAAGATGAAGCGCTTCATCTTCGGGTTCCAACGGCGGGTCTGGTGCCCGAAGTGGACACCGCTCTCGAGGAGCTGGCGCATGGTCACGACGGCCATGACACGTCCTTTCGCCGTGCGGCCCGGGATCCACCCGGTGCGCGCACGCTTCTGGCGGCCCCTCCCGTGGGACGGGCCGCGGTGCGGTTGTCGGTGACGACCCTGGTGGTCGCACCCCTGGCGCCACCCGTGCCGACGCCTGCGACGCACCGTGGACGGTGCGAGCAGGACCGACGCCGGACGCGGCCCCGCCCGGGACCCGGACGGACCGGGAGACGAGGGCGAGGACGTGACGCGCGAAGTCGACCGGCTCCGTCCTCGGCCGAGGTGGTCCCTCGGGCCGGGCACGGCGAACGCGCCGGTCGCAGCGGCAAGTCTACCCGACGGCAGAGCCGACCACAGCCGCCGTCGTGCGCCGTCGCACGGACCGCTCGTCCACAGCCGGGGCCGCCGCGCCCGCGCCTGCTCGCGTTCCTCCGGCACGCTGGCGCAGTGACCGTCGACCACGCCCGTGTCCCGTCCGCCCGCTCGTCCGCCCGCGCGTCCGGCCGTCGCCCGGCGCATCCGCCCGATCGGCCGCGGGGCGGTGGCGTCGGGCGCTCGCACGGCCACCTGGCCGGCCTCCCGCCCGGCCGCGCCACCCGGCGTCGTGCCCGGGTGCGCGGGGCCGTCCTGGCGCTCGGCGTGATCGTCACCCTCGGCACGCCCGTCGCCGGGGCGGCGACGGCCCCGGACGCCGGGTCTGGAGCTGCGTCGACCGGGTGGGTCCCCCCGCTCGACCGGGACGTCGCCGATCTGGGCGTGCTCGCACCGTTCGACCCGCCCGAGCACGACTGGCTGCCAGGACACCGCGGCGTCGACCTCGCGGCCGCCCCCGCCGAGACCGTCCTCTCGCCTGCTCCCGGCGTGGTGTCGTTCACCGGGCCCGTGGCGGGCCGCGACGTGGTCGTCGTCCTGCACGACGACGGGCTGCGCACCTCGCTCGAGCCGGTGACGGCGTCGGTCGGGCGCGGCGAGCGTGTCGCGCCCGGCTCCGTGCTCGGCACGGTGCAGCGCGCGGAGAGCGCCCCGGGGAGCCACTGCGCCGCCACGTGCGTGCACTGGGGCGTGCGTCGCGGCGAGCGCTATCTCGACCCGCTGGCTCTCCTCGGCGACCGGCCCCCGATCGTGCTGCTGCCCCTCGGTGAGGGCTGACCGGGCCGTCCGCGACGACGCGCTCACGCGCGCGGGAACCCCGGTCGTGCCGCTCCCCCCTCGGCGACGGCCGACCGGGGCTCCCACGAGGACGCGCTCAGGCGCGCGGAAACGCCTGCTCGAACGAGCTGCGCAGCCGCTCCGCCGTCACGTGCGTGTAGCGCTGCGTCGTCGCGAGCGAAGAGTGCCCGAGGATCTCCTGCACGCTGCGCAGGTCCGAGCCTCCCGCGAGGAGGTGCGTCGCGGCGCTGTGCCGCAGGTCGTGCGGAGCGACGTCGTCGACGCCCGCGGCCGCCGCGAGGCGGTGCACCGCCTCGCGGACCTGCCGCTGCCCCCAGCGTCCGCCGCGGTCGCCCAGCAGGAGCGCGGGGCCCGAGCGCGCGGTGACGAGGGCGGGCCGGCCCACGTCGAGCCAGCGGGTCACCGCGCGCGCCGCCGGCACGCCGAACGGCACGACGCGCTCCTTGTCGCCCTTCCCGAGCACGCGTACCACCCGCTGCGCGAGGTCCACGTCGTCGACGTCGACCCCCGCGAGCTCGCCGACGCGGATCCCCGCCCCGTAGAGGAGCTCGACGGCGACCCACTCGCGCAGCCGGGCCGGCTCGCCCTCGACGGCGGACTCGCGTGCGGCGTCGAGCATGCGCGCCGCCGCGTCGACCGCGAGGACGGTCGGCAGGGTGCGGGGCACGCGCGGGCTCGCGAGCCGCGCCGCCGGGTCGGAGTCGACGCGTCCGGTGCGCCGCGCCCAGTCGAAGAACGCCCGCGCCGCCGCACCACGTCGGGCGAGGGTCGCGCGAGCCAGCCCGCGCTCCGACTGCGTGGTGAGCCACGCACGCAGCGCCGCGAGGTCGACGTCACGCGGCACCGACGCACCGTGGCGGACGGCGTGCCGAAGCAGCGACTCGACGTCGCCGGTGTAGGCGCGGACCGTGTGCGCCGACGTCCCCTGCGCCACCTCGAGGTGCACCGCGAAGTCCGCGAGCGCGGCACGCATCGCCTCGGGCAGCGCGACGCCGGGCGCCGCGGTGCGCTCGTCCGCGGCACGTTCCTCGGTGGGGTCGGCTCGTGTCACTCCCCCAGTCTCGCGCGCGGCGGGCCCGGGCCCGCGGAGGCGCTCCGCTCACCGTGCACTGCTCACCACCCGTGGCTCACGGCGCACCGCCTACGACAGTCTGCCCGCGAGGCGCCGCGCGGCGCGAGGCACGAGGCGGCGCGAGGCGCGAGGCACGAGGCGGCGCGAGGCACGAGGCGGCGCGAGGCGCGCGGCTCATGGCTCACGCACCCGCCGCCAGCCGACAGGCGCCCGCTCGGCGAGGCCGCGGGCCTCGAGTCTCCCCAGCGCACCGACCACGTCCGTCACGGCAAGACCGGCGGCGCGAGCCATCGCCTCGGTCGTGGCTCCGGCACGCAGCGGGAGCGCGTCCCAGGTACGTGTCTCGACAGGGTCCAGGTCGTCGTACGGGGCGGAGTGCGCCGCACGCCACGAGCTCGGGGCGGGTGCGGCCGGTGCCGCGTCCCGCGCGAGGTCGCCCGCGAGCTCGACGACCTCGTCCACGTCGGTGACGCACACCGCCACGCCGTCGCGCAGCAGCCGGTGGCACCCGGTCGACGCCATCGACGTCACGGGCCCGGGCACGGCACCCACCGGTCGCGAGAGCTCCGCGGCGCGCGACGCCGTGCTGAGCGAGCCCGAGCGCCAGGCCGCCTCGACGACGACCGTCGCGCTCGCGAACGCCGCGATCAGCCGGTTGCGCAGGAGGAACCGCACCCGGCTCGGGACCGATCCGGGCGGGACCTCCGAGACGACCGCGCCGCCCGCCTCGACGACCGAGCGGAGCAGGTCGGCGTTCCCGGCCGGGTAGAACCGGTCCACGCCGCCCGCGAGGAACGCGACCGTCGGTCCGCCGGAGAGGATCGCCGCCCGGTGCGCCGCCGCGTCGATACCGTACGCACCGCCGGACACGACGGTGAAGCCCCGCGCCACGAGCCCCGCCGCGATCTCACCCGTCACGTGGCGGCCGTAGTCGGTGCAGGCGCGGGCGCCGACCACCGCGACCGAGCGCGCGGCGAGGTCCTGCACCCCCGCGCTCCCTCGCACCCACAGCGCGAGCGGGCGCACGGGGCCGAGGTCGTCGAGGCCGGATGGCCACCGGTCGTCGCCCGGCACGACGAGAGTGCCGCCGAGGCGATCGAGCACGCGCAGCTCACGGCGAGGGTCCAGCCCGTCGAGGCGCGGCGCCCACCGCCCGACGGCGCGCAGGAGCCGGGCCACCGACCGGGCGCGCGGGTCGTGCTCCGTCACGCGCGCGTCGGTCGACCGGCCCACCGGGTCGCGCGCGGTCACTCCCGGGTCGGTCGAGCGCACCACCGGGCCGGTCCCGTCCTCGCACGTGTCGGGAGCGGGTCCGACCGCGGGGACGCTCGTCGGCCCTTCCCGGGCCGGAGGGAAGCCGACGGGCGCGCCGTCGTCCGCGAGCCGGACCAGCGCGCGACGCGCACCGGCCGGGTCACGGGCCGCCTCGTGGAGCCACTCGAGCGCGGGACCGGCGCCGAGCTGGTCGACGAGCGCGACCGCGACCTGGTCGCCCGGTTCCGCGACGCGCGACCACGCCGCGCGCGCGAGGCGTTCGTCGAGGACGTCGAACACCGGGCGCCCGTCCCCGGTGCCCGACCCGCGCTCAGGCACGGTAGCCCCGGGTGCGCAGCGCGAGCCCGGTCCCGACGTCCGCCCGGGTGGGCGCGGCGCGCCCGGCCAGGTCGGCGACGGTCCAGGCGAGGCGCAGGACGCGGTCCGCGCCCCGCAGGCTCAGTGTGCCGCGGTCGAGCGCGCGGTCCACGTCCGCCAGGAGGCCGGAGTCGGGGCCGAGCTGCTCGCGCAGCCAGGTGCCGGGCACCTCGCCGTTGGTGCGCCACGGCGTGCCGCCGAGGCGGGACGCGGCCGCCTCCCGGGCCGCGGCGACCCGCGCCGCGACGACCGCGCTCGGCTCCGGGGCCGCTGCTCGCGCGCGCTCGACCCGGGTCACCGGCCGGACCTCGACCTGCACGTCCACGCGGTCGAGGAGCGGGCCGGAGAGCCGCCCGAAGTACCGTCGCTGCGCCACCGACGAGCACGTGCACTCGAGGCCCTTGCCGACGCCCTGGCCGCACGGGCACGGGTTGGCGGCGAGGACGAGCTGGAAGCGTGCGGGGTAGCGCGCCGTCCCGCCCGCCCGGTGGATGACGAGCTCGCCGTGCTCGAGCGGCTGGCGCAGCGTCTGGAGGACGCGGGCGCCGAACTCGGGTGCCTCGTCGAGGAAGAGCACGCCCCGGTGCGCGCGCGACGCGGCCCCGGGGCGCGGCAGGCCGCTGCCCCCGCCGACGATGGCGGCGGGCGTCGCGGTGTGGTGCGGGTCCTCGTAGGGCGGGCGGTGGACCAGCCCCGCGCCGGGGTCGAACACCCCGGCCACCGAGTGGACGGCGGTGACCTCGACCGCCTCGCTCTCCGTGAGGTCCGGCAGGATCCCCGGGAGCCGCGACGCGAGCATCGTCTTGCCCGCACCCGGCGCCCCGACGAGCAGCAGGTGGTGGCCGCCCGCGGCCGCCACCTCGAGCGCGTGCCGCGCCTCGTCCTGCCCGACGACCTCCGAGAGGTCCCCGGGGCGGGCCACGGGCACGACGGGGCGCGGGACCACGACCGGCGCGGCCGCCTCGTCCGCACCCTCCAGCGACGCGCCGTGGAGCCGCGCGACGTCCGCGAGGCTCGCCGCCCCGACCACCCGGGCACCGGGAACGAGGCGCGCCTCCGCCACGTCCGCCGCCGGCACCACGACGTCCGGGAACCCGGCGGCGACCGCCGCCGCCACGGCCGGCAGGACCCCGCGGACCGGCTGGAGCCGGCCGTCGAGCCCGAGCTCGCCCAGGTGCACGACGCCGTCCGCCGCACCCGCGGGCAGCACCTGGGCACCGGCGAGCAGCGCGACGGCGATCGCGACGTCGAAGCCCGTCCCGGACTTGGGCAGCGCCGCCGGCGAGAGGTTGATCGTGACCTTGCGCTGGGGCCACGCGATGCCCGAGGAGGTCACCGCCGCGCGCACACGGTCGCGCGACTCGCTCAGGGCGGTGTCCGGCAGCCCCACGAGGACGAAGCCGGGGACGGACGCCGCGAGGTGGGCCTGCACCTCGACGACGTGACCGGAGAGCCCGACGAGCGCGACCGCGCGTGTGGTCCCGAGCCCCATCAGGCGCTCACCCCGACGAGGTGCTCGACCCGTGCCGCACCGGCACGCGCCACGAGGACCGCGACGACGTCGATCCGGACCGATCGGGCGCGGACGTCGTGCGTCGCGAGCCACTCCCCCGTGAGCCGGCGCAGGCGGCCGAGCTTCGCGGGCGTGACGGCCTGGGCCGGGTGCCCGAACCCCGTGCCGCGCCGGGTCTTGACCTCGACGGCCACGAGCACGTCCCCGTCGAGCGCGACGACGTCGAGCTCGCCGCGCGTCCCGCGCCAGTTGCGGTCGAGGAGCGTCCAGCCCGCCTCGACCAGGTGGGCCGCGGCCACCTTCTCCCCGTACCGCCCGACGGCGTCGTTCGCTCCCATGGGCTCACCTCCGCGGCCCACCGTGGGGCAGGGCGCGGGGGCGGCGCCAGGGGCGCCGGGCGGCCTGTGGAGCCGCCGTCAGGCAGCGGTCCTGTGCACGGCCACGACGGGCGTCAGAGCTGGAGCTCCGCCTTCGCGAGCTCCTCGACGTTCACGTCCTTGAACGTCACGACGCGCACCGACTTCACGAACCGCGCGGAGCGGTAGACGTCCCAGACCCACGCGTCGGCGAGCCGCAGCTCGAAGTAGACCTCACCGGCGGCGGATCGCACCTGCAGGTCGACCTGGTTCGCCAGGTAGAAACGGCGTTCGGTCTCCACCACGTACGAGAACAGGCCCACCACGTCGCGGTACTCGCGGTACAGCGCGAGCTCCATCTCGGTCTCGTAGTTCTCCAGGTCTTCGGCGCTCACGGCTCCATCATGGACCATCGGCGGCCACCGGACCGGTCGGAGGGCACCGCTCAGCTCGTCGGCAGACCGGCCTCGGGGTCGAGCTCGAGCACGTCGACCGGGTCGCCGTACGCCGGGATGTCGATGCCCGCGTCACCGCGCTCGGGCAGCCGCCAGGACCGCCGGTGCTGCGGCGTCGGACCGTGCTCGCGCAGCGCCTCGACGTGCGCCGCCGCCCCGTAGCCCTTGTTCTGGTCCCACCCGAAGGCCGGGTACTGGCGCGCCAGGCTCGTCATGAGGCCGTCGCGCTCGGTCTTCGCGAGCACGCTCGCGGCAGCCACCGACGCGCACTGCAGGTCCGCCTTCACGAGGGTGCGCACGCGCGGGTCGACGAGCCGGACGTCGTCGTGCGGGTCGAGGTCGAACGCCTCGAAGAGGTCGACCGCCGAGGGGCGGCTCAGCCAGTCGTGCTTGCCGTCGAGCAGGACCGCGTCGACATCGCCGACCGTCCGGCGCACCTGAGCGAGCGCACGGCGGCCCGCGAGCCGGAGCGCGCCCACGATCCCGTGCGCGTCGATCTCCGCCGGACCCGCGTGACCCACGGCCCACGCGACGCACCACGAGCGCGCGAGAGGCACGAGCGCCTCGCGCGCCGCCGCGGTGAGGAGCTTGGAGTCGGTGAGCCCGGGCGGGCAGGGCTTCGTCGCGAGGTCGACGACGACGACCCCGACCGACACGGGCCCGGCGAGCGCGCCACGACCGACCTCGTCCATCCCGGCGACGAGCCGCGCGCCGTCGCGGAGCATGGCGCGCTCCTGGCGCAGGTCGGGCCGACGACGGGCGGGTGCGCGGCGCGCCGGAGCCCGCGCGGGCTCCGACCGGGCGACGGCGTCGAGCGTCACGGCTCCACCTCGGGGACGTCGGCGAACACGTCGCCGGGGTTGCCCAGCAGACCGACGTGCGACAACGGCCACACCTTGACGAACGCCGTGCCCACGACGTTGCTCATCGGCACGAACCCACCCCCGGGCTTGCCGGTGTTGTAGCGCGAGTCCGCGGAGTTCTGCCGGTTGTCGCCCATGACGAACAGCATGTCGGCAGGGACCGTGTGGTCGAACGCGTCCTGGCTGGGGATCGACCCCGGCTTGATGTACGTCTCGTCGATGGGCACGTCGTTGACGCTCACGCGGCCCTCGGCGTCGCAGCACACGACGTGGTCGCCCGGGACGCCGATGACGCGCTTGATGAGGTGCTCCCCCGTGTCCTGCGGCAGCAGGCCGACGAACGTCAGCGCCGCGCGGACGGCCTTGGACACCGGGCTCTCGTCCTGGGGCTCCTGCGGCGGCAGCCAGCCGCCCGGGTCCTTGAACACGACGATGTCGCCGCGGTGCACGTCGAACGCGCCGGGCACGAGACGGGAGACCATCACGCGGTCGCCCTCGACGAGCGTGTCCTCCATCGAGGCGCTCGGGATGAAGAACGCCTGCACGAGGAACGTCTTGATGAGCAGGGAGAGCACGAGCGCGCTGACCACGATGATCGCGGTCTCGCGCAGCAGCGACGACTTGCGCGGGCGCTCGCGCGGGGCGCTCTCCGCCCCCTCGGCCGCCAGGTGCTGGCCGTGCGGGGAGCGCCCGTCGTCCTCGGGGCCGAGCGCCGCACGCTCGGTGCCGGCGTCGGGCTGCGGGCCGCGGGGCGGGGCGCTGTCGGTCACGCGTTCACAATGCCACCTCGGGCGGCGATCCGGGAAACGGAACCGGCCCGCGGACGGCGGACGGCGGGTACGCCGACGGCGGCCGCCCCGGGAGGGACGGCCGCCGTCGGACGAGCGGAGCGGCGGTGTCGGTCGACAGCCGATCAGCGGTTGGGCGCGGTGTCGCGCTTCTCCTTGATCTTCGCCTTCTTGCCGCGCAGCGCGCGCAGGTAGTACAGCTTGGCGCGACGCACGTCACCGCGCGTCACGACCTCGACGGAATCGATGGACGGCGAGTGCACGGGGAACGTGCGCTCGACACCCACGCCGAAGCTGATCTTGCGGACCGTGAACGTCTCGCGGACGCCGCTGCCCTGACGGGCGATGACGACACCCTGGAACGCCTGGACGCGGGAGCGGGTGCCCTCGACGACCTTGACGTTGACCTTGAGCGTGTCGCCGGGACGGAACTCCGGGACGTCGCTGCGCAGCGATGCTGCGTCGACGCTGTCCAGCGTGTGCATGGTGCTTCTCCTCGCCCGCCACAGGTCGGACGCGTGCTCGTGGGCCCGGACAGGCCGGGCCGTCGTCGAATCGGTGGGGTGTGCCGTGCTGCGCGTGGACGGTCGTCGACCTCGCGGTCGTCGGGTCCGTCGTGCCAGTCCGCCCGAGGATCGGGCGCGGGCTCCCCTGTGGCAGAGGTCCGGGGCGGCACACACCGATCGACCATTCTGCCACACCGGAGGGTCGGCGCGGCAGCCGCGGACGACCGCGCGTGCCCGCGCCGCACGGCCCGGCTCAGCGCGCGTCGTCGGCGGGGCGCTCCAGGTGTCCGTCGACGACGTCCCATCCGACCTCCGCGAGGACCGCCAGGTCGTGCCGGTCGAGGGCCGCGACGTCGAGCGCGCGCACCATGTCCGGGCGGCGGCCGGCGGTACGACGCAGGGCCTGGTCCCGGCGCCAGCGCCGGATCCGGGCGTGGTGCCCGGACAGCAGGACGTCGGGCACCTCGAGGTCGTCCCACACGGGCGGCTTCGTGTAGACGGGGTACTCCAGGAGCCCCGCGGCCCCGTGCGACTCCTCGACGAGCGACTCCGGGTTGCCCACGACGCCGGGCAGCAGCCGCCCGACGGCCTCGATCATCACGAGCGCCGCCACCTCGCCGCCGTTGAGCACATAGTCGCCGATCGAGAGCTCGCTGACGCGCATCCCGGCGGCACGGTAGTGCTCCGCCACGCGCGCGTCGATGCCCTCGTAGCGTCCGCAGGCGACGACGAGGTGCTCCTCCGTCGCGAGCTCCTCCGCGGTGCGCTGGGTGAAGGTCGCGCCCGACGGCGTCGGCACGACCAGGTGCACCGCGCTCGCCTCGCCCCCGGGCGCCTCGGCCGACAGGCCGGACACGTCGTCGATCGCCCGCCCCCACACGTCGGGACGCATGACCATGCCCGCGCCGCCGCCGAACGGCGTGTCGTCGACCGTGCGGTGCCGGTCCGACGTCCAGTCGCGCAGGTCGTGGACGCGCAGGTCGAGGATCCCGGCCGTGCGTGCCTTGCCGACGAGCGACAGGTCCAGCGCGGCGAGGTAGTCGGGGAAGATCGTGACGACGTCGATCCGCACGTCAGGCCTCGCCGTCGGCCGGGGCGTCCTGCGGCCCGGGCGCGTCCGCCGCGTCGCCGGCGCTCGGCGCCGCGACCTCCAGGCGCTCCACGTCCGACGCGAGCAGGCCGCCCGGCGGGTCGAGCACGACCCGGCCGCCGGCCACGTCGACGACGGGCACGATCTGCCGGACGAAGGGCACGAGGGTGCGGGCGCCGTCCGGCTCGCGCAGCACGAGCACGTCGTGCGCGGGCAGGTGCTCGAGGCCCTCGACGCGCCCCAGCACGCGCCCGTCCGTGCTCTCGGCACGCAGCCCGGCGAGCTCGTGCGGGTACCACGCGTCCTCCTCGTCGGAGGCCTCGACCTCGACGACGAGCTCGACGCCCCGCAGCGCCTCGGCGCCCGTGCGGTCGCGCACGCCCTCGAAGCCGACGAGCCAGCGGCCCTGGTGGACGCGCACGGTGGCGACGGTGAGGGGGCCGGCGTCGGCGGGTCGCGTCTCCAGACGCTCCCCCACCGCGAGGCGCTCCTCCGGCTCGTCGGTGCGCAGGTCGAGGGCGACCTCGCCTCGCAGCCCGTGCGCCTTGCCGACGCGCGCGACGGTCAGCTCCATCGTCGTGACTCCTCGTGTGGTCCTGGTCGGGACAGGTGTGCGCCGGTCCTCCGGCGGCGGACGCAGGAAGGCCCGGCCCGCCGGTGGCGGACCGGGCCTTGCCCGTCGCCCCTCGCGGGGCGTCGTCGGTGCGGGCCTCAGCGGCGGTCGACGTCCACGACGTCGACGCGGACCGGCCCGTCGGTCGCGAGCGCGCCGATGACCGTGCGCAGGGCACGGGCGGTGCGCCCGCCGCGACCGATGACGCGGCCGAGGTCCTCCGGGTGCACCCGGACCTCGAGCAGGTCACCGCGACGCAGCGTCTTCGTGGCCACGCGGACGTCGTCCGGGTTGTCCACGATGCCGCGCACGAGGTGCTCGAGGGCCTCGGCGATCATCAGGCCTGCTCGTCGGCAGCGGCCTCGTCGGCCGCGTCGGCGGTCTCCTCGGCCGGAGCCTCGGTCTTCTTCTCGGCAGCCTTGGCCTTGACCTTCTCGGCGTCCGCGGCGGCGGCCTCGATGGCGGCGGTCGGGTCGACCTTCTCGCCCTTGACCTTGAGCGTGCCCTCGGCGCCGGGCAGGCCCTTGAACTTCTGCCAGTCGCCGGTGACCTTGAGGAGCGCGAGCACCTGCTCCGTCGGCTGCGCGCCGACGCCGAGCCAGTACTGGGCGCGGTCCGAGGTGATCTCGATGAACGAGGGCTCCTCGGTGGGGTGGTACTTGCCGATCTCCTCGATCACACGACCGTCGCGCTTGGTGCGCGAGTCGGCGACGACGACACGGTAGTACGGCGCACGGATCTTGCCGAGACGCTTCAGACGAATCTTGACGGCCACAGTGGTGGTCTCTCCTGGTTCTGGTTCGGGCGAACCCGCGATCGTCCCGTGGGGACAGGACGAGGAAGGGGTTCAGGACACGGCACGCGCCGGAGAGAGGGGCCGGGGCACGCCGAGTACCGGGACATTGTGCCAGACGGCGAGGGCATCGACCAACCTGCGGGCGACGCCGGACCCCGTCAGGTGGCGGGCGCCACGATCTCGCCGCGCAGCACGACGGCGGTCGGGGCGCGCAGGACGCCGACGTCCTGGCGTGGGTCCTGCGGGTAGACGACGAAGTCGGCCGACGCGCCCTCGACGAGCGACGTGTAGCCGAGGTACTCCCGGCCCTGCCAGCTCGCGGCCGCGACGACCGCGGCGTCGGGGATGCCCGCGGCGACGAGCTCGGCGCACTCGTCGGCGAGGCGACCGTGCCCGATCGTCCCGCCCGCGTCGGTGCCGACGAGGATCTGGATGCCGGACTCGTACAGCGCCCGCGCCTGCTCGTACCGCCGCTCGTGCAGGCGCCGCATGCGGGCCGCGAACACCGGGTAGCGGGCGTCGGCCTGTCGCGCGATGTTCTCGAACTGCCCGATCTGGAGCAGGGTCGGGGTGACCGCGACGCCCCGCTCGGAGATCTCGTACATGAGGTCGGGGTGGATCCCCGTGCCGTGCTCGATCCCGTCGACGCCCGCGGCGAGCAGCGACGGGATCACCTCGTCGGAGAACGCGTGAACGGTCACACGGGCGGCCTCGGCGTGCGCGGCCGCGACCGCCTCGGCGAGGACGTCGTCGGGCCACAGCGGTCGCAGGTCGCCGTCCGCGCCGAGGTCGCGGTCGATCCAGTCGCCCACGATCTTGACCCACCCGTCGCCCTGGCGCGCCTCGCGGCGCACGGCCTCGGGGAGCTGGGCGACGTCGTCGAGCTCGAGCCCGTAGTGGCGCAGGTAGCGCTTGGGCCGGGCGAGGTGGCGGCCCGCGCGCACGAGGCGCGGCAGGTCACGACGGCCGTGCACCCACCGCGTGTCGAGCGGCGAGCCGGCGTCGCGCACCAGGAGAACCCCGCTGTCGCGGTCCGTCAGCGCCTGCTCCTGCGCGGTCGTCGCGTCGACGGCGCCCTGGGCGCCCAGCCCGACGTGGCAGTGCACGTCGACGAGGCCGGGCAGGGCCCAGCCCTCGAGCTCGACCATGTTGGTGCCCTGCGCCGACGGCCGGGTGAGGCTGATCCGCCCGTCCTTGACCCACAGGTCGCCCACCTCGCGGTCGTCGCCGACGATGACGTGGCCGCGGACGTGCAGCGTGGGGCCTTCCAGCGCGGACATGCGGCTCCTGGGTGAGGACGGACGGGACGGGAGACGGCCCGGTCGGGGGCGCGGTGCGGCACCGGGCGGGTGCCACGGACATAACCTAGCGCCCGGGCGGCTGCGGGTCGCACCCGGGCGCGGGCGGCTGTCCGGGACGGCCGCGGCTCAGCGGCCGCCGAGCAGCTTCTCGAAGCCGGGCGGCAGCTGCAGGTCGTCCGGGGTGGCGGACGGCGGCGCGTCCGTGGGCCCGACGCCGAACGCGGAGCCCGACGGCGCCGCGGGACCGGTGAGCTCCCCCGCCGCGCGCGCGGCGGCCGCGCGCTCCTGCGCGGCCCGCTTCGCCGGGTTGCCCGACTTGCCCTTGACCTTGCGCTGGGGCGCCTGGCGGCCCCGGGCCTTCTTGCCGCCCATGCCCGGGAGGCTGCCCATGCCCGGCATCCCCGGCATCCCGCCGCCGCGGCTCATCTGCCGCATCATCTTCTGCGCCCCGGCGAAGCGCTCGAGAAGCTGGTTGACGTCGCTCGTCGTCACGCCGGAGCCGCGCGCGATGCGCGCGCGCCGCGAGCCGTTGATGATCTTGGGGTTGTCCCGCTCCGCGGGGGTCATCGACCGGATGATGGCCTCGATGCGGTCGACCTCGCGCTCGTCGAAGTTCTCGATGGCCTCGCGCATCTGGCCCATGCCCGGCAGCATGCCGAGCATCTTCTTCATCGAGCCCATGTTCTTCATCTGCTGCATCTGCACCAGGAAGTCCGCGAGCGTGAAGTCCTGCCCCGTGGCGACCTTCTCGGCCATCTTCGCGGCCTGCTCGGCGTCGAACGCCTTCTCGGCCTGCTCGATGAGCGTGAGGACGTCACCCATGTCGAGGATGCGCGACGCCATGCGGTCCGGGTGGAACGCCTCGAAGTCGGTGAGCTTCTCACCCGTGGAGGCGAAGAGGATCGGGCGGCCGGTGACCCCGCGGACCGACAGCGCGGCACCACCGCGCGCGTCGCCGTCGAGCTTCGTGAGCACGACGCCCGTGAAGTCGACGCCTTCCTCGAAGGCCTTCGCGGTCGCGACGGCGTCCTGTCCGATCATCGCGTCGATGACGAACAGGACCTCGTCGGGCTGCACGGCGTCGCGGATGTCCGACGCCTGCTGCATGAGGACGGCGTCCAGGCCGAGGCGGCCCGCGGTGTCGACGATGACGACGTCGTGCTGGCGCTGGCGCGCCGTCTCGACGCCCTCGCGCGCGACGGCGACCGGGTCGCCGATCACGTCGTCGACCTCGACGCCGCTCTGGTTGCCGGGGTGCGGCGCGAACACGGGGACGCCGGCGCGCTCGGCGACGACCGAGAGCTGGGTGACGGCGTTCGGGCGCTGCAGGTCGGCGGCGACGAGGAGCGGCGTGTGCCCCTGCTCACGCAGGTGCAGGGCGAGCTTGCCCGCGAGCGTCGTCTTCCCGGCACCCTGGAGGCCCGCGAGCATGATGACGGTCGGCGGTGTCTTGGAGAACCGCAGCCCGCGGCTCTCGCCGCCGAGGATGCCGACGAGCTCCTCGTTGACGATCTTGACGACCTGCTGCGCCGGGTTGAGCGCGCCCGAGACCTCGGAGGAGAGCGCGCGCTCGCGCACCGTCGCGCTGAACTCGCGCACGACGGGCACCGCGACGTCGGCGTCGAGCAGCGCGCGCCGGATCTCCCGGATCGTCGCGTCGATGTCCGCCTCGGACAGCCGGCCCTTCGCACGCAGGTTCTTGAAGGTCGAAGTCAGTCGGTCCGACAGCGTGTTGAACACCGCGTCATCCTCACCAGTCGTCGGAAGTCTCGTGCGCGTCGGCCCTCCGTCGTCCCCGCTCCCCGGCAGACGTGGGGCGGGCACGGGACGGGCCGTCCGCGAGGGTCTAGCCTACCCGGCGGCGCCCGGTCCCCCCGGCACGGCGCCCAGCGCGCGGAGCGTCTCCCCCACGAGGTCGTCCACGAGGCGCGCGCGCCACGCCGTCCACGCGCTCGGGCCGAGCGACGACGCGTCCGCCTCCGTGAGCGCGCGCAGCACCACGAGCAGGTCGGCGCGGTGGTCGACGGCGTCCGCGAGCTCCGCGACCGTCGCCGGGTCGTCGGGGTCCTCGCTCACGGCGAGGCGCGAGAGGGTGAGGTGGTGGCGGACGAGGCGCTCGACGTCGGCCACGACGTCCGGCTCGAACCCCATGCGGCCGAGGATCGCGGGCACGAGCCGCGCGCCCTCGACGGAGTGGTCGGCGGCTCCGGCGCGCTTGCCGATGTCGTGCAGGACCGCGGAGAGCAGCAGGAGGTCGCTGCGCTCGACCTCCTTGCGGGCGCGCGCGGCGCGCGCCACGACCTCGACGAGGTGCCGGTCGACGGTGTGCCGGTGGACGGCCGCGCGCTGCGGCCGGTTGCGCACGCCGGCCCACTCGGGGATCCACGTCGTGACGACGCCCGCGAGGTCGAGCGCCTCCCAGACCGCGACCTGCGCCTGACCGGACCCAAGCAGGGCGAGGAACGCGGACCGCGCGGCGCGCGGCCACGGCTCCGGCAGGGCGGGGCAGCGCGCGAGGCTGGCGACGGAGACGGGCGAGAGCGTCAGCCCCGTGCGCGCCGCCGTCGCCGCGGCGCGCAGCGACAGGAGCGGGTCCGCCTCCGGGTGGGCGTCCACGGCGAGCACGAGCTCGCCGTCGTGCTCGACGAGCCCGTCGCCGACCGACCGCAGCCGTGGCGCCGCGCGTCGTCCCCGCACGAGCACCGGGCGGCGCGCGACCGACGGCCGCTGGAGCGCCTGCCGCGCCCGGCGGACGGTGGTGTCGAGCGCGTAGGAGATCTCGCGGCCCGCCGCGGCGAGGCTCGCGAGCAGCTCGTCGGGGTCGTCGTACCCGGACAGCGCGGCGACCTCGTCGAGGTCGGCGAGCAGGAGACGGCTCGTGTGGCGGCCCGTGACGACCTGGAGCGTGTCGCGGACGTCGAGCAGGTGGGCGTGCGCCCGGTCGACCGTCCCGTGCGGGCGGTCGGTGAGCCACGTCGCCGCGAGCGCCGAGAGCACGACCGCGTCCCGGATGCCGCCGCGCGACTCCTTGAGGTCGGGTTCGATGAGGTAGGCGAGCTCGCCGGACCGCTCGGCGCGCTCGCGCGTCGAGGAGAGCAGGTCGGGCAGGCGGCGGCGCGAGGCGGACCGCCAGTCGGTGAGCACGGCGGAGGACGCGCGGTGCACGACGAGCGCGTCCCCCGCGACCGCGCGCACGTCGAGCCACCCGACGGCGGCGGGGACGTCCTTCGACGCCACCTGGCGGCACTGCGAGAGGGAGCGCACGGCATGGTCGAGGTCGACGCCCGCGTCCCAGAGCGGATACCAGAGCCGCTCGGCGACGTGGGCGACCTCGTCCGGGGAATGGGTACGGCCGTCGTGGACGAGGACGAGGTCGAGGTCGCTCGCGGGGCCCATGTCGCCCCGCCCGAGGCTCCCGACCGCGGCGAGCGCGAGCCCCTCGGGCGCGACGCCGTCGGTCGCGTCGAGCCAGAGGCCCGCGAGCGAGGAGGTGACGAGGTCGACGACGGCGGCGCGGCGCGCGACCCCGCTGCGGCCGGGTCCGCTCATGGACCGCGCGACCTCGAGCATCCGCGCACGCAGGTCCCGCACCCCCTCGGGGTGCGGGACCTGCGTGCCGTGCTCACCCGGCCCTGCCGGGCGCCCCGCCGATCCCCCTGCGACCCCGCCCGTGGTCGGGGTGTCGGCGTGGTGGGTCATCCGATGGTCCGTCTCCTCACAGGGCGCCGGGGCCGTGCTCGCCCGTGCGCACCCGGGCGACGTCGTCCACGCTCACCGTCCAGACCTTGCCGTCGCCGATCTTGCCGGTCTGCGCCGCCTTGACGATCACCTCGGTGACCGCGGTGGCGTCGGCGTCGTCGACGAGGACCTCGATGCGGACCTTGGGGACCAGGTCCACCGTGTACTCGGCCCCGCGGTAGACCTCGGTGTGGCCCTTCTGACGGCCGTACCCGCTGGCCTCGCTGACCGTCATGCCCCGCACGCCCGCGGCCTCGAGCGCCGACTTCACGTCGTCGAGCCGGTGCGGCTGGATGATTCCCGTGACGAGCTTCATGCCCGCACCTCCCTGATGACGCTGCCCTGCTGGATGGACTCGTACGCCGTCTCGCCGTGGACCGCGAGGTCGATGCCGCCGACCTCGGCGTCCTCGCTCACGCGCCAGCCCATCGTGACCTTGAGGATCAGGCCGATGACCGTCGTCGTGATCGCGGTGAAGACGATCGCGACGAGCGCGATGAGCACCTGGACGACGAGCTGCTGCGCGCCGCCCCCGAAGAAGAGGCCCGTGTCGGTCGCGAGGAAGCCGATCGCGACGGTACCCCAGAGGCCGGAGACGAGGTGGACGCCGACGACGTCGAGCGAGTCGTCGTAGCCGAAGCGGTACTTCAGGCCGACCGCGAGCGCGGAGAGCGCGCCGGCGACGACGCCCAGGACGATCGACGTGACCGGGTTGAGCGCGCCGGCCGCGGGCGTGATCGCCACGAGGCCCGCGACGACGCCGGACGCGGCACCGAGCGACGTGGCGTGACCGTCGCGGATCTTCTCCGTGACGAGCCAGCCGATGATGCCGGCCGCCGTGGCGCTCGTGGTGTTGATCCAGGCGAGGCCGGCCGTCTCGTTCGCGCCGAACGCGGAGCCCGCGTTGAAGCCGAACCAGCCGAACCACAGCAGGGCCGCGCCCAGCATGACGAACGGCAGGTTGTGCGGGCGCATCGGCTCGGTGCCGAAGCCCTTGCGCTTGCCGATGAGGAGCGCGAGCACGAGCGCCGCGACACCGGCGTTGATGTGGACGACGGTGCCGCCCGCGAAGTCGATCGGCGCGACCGTGGCGGCGCCGTCGGTCACCCCGAACACCTTCGCGGCGAGACCGTTCTCGTTGGCCGAGAGGAAGCCGCCGCCCCACACCATGTGGGCGAGCGGGAAGTACGTGACCGTGACCCAGATCGCCGTGAACGTCAGCCACGTGCCGAACTTGACGCGGTCGGCGAGCGCACCCGAGATGAGCGCGACCGTGATGATCGCGAACGTCACCTGGAACGCGATGTCGACCACGTTCGGGTAGTTGCCGAGCGTGCTCGCGACGGCGCTGCCGTCGGCGTCCGTGATCGCCCCCTTGAGACCGAACTGCGCGAACGGGTTGGCGAACAGGCCACCCGTGCCGGCCTCGCCGTAGGACATCGACCAGCCCCACAGCACGTAGACGACGCCCACGACGGCCATCGCGCCGAACGACATCATCATCATGTTCAGCACGGACTTGGCGCGGACCATGCCGCCGTAGAAGAACGCCAGTCCGGGCGTCATCAGGAGCACGAGGGATGCTGAGGTCAGCATCCACGCGGTCGCCCCGGTGTCCCACTCCATCGGATCATCTCCCCTCGCCGGCCGGGCGGCCGGTCGGGGACTACGGTGGTGCGGGCGGGTTTCCCCGGCGGTGTCGCCGCGTTACGCCGGCGTGACAAGGGCGGCCCGGACGTAAACGTTCGGTTTCGCCGCACCGCGCGGCCGGTGCCTCAGGCCCCGAGGAGCCCGTCGACGAACTGCTCCGGGTCGAACGGGGCGAGGTCGTCGGGCCCCTCCCCCAGGCCGACGAGCTTGACGGGCACGCCCAGCTCGCGCTGGACCGCGACGACGATGCCGCCGCGCGCCGTGCCGTCGAGCTTCGTCAGCACGATGCCCGTGACGCCCGCGACCTCGCCGAAGACGCGCGCCTGGTTGAGGCCGTTCTGGCCCGTCGTCGCGTCGAGCACGAGGAGCACCTCCGACAGCGGGGCCTCCTTGGTGATGACGCGCCGGATCTTGCCCAGCTCGTCCATGAGGCCCTGCTTGTTCTGCAGGCGCCCGGCGGTGTCGACGAGCACGACGTCCGCACCCTCGGTGCGGCCGCGGCGCACGGCGTCGAACGCGACCGCCGCCGGGTCGGCGCCGTCGCGGTCGGACCGGACGGTCGGGACCCCGACGCGCGAGCCCCACGTCTCGAGCTGGTCGGCGGCCGCGGCGCGGAAGGTGTCCGCCGCGCCCAGCACCACGCTGCGGTCCTCGGCGACGAGCACGCGCGCGAGCTTGCCGACGGTCGTCGTCTTGCCTGTGCCGTTCACGCCGACGACGAGCACCACGGCCGGCACCGTCGACCCGTCCTCGGCGGTGCGCGGGGAGGTCGCGAGCGAGCGGTCGAGCGTCGGGTCGACGAGCGCCACGAGCTCGGTGCGCAGGAGGTCGCGCACGCTCGCGGCGTCGCGCACCCCGAGGACGCGGACCTTGGTGCGCAGCGCGTCGATGAGCTCGCCGGCCGGCCCGGCGCCGACGTCTGCGAGGAGGAGCGTCTCCTCGAGCTCGTCCCAGTCGTCCTCGGTGAGGTGGTCCCGGGAGAGGACGGAGAGCAGGCGCGCCCCGAGCGGCGAGCCGGAGCGCGCGAGGCGCTCGCGCAGGCGGACGAGCCGGCCGCCGACGGGCTCCGGGCGCTCGAGCGCGGGCGGGGCGGCGACATCTGGCTCCGGCGGCGCCGCGGTGGTCGCCGTGCCGGGCGGTGCCTCGACGGCGTCGGGCGCCGTCGCGGGAGGCGCGGCGGGGGCCGTGGGCGGGGGCTCGACGAGGTCGCGGCGACCGCGGCGACGGACCGACACGGTCCCGGCGGTGACGAGGCCGACGACCAGGAGGACGCCGAGGACGATCCAGAGCGGGAGGAGGTCGTTCACCCCGGAAGTCTCTCAGACCGGCGCGGTGCTCACGCCTCGGGAGGACGCTCCCCCGGGTGCAGCGGGCGCACGCGCTCGCGCGCGCGGTGCAGGACGTCGGTGAGCTCCTCGGCGTCGACGTACGCGTTGGACGTCACCTGCGTGGCGGTGAAGAAGTCGTCGATGCTCGTGTCCACGGGCCGCGGCATGCGCACGGTCGCGACGTGCTGGCCCGGGTTGTCGCCACGGCGGCGACGCCGCCGCAGCCCCGAGCGGAAGTCGCGCCAGAAGGCGCGCATCCCCTGCTCGCCGTCCCGTCGGTCACCCGTCGCACCGGTCGACTGCGCCTCGGCGCGCGCGACGACGCTCGCGAACAGGAACACGACCGCGGCGACGCCGAGCGTGAGTCCCAGCCACACGAACATCCAGACCATGCCCACCAGTATCCGGGCGCCGCAACGTGTCGCGACCGCAGCCACGCCGGGGCTCGTCGATCAGCACCACATCTTCACAAGGCCCGGAATTGCAACGATCCTGGAGGTTCCGCCCAGGTCCGGACGAGGCGGACGGACTGCCCGCGACGGTCAGGCGAGGACCCCCTCGCGGGCCTCGGACATGCGCTGGCTGATCACCGTCGTGACGCCGTCGCCGCGCATCGTCACCCCGTAGAGCGCGTCGGCGATCTCCATGGTGCGCTTCTGGTGCGTGATGACGATGAGCTGCGAGTCCTCCTGGAGCTCGCGGAAGATCTCGAGCAGACGGCCGAGGTTCACGTCGTCCAGGGCGGCCTCGACCTCGTCCATGACGTAGAACGGCGAGGGCCGGGCCTTGAAGATCGCGACGAGGAGCGCGACGGCCGTGAGCGAGCGCTCGCCACCCGACAGCAGCGACAGTCGCTTGACCTTCTTCCCCGCGGGCCGGGCCTCGACCTCGATGCCGGTGGTCAGCATGTCGTCCGGGTCGGTGAGCACCAGTCGGCCCTCGCCGCCCGGGAACATGCGCGCGAACACGCGCTCGAACTGCTCGGCGGTGTCGCGGTACGCGTCCGAGAACACCCGCTCGACGCGCTCGTCGATCTCCTTGACGATCTCCAGCAGGTCGGCGCGCGACTTCTTGAGGTCGGCCAGCTGGTCGGCGAGGAACTTGTGCCGCTCCTCCAGCGCGGCGAACTCCTCCAGCGCGAGCGGGTTCACCTTGCCGAGCCGGCCGAGGTCGCGCTCCGCGGCGCGCAGCCGCTTCTCCTGCTGGGCCCGGTCGTACGGGACGGTGCGCGGCTCGTCGTCGTCGGAGGGGACGGGGACCTCGCGGTGCGGGCCGAGCTCCTCGACCAGGACGGCCGGGTCGAGCCCGAGCTCGTCGACGCTGCGCGCCTGGAGCTGCTCGATGCGCAGCTGCTGCTGCGCGCGCGCCACCTCGTCGCGGTGCGCGACGTCGGTCAGCTCCCGCAGGCGCGACGCCAGGTCGTCGACCTCGCGGCGCGCAGCCGTCACCGCGGTGTCACGCTCGGCCCGTGCCGCCTCCGCCGCGTCCCGCTCCGCGCCCGCCCGGGCCAGGGACCGGTCGATCGCCGCGAGGGCGAGCGTCGCGCCGTCGCGCACCGCGGACGCGCGCCCCGCCTGCCGCACCCGCGCCGCCTCGCGCCGGGCGGCCCGCTCGCGCGCGTCGCGCTCCGCGGCAGCCGCCCGCGCGAGCGACTGCGCCCGGCCGGCCACCGCGCGCGAGCGCTCCTCGCTGGTGCGCAGGGCGAGCCGCGCCTCGGTCTCGGCCGTGCGCGCGGCCGAGGCGCGCGCGAGAAGACGGTCGCGCTCGGCGCTCGCCTCCGCCACCGCGTCCTCGGACTGCTCGGGCGCCGCCTCCGCGACCTCGAGCCGCTCGACGAGCCCCGCGAGCGTCTCGCGCGCGTCGTCGAGGCCCTGGGACGCCCGCTCCAGCGACGCGCGCACGCGCTCCGCCTCCGCGGCGGCCGAGCGCGCCGTCGCCCCCAGGTGCCCGAGCTGCTCCGCGACCGCGGCGAGCTGCGCGTCGGACTCGTTGAGCCGGTCGAGCGTGTCCTCGTACCGGGCGCGCGCCTCCTGCGCCGCCTCGCGCGCGCCCACGAGGGCGAACCGGGCGCGCTCGGCGCGGGCCGTCGCGTCGGCGTGCGCGGTGCGCGCCTCGTCGAGCGCCGACTGCAGGTGCAGCACGCTCGGCGCCGACGCCGATCCGCCCCACGCGCGCGTCGTCGCGAGGAGGTCCCCGCCCCGCGTCACGACGGCGATGCCCGGGTGCCGCGCCACGAGCGCGCGCGCCTGGCCCAGGTCGTCGACGACGGCCACGCCCGCGAGCAGCGACCGCACCGCCTCGCCGACTCCCCCGGCGGCGGTGACGACGTCGACGGCCCAGCGCGCGCCGTCGGGCAGGTCGACGGCGGCGGGGCCGGGTCCGGTCTCCCCGGTCGCCACGACGAGGCCCGCGCGCCCGGCGTCCTCGGTGCGCAGGTATCGCAGCGCGTCGACCGCGGCGTCGACCGACTCGACCGCGACCGCGTCGGCGGCCGGGCCCAGGGCCGCGGCGACCGCGTCCTCGTAGCCCGTCTCGACGCCGAGCAGGGCGGCGAGCGACCCCACGACGCCGACACCGTCCGTCGCGAGGAGCGCCCCCGCGCCGTCCTTGCGGTCGAGGCTCAGCTCGAGCGCCTCGATGCGCGCGCTCCACGTCGCGCGCTCCTGGTCCGCGGCGGACGCGTCCGCCTCCAGGCCCCTCACGGCGGCGGTCGTGCGCTCGACCGCGTCCGCCGCCGCCTCGTGCTCGGCGTCCAGGCCCTCCTCGCCCTCCTCGGCGCCGACCACCTGGGTCTCGAGCACCGCGAACTCGGTGCGCGCCTGCGTGCCCCGGTGCTCGGCCTCCGCGAGCGACTCGCGCAGCCGCCCGATCTCGGCCTCCGCGGCCTCGACGCGCGTGCGCTGCGCCGCGACCTGCCCCGCGAGCCGCGCGAGACCCTCGCGGCGGTCCGCGGCACCGCGCAGCAGCGTCGCGACGGCTCGCTCGGCCTCGCCCGCGGCCTGCTCGGCGTCCTCCCGGTCGGTGACCGCGGCGGCGAGCGCGTCCCGCGCGCGGGCGACCTCCGCCTCGAGCTCGGCCTCCGTCGCGCGCACGCGCTCCGCCTGCGCCTCGAGCTCGTCCGGGTCCTGCCCGCGGGGCGCCGCCTCGGGGCGCCCGAGGAGGCGCACGCGCTCCTCGGCGAGCGTGCGCGTGCCGCGCAGCCGCTCACGCAGCGACGACAGCCGGAACCAGACGTCGGTCGCGGCCCCGAGCGCGGGCGCGGCCTCCGCGGCCTCGCGCTCGAGCCGCCCGAGCGTGTCGCGCGCCGTCGCGAGCGCGCGCTCGACGTCCGCCTGCTGCGCGCGCAGGGCCGCCTCGTCGGCGATCTCCTGCTCGAGCGTCGCGGTGAGCTGGGCGAGGTCGTCGGCGAGCAGGCGGGCCCGCGCGTCGCGCAGGTCGGCCTGGATCGTGGCGGCCTTGCGCGCGATCTCCGCCTGCCGCCCCAGCGGGCCGAGCTGGCGCCGGATCTCCGTGGTGAGGTCCGCGAGCCGCGTGAGGTTGGCCTGCATCGCGTCGAGCTTGCGGAGCGCCTTCTCCTTGCGCTTGCGGTGCTTGAGGACGCCCGCGGCCTCCTCGACGAAGCCGCGGCGGTCCTCGGGCGTCGCGCGCAGGACGGCGTCGAGCTGCCCCTGCCCGACGATCACGTGCATCTCGCGGCCGAGGCCCGAGTCGGAGAGGAGGTCCTGGATGTCGAGCAGGCGGCACGCGCTCCCGTTGATCGCGTACTCGGACCCGCCGCTGCGGAACAGCGTGCGGGAGATCGTCACCTCGGTGTAGTCGATCGGCAGGGCGCCGTCGGTGTTGTCGATCGTCAGGGACACCTCGGCGCGCCCGAGCGGGGGCCGGCCGGACGTCCCGGCGAAGATGACGTCCTCCATCTTGCCGCCGCGCAGAGTCTTCGCGCCCTGCTCCCCCATCACCCACGCGAGCGCGTCGACCACGTTCGACTTGCCCGACCCGTTCGGCCCGACGACGCACGTCACGCCGGGCTCGAAGCTCAGCGTCGTCGCGGACGCGAACGACTTGAAGCCGCGCAGCGTCAGGGTCTTGAGGTGCACGGACCCGAGCCTAGTGCGGTGCTCCCACGATCCTGCGGACGTCCGGGACCGGTCGTGGCGGACCGCGGTCACCGCTGCCGGGACGCGAACGCCCCGCCCCGGAGGACCGGGACGGGGCGGGAGCGGAGGTGCGGGTCAGCCGAGCTCGGGGAACCAGAGCGCGATCTCGCGCGCGGCGGACTCGGGCGAGTCCGACCCGTGCACGAGGTTCTGCTGGACCTTGAGGCCCCAGTCGCGGCCGAGGTCGCCGCGGATCGTGCCGGGCAGCGCCTCGGTCGGGTTGGTCGCGCCGGCGAGCGAGCGGAAGCCGGGGATGACGCCCTGGCCCTCGGCCACGACCGCGAGGACCTTGCCCGAGAGCATGAAGTCGACGAGCGGCTGGAAGAACGGCTTGCCCTCGTGCTCGGCGTAGTGGGCGGCGAGCAGCTCGGGCGTCGCGTCGAGCAGGCGCACGGCGGTGAGCGTGTAGCCCTTGGCCTCGACGCGCCGGAGGATCTCGCCGGACAGGCCGCGGCGGACGCCGTCGGGCTTGACGAGGATGAGGGTGCGCTCGATGGTCTCGGTCAGTGCGGGTGCGACGTCGGTCATGGTCGCCGAGCCTACCGGCCGCCGGGACGTGGGCCGCGCCCGGCGGGCGGCCGCCCGGCCGCGTGCGCGCCGTGCGGGTCAGCCGGCGTTGGGCGCGGTCTCGGGGTGCTCGGCGTCGTAGGCCGCGCGCTCGCGGTCGATGCGCCCGCCGAGGCGGATCGAGACGATCCACAGGACGACGAAGAGGCCGCCCACGAGGAACATCATCGGCACGACCAGCCCGAGCGCGAGCACGGGCACCTGGACCACGGACCCGGCGACGTACCCGCCGGGGGTCCCCACCGTGCGCGACAGCACGACGAGCACGACGGCGAGCACCCCGCCCACGACCCAGATCGACGACGCGGAGGGCAGCTCGAGCGGGCCGCGCGAGTACGGGACGTCGCGCAGGCCGTAGGCCACGAGCGTCGCGAACACGACGAGGAACGCCTCCAGCAGGAGCGTGGTCGACGCGAACTGGACCTTCGCGGGCTTCTTGGGCTTGATGCGGTCGCCCGGGGACGGGCGCACCGGGCCCGCCGCGCGGCCGTGGCGGGACGGCTGCGCGGCGGGCTGCGACGGCGAGGTGCTCACCCGGTCAGGATACCGGCGCGTCGTCACGCTCCCGGCTGCCGGGGCGCTCGTCGTCCGGTCCCCCACCGCCCGCGGGCACGACGACCGCGGCGCCCTCGGCGTCGCCCGTCGCGGGGGCGTCCTCACGCAGGTCGCCGTGGTCGGCGACGGCCTCGCCGCGCGCGACCATCCCGGCGACGTCGGAGAGCTTGACCTCGCGCAGGAACAGCGCGAGCACGAACCCGACGAGGACGAGCGGGACCAGGTACCAGAACGCGGGGGCGAGCGCGTCGGTGAACGCGTCGACGACGCCCGTGTGGATCGGCTCGGGGAGCTGCTGGACCATCTCGGGCGTGAGCGACGAACCCTCGGCGCCGGCCGGGGCACCCCCCGGCACGCCCCCGAAGACCCCCTCGAGGTTGTCGGCGAGCCGCGACGTGAAGATGGTGCTGAACAGCGCCGTCCCGACGGCCGCGCCGATCTCGCGGAAGAAGTTGTTCGCGCTCGTGGCGGTCCCGATCTCGTGCGGGTCGACCGAGTTCTGCACGGCGAGCACGATCGTCTGCATGACGAGGCCCATGCCGGCGCCCATGACGAAGATCATCGCGCCGAAGAGCCACATCGACATGTCGCCCGTGATCCGCGTGAGCCAGACCATCCCGGCCGCGGTGATCGCGAGACCGACCACGGGGTAGATCTTGTACCGCCCGGTCTTCGTGATCGCGACACCGGACCCGATCGCCGTGATCATGACGCCGACCATCATCGGGAGCATGAGGAACCCGGACTCGGTGACCCCCGCGCCCGTGGACATCTGGAGGAACGTCGGCAGGAACGCGAGCGCCGAGAACATGCCCATGCCGAGCACGAGGCCGATGAGCGTCGCGATGGTGAAGGTCCGGTTCTTGAACAGGTGCAGCGGGAGCAGCGGCTCCTCGGCGCGGTTCTCGACGAGGACGAACGCGGCGACCGACACCACGACGGCCGCGACGAGGCCGAGCAGCCACGGGTCGGACCAGTCGTAGCCCGACGACGTCGTGAGCGACTCCCAGCTCGTCACCAGGACGATGCCGGACGTCGCGACGACGAGGAAGAAGATGCCCGCGACGTCGATCTTGCGGCCCGCGCGGTGCGACGGGAGCTTGAGCGCGACCCAGGCCACCACGAACGCGGCGACGCCGATGGGGACGTTGATCCAGAAGGCCCAGCGCCAGCCCGGGCCCTCGGTGAACCAGCCGCCCAGGAGCGGGCCGATGACCGCGGCGATGCCGAAGAGCGCGCCCATGGGGCCCATGTACTTGCCGCGGTCCTTGGCGGGCACGATGTCGGCGATGATCGCCTGCGACAGGATCATCAGGCCGCCGCCGCCGAGGCCCTGCACACCGCGCCAGGCGACGAGCTCCGGGAACGACTGCGCGAACCCGGCACCGGCCGACGCGACCGTGAAGAGGCCGATCGCGACGAGGAACGGCCAGCGGCGGCCCCAGAGGTCGCCGAACTTGCCGTAGAGCGGCATGACGATGGCGATCGCCAGGATGTAGGCGGTGATGACCCAGCCCTGGTGCTCGACGCCGTGGAGCTCGCCGACGATCGTCGGCATCGCCGTGCCGACGATGGACTGGTCGAGCGAGGACAGGAACATCGACGCCATGAGCGCGCCGAAGATCACCCACACGGTGCGCGGGGTGAGCACGACGAGCGGCTTGCCGCCGTCGACGGGTGGTGCTGCGGTGGAGGAGGCCATGAGGATCCGGTTCGGTCGGGACGGACGGGCGCACGCCGACGGGCGCGGCCCGTCGTCGGGTGGGGGCTGGTGAGGTGCGGGAGGTCGGGTGGGAGACCCGAGCGGTGGTGTCCCCGGGCGGGGCGAGGAGGCGGTCAGGTGCCCGCGGGATCGGGGGCGCGCGTGTCGTGGAGCAGCGCGCGGAGCTGGTCGACGACGCCGGCCAGGTGGTCCACCGGCTCGTCCTCGCAGCCCTGCTGCTGCCACTCGACCGTGCTCGCCCGCAGGAGGCTCATGACGACGAGCGCCAGGAGCTCGGGGTCGGGGACGAACGGGCGGACCGCGCGTCGTGCGACGAACATCTCGACGAGCTCGGCGCGGTGGCCCTCGACCCACGCGACGTGGCGGGCGACGAGGTGCGGCTCGCGCTGCACGAGCTCGAGCGTGCGCGCCATGCGCTGCGGGGTGACGACCTCGTGCGCGAGCACGTCGGCCACGACGACCTCGAGGTCGTCGAGGAGCGCGCCCGTCGGACCGCCCGCGACGAAGGCCGCGACGACCTCCGGGCGGACCGAGAAGTCCTCGAGGCCGAGCACGGCGTCGTCCTTGGCGGGGAAGTAGTTGAAGAACGTGCGCGGCGAGACGCCGACGGCCGCGCAGATGTCCTCGACCGTCACGGCGTCGAGGCCGCGCTCGAGGACGAGGGTCTGCGCGGCGTCGACGAGAGCCTCGCGACGCGCGCGCTTCTTGCGCTCCCGGAGCCCGCCGGACGACGGCGCGAGGCACGCCGCGGCCCGCTCGGCCACCGAGGGGCGAGCGGGCACGTCAGGCGGGGTCGTCGGCACGAGGACCATTCTTGCATCCTCTGCAATTTTGCATCAACTGCAACATCGGGTGACGGAGGTCACACCGCACCGGGTCAGACCTCGCCGAACCCGCCCTCCACGGCCTCGACGACCGCGCGCACGGCGTCCGCGGCCTGCGGCCCCTCCCCCGTGACCGTCAGCTCCTGCCCCCCGGTCGCGCCGAGCTTCATGAGCTCGAGGACGCTCGCCCCGTTGACGCCGTCGATCGCGACGCTCGCGTCGAACCCCGCGACCAGGCGGGCGAGCACGGCGGCGGGCCGGGCGTGCAGGCCGAGCGGGTTGCGCAGCGTCACGACGGCGCGGGCCTCCCCCGCCGGTACGGTGCCGTCCGCCGCGGGCTCCTCCCCGGCCTCCGGCGCGGCGGCGGGGACGGCGAACGTGCCGCCCGCGTGCTCCGCGGACGCGAGGACCTCCGCGACGTCGCCGCCGCCGTGCGCGGTGACGGCCGCCGCGACGGCACCCTCGACGAACGGCGCGTCCGCGAGCAGCACCCGGCCGTCGAAGCCGTCCTCCAGGTCCAGCACGGACTCGACCGTCATCACGGCCGACCCCAGGTCCGCGAGCACGACGACGCCGTCCGCGACGCGCAGCGCCTCCTCGATCGCCCCGGAGACGCGGTCGTAGCTCGTGCCCAGACCGCCGTCGTCCGTCCCGCCCGCCGCGAGCAGCAGGACCCCGGGGGCCATCTGCGCGGACAGCTCGACGGCCCCCTGCGCGAGGCGCTGCGAGTGCGAGACGAGGACGAGCGCGACCCGGGCCCGGGTGCCGACCGGTCCGGCCACGCCGCTCACGCCGCCGCCGCGTCGCGCGCGGCCTCGAGCAGGATCGCGGTCGACGTCGCACCCGGGTCCTGGTGGCCCGCGCTGCGCTCGCCGAGGTAGCTCGCCCGGCCCTTCGTCGCCACGAGCGGCACGGTCGCCTCGGCACCCTCGCGCGCGGCCCGGGCGGCGGCCGCGAGGACGTCGGCCGTCGAGCCGCCCGCGTCGGCCGCGGCCTCCGCCGCGTCGACCGCGGGCTGCCAGGCGTCGACCATGGTCTTCTCGCCGACCTGCGCCTTGCCGCGCGCGGAGATGCCCTCGAGCGCTCCCTCGAGCAGCGCGACGACGCCGTGCGCGTCGAGCTCCGCGAGACCGGTCACCTTCGCGGCGCGCAGGTACGCGGTGCCGTAGAGCGGGCCCGAGGCGCCGCCGACGGACGACATGAGCGTCGTGGCCACGAGCTTGAGCACGTCGCCGATCTGACCGGGCGGCTGCTCCCCGGCGGCCGCCCCGTCGAGCTTGGCGACCACCGCGCGGAAACCCCGGTCGAGGTTCTCGCCGTGGTCGCCGTCACCGATCTGGCGGTCCAGCTCCGTCAGCTCGTCCCGTGCCGCCGCGATCCGCTCCGCGCTCAGCCGGGTCCATCGCTCGGCCCAGGCCACGTCCAGCGTCATGCCCCACCTCTCCTCGCCGTCGAGCCGGCGGTGCGCCGGCTCCCGGAGACTGCACGAAAGGGCACCCGCTCACCAGCGCAGCGCGGCCGTGTGGACGGGAGCGTCCCACAGGGCGGTGAGCTCGTCGTCCAGGCGCAGCACGGTGACCGACGCACCCTGCATCTCCAGCGACGTGACGTAGTTGCCGACGAGCGAGCGCGTCACGCGTACGCCGCGCCCTTCGAGCAGCCTCCTCGCCTGACGATAGACGACGTACAGCTCGGACAGCGGGGTACCGCCCATTCCGTTAACGAACAGCAACACGTCCTCGCCGTGGGCGAGGCCCAGGTCGTCCGCCACGGGGTCGACCAGCCGCTGCGTGATCTCGTCCGCCGACGCGAGCGGGATCCGGTGCCGCCCGGGCTCGCCGTGGATCCCGATGCCGATCTCCACCTCGTCGTCGGCGAGGTCGAAGCTCGGCCGGCCCACGTGCGGCACCGTGCACGCGGTGAGCGCGACGCCCATCGAGCGCACGTTCGCCACGACGCGCCCCGCGATCTCCGTCACGGTGCCGAGGTCGTCGCCGCGCTCGGCCGCCGCGCCCGCGATCTTCTCGACCGCGACCGTCCCGGCGACGCCGCGCCGTCCCGCGGTGTAGAGCGAGTCCTCGACCGCGACGTCGTCGTTGACGAGGATGCTCGTGACCTGCGTGCCCTCCGCCTCGACGAGCTCGACCGCAGTCTCGAAGTTCAGCACGTCGCCCGTGTAGTTCTTGACGATCGCGAGCACGCCGGCGCCCGAGTCGGCCCCGAGGATCGCCGGCACGATCTGGTCGGGCGTCGGCGAGGTGAACACCGCGCCCGGGACCGCGGCGTCGAGCATGCCCGGGCCGACGAAGCCCGCGTGCAGCGGCTCGTGGCCCGAGCCGCCGCCCGAGACCAGCCCGACCTTGCCGGCCACCGCGCCGCCGGCGCGCGACACGTACGGGGGCGCGAGGTGCACCTGCACGAGGTCGGCGTGCGCCTGGCCGAAGCCCTCGAGGGACTCCGTCACCGCGTCCTGGGGATCGTTGAGCAGCTTCTTCACCGGTCATCCCTCCATCGGTCCGTGCGCCCGGTGCTCCGGGCGCCCACAGCCCCCGCGACGTCGGCTGGCCGCGCCCGGCGCGCCCGCCGCCGTCGTCGCCTCCATCAAACACCCGGCCGCCGCGCGCCGCGCGGCGGCCGGGCGTCAGCCGCGACCGAGCAGGACGCGCGCGTCGGCCACCGTCACGACCGAGCCCGTGACCAGGACGCCCGTGCCCGTGCCGACGCCCACGGCGTCGTCGCGCTCGACGAGGTCGACCGCCACCTGGAGCGCCTCGTCGAGGCGCTCGGTGCTGTGCACGCGGTCCTCGCCGAAGACGTCGGCGGCGAGCTCGGCGAGCTCCGTCGGGTCGGCCGAGCGCTCCGAGCTGTTGCGCGTCACGACGATCTCCGCGAGCACCGGCTCGAGCGCCGCGAGGAGCGGCTCGGCGTCCTTGTCGGCCATGATCGCGACGACGCCGACGAGGTGGCGCAGGTCGAACGCCTCGCCGAGCGCCGTCGCGAGCGCCTCGGCCCCCGCGGCGTTGTGCGCCGCGTCGACGAGGACGGTCGGGCTGGACCGCACGACCTCGAGCCGGCCGGGCGACGTGACGTCCGCGAAGGCCGCCTCGACGAGCGGGCCGTCGAGCGCCCGGCCGCCGAGGAACGCCTCCACCGCGCCGAGCGCGAGCAGCGCGTTGTGCGCCTGGTGCTCGCCGTGCAGCGGGAGGAACACCTCGGTGTAGAGCGCCGCGGGCGTGCGCAGGTCGAGGAGCTGGCCGCCGACCGCGACCTGGCGCGCGGCCACGTCGAGGTCGACGCCCTCGCGCAGCAGGCGCGCGCCGACGCGCTCCGCCCGGGCGCGGAGCACCTCCTCGACCTCGGGGCGCTGCGCCGCCGAGACGACGGTCGCGCCCTCCTTGACGATGCCCGACTTGACCGTCGCGATCTCCTCGAGCGTGCTCCCGAGCCACCGCTCGTGGTCGAGCGCGACGGGCGTCACGACGGCGACCTCCGCGTCGACCACGTTGGTCGAGTCCCACTCGCCGCCCATGCCGACCTCGACGATCGCGACGTCGACGGGCGTGTCCGCGAACGCGGCGAACGCCACGGCCGTGAGGACCTCGAAGAAGCTGAGCTGCGACTGCCCGGTCTCCGCGAGCTCCGCGTCGACCACCTGCACGTACGGGTAGACGTCCTCCCACACCTCGACGAACCGGCGCGGCGAGAGCGGCTCGCCGTCGACGACGATCCGCTCGGTGACGCTCGTCAGGTGCGGGCTCGTGAACAGGCCGGTGCGCAGGCCGTGCTCGCGCACGAGGCGCTCCGCGACGCGCGCGGTGCTCGTCTTGCCGTTGGTCCCGGTGAGGTGGATCGTCCGGAACGCGTGCTGCGGGTCCCCCAGCAGCTCGAACAGACGCCGGACGCGGTCGATCGTCGGGTCGAAGTCGTGCTCGGGAGCACGCGACACGATGTGCTGGTAGACGCGTTCCAGGTCCGCCTGGGCGGCGGCGTCCTCCGCGGCCGCACGGGCGTCCTTCGTGCTCTGCCGGCGTGCGGCGCCGGGGTCCTTGCGCGCGGCGCTCACAGGATCACCGCCGTGTCCGGAACGGTGCCGTCGGCCTTCTCGACGCGCACGGACCGCACGTCGGTCGGCGACGTCTCGACGACGACCTCGACCGCGAGCGTCTCGCGCGCGACGAGGTCGCGGTGCTCCTCGACCGCCGCGAGCCACTCGCCCGGCACGTCGAGCCAGAGCCGGATGCGGTCCGCGACGTCGAGCCCGGCGGCCTTGCGGGCGTCCTGCACGTCGCGGATGACGTCGCGCGCGTACCCCTCGGCGAGCAGCGCGTCGTCGAGCGCGAGGTCGAGGACGGCGAACCCGCCGCTCGCGAGCACCGCGGCGGCGACGCTCGGCGCCTCGCCCGCAGCGACGCCGCGGTCGGCGACCACCGTCGTCAGCTCGTACTCCGCCGGCAGGAGCGCGATGTCGCCGTCGTCCGTCGTCACGACGACCTCCCCGGCGTCGTCCACGCGCCACGCGCCGGCCTTCGCGGCCTTGATGACGGCCTGGACGCCGCGGCCCAGGCGCGGGCCCGCGGCGCGCGCGTTGACCGCGAGGCGCTGCGTGATGCCGAAGCGCTCCGCGGCGTCCGAGTCGGTCGACTCGAGCTCGACGGCCTTGACGTTGAGCTCGCGCGCCAGCAGGTCCGTGTAGGGCGCGAGCGCCTCCGGGTCGTCCACGACGACCGTGAGCCGCGCGAGCGGCTGGCGCACCCGGAGCTGGTGCGCCTTGCGCAGGCCGAGCGCGGCCGACGCGACGGCGCGCACCTCGTCCATCGCGGCGACGAGCGCCGGGTCGGCGACGAGGGACGCGTCCGGGACGTGCCGCACGGCCCCGGCGGACGAGCCGTCCTCGCCGACGAGCCGCTCCCCGACCTCCTCGGTGGACGCCGGCCAGTCGGTGAGGTGCACCGAGCGCCCGCCGGTCAGGCCGCGCCACACCTCCTCCGCGAGCAGCGGGGCGAGCGGCGCCATGACGCGCGTGAGCGTCTCGAGCGCCGTGTACAGCGTGTCGAACGCGTCCGCGTCCTCGGACCAGAACCGGTCGCGCTGGGTGCGCACGTACCAGTTCGTCAGGACGTCGAGGTGCTCGCGCACGGTCTCGCACGCGCCCGCGATGTCGTACGCGTCGAGCTGCCCGGTCACGCGCACCACGAGGTCGTGGGTGCGCGCGAGCAGGTAGCGGTCGAGCGCCGGGAGCCCGGCCACGCGCTCGGGCGCCACGCGCTGCGCGACGTACCCGCCGCCGTCGGGCACCGCGCCGCCGCTCCGGGCCTGCGCCTTCGACGTGTTGGCGTACAGCGTGAAGAAGTAGTACGTGCTCCACAGCGGCAGCAGCACCTGGCGCACCGCGTCGCGGATCCCGTCCTCGGTGACGACGAGGTTGCCGCCGCGCAGGATCGGCGAGCTCATGAGGAACCAGCGCATCGCGTCGGAGCCGTCGCGGTCGAAGACCTCGTTGACGTCCGGGTAGTTGCGCAGCGACTTGCTCATCTTGCGGCCGTCGGAGCCCAGCACGATGCCGTGCGAGACGGCCGAGCGGAACGCCGGGCGGTCGAACAGCGCGGTCGCGAGGACGTGCAGCGTGTAGAACCAGCCGCGCGTCTGGCCGATGTACTCGACGATGAAGTCGCCGGGGTTGTGGTGCTCGAACCAGTCGGTGTTCTCGAACGGGTAGTGCACCTGCGCGTAGGGCATCGACCCCGAGTCGAACCAGACGTCCATGACGTCCTCGACGCGGCGCATGGTCGAGCGGCCCGTCGGGTCGTCCGGGTTCGGCCGCGTGAGACGGTCGACGAACGGGCGGTGCAGGTCCGGCTCGCCCTTCTCGTTGCGCGGGAGCGTGCCGAAGTCGCGCTCGAGCTCGGCGAACGAGCCGTACACGTCGACGCGCGGGTGCTGCGGGTCGTCCGAGCGCCACACCGGCACCGGGCTGCCCCAGAACCGGTTGCGCGTGATCGACCAGTCGCGCGCGTTCTCCAGCCACTTGCCGAACTGGCCGTGCTGGATGTGCTCGGGCGTCCAGGAGATCTGCTCGTTGAGCTCGACCATGCGGTCCTTGAACTTCGACACCGCGACGAACCACGACGACACGCCCATGTAGATGAGCGGCTGCCGGCAGCGCCAGCAGTGCGGGTAGGAGTGCGCGTACGACTCGCGACGCAGCAGCACCGTGCCCGGGCTCGTGGCACCGAGGGCCATGTCCGGCGCCGCCTCCCCCTGCGCGGCCGCGGCGTCGTGCCGCGTCCGACCCTTGAGGTGGTCGATGATGAGCGCGTTCGCGTCGAAGACCTGGAGGCTCTCGTAGTCGACGACGGGGAACACGAACTTGCCGTCGGACGCGACCGGCAGCACCGGCTCGACGCCCTCGCGGTCCGAGACGACCTTGTCCTCCTCGCCGAACGCGCCGGCGTTGTGCACGAGCCCGGTGCCGTCCGTGGTCGTGACGAAGTCCGCCTCGACGACGCGGTGCGCGCCGGCGTGCCCGGCGAAGTAGGAGAACGGCGGCGTGTACGACCGCCCGACGAGGTCGGCACCCGTGAGCCGCTCCACGACCTGCGTCGTCACGTCCTCGACGCCCTCGTCGGCGAGCTCGCGCGCGTACGCGCCGAGGCGCTCCGCCGCGATGACGTAGCGCTCCTTCACGCCCGTGAACGACGACTCCACGACGACGTACTCGACGTCGGGCCCGACCATGACGAACAGGTTGGACGGCAGCGTCCAGGGCGTCGTGGTCCAGATGAGCGCGAGCTCGCCCGTCTCGAGCCGGAAGCCGACGGTCACCGCGGGGTCCTGGCGGACCTGGTACACGTCCTCGTCCATGCGCAGCTCGTGGTTGGACAACGGCGTCTGGTCGTTCCAGCAGTAGGGCAGCACGCGGAAGCCCTCGTAGACGAGGCCCTTGTCGTAGAGCTGCTTGAACGCCCACAGGACCGACTCCATGAACGTCGGGTCGAGCGTCTTGTAGTCGTGCTCGAAGTCGACCCAGCGCGCCTGGCGGGTCACGTAGTCCTGCCACTCGCTCGTGTACTTGAGCACCGACGCGCGGCACGCGTCGTTGAACCGCTCGATCCCCAGCTCGAGGATCTCCTCCTTGGTCTTGATCCCCAGCTGGTCCATCGCCTCGAGCTCGGCGGGCAGGCCGTGCGTGTCCCAGCCGAAGCGACGCTCGACGTGCTTGCCGCGCATCGTCTGGTAGCGCGGCACGACGTCCTTCGCGTAGCCCGTGAGCAGGTGCCCGTAGTGGGGCAGGCCGTTGGCGAACGGCGGGCCGTCGTAGAAGACGAACTCGTTGCTGCCGTTCTCCCCGGCGGGGTTGCGCTCAACCGAGGCACGGAACGTGTCGTCCGCCTCCCAGTAGGCGAGGACCTCGCGCTCGATCGCGGGCAGGTCCGGGGAGGCGGGGACGCCGAACGCGGCTCCGGGGTGCGCGTCGGCGGCGGACGAGGGTGCGCGGTGCAGCGGATAGGCCATGGTCTCGAGGGCTCCGGTGAGGTAGCGGTCGGCGGGGTGTCCGCCCTGGTGGTACGGGTCGGTCGTGCTCTCCTGCGAGGACGACTCCCCCACCTGGGGCGGGCTCGCCGCGGTACCACCTCGCTTGCCGGCGCCGTGCCCGCGGGTGCCCGACGGCGTCGGGCACCACGGGCGGTCGCCGACCGCTCGTCGCAGGCTGTGACGGGCCCACCCGTCCGGGTCTAGTGAGGACCTGCCGCGGGCCGTCAGGCCTGCCCCGCGGCGCGGGTCCCGTTCTTCCGGAGGCTCGCCGGTGATGGCCGGGTCGACGCCTGTGCCTCCATGGTAGCCGCCGCCCGGCGGCGCGCGGTGTAGGCGTCGATGTCGCGCGCGACGAGCCACTCGAGCGTGAGCGGCGGCCCGGCGGCGGCCGACGGGGCGGGAGCGGCGGGGAGGGCGGGCGCCGACGACGGCACCGTGGTCGGGCGGTAGCGGGGGAAGTGCGGGGGAACGTACATGGTGGTCTCGCGTCCTGTGCTCGGCTGGCGTCCGTGGGTGCAGACCCGGTCGTGGCGTCGGACTCATCGCTGAGCCGTGGCGCGGGACCGGCGACCGTCACGCCCCGTCGCAGGGAGGGAGGGGCGGGAGGCTGCTCGCGGACACCAGGTCGAGGCTGCGCAGGGCGCCGCGAGCCCTCAACAACAGGTGGCGGAGACGACCCGCGGGCGCGCGAGGACGAGCGTGCTGCTCGTGGGGCGCGCGGGGGTCACGAGCACATGGTGCCAGCGCGTCCGCGGCGGGACAACCTCCGGTCCACCACCCGGACCCGGAGGCGCTCCGTCGTGCCGTGCGCCCGGCCCTTCGCCCGGGCCGCTCACCGCACGCGGACGGCGACCTCGTGCCAGCCCGACGCGCCGTCGGGCGCGGGCGGGGCGACGTCGGCCGTCTGGGTGCGCCCGTCGGCGTCCGTGGCGCGGACCGTCAGCCGGTGCTCCCCCGGCGTCGCGTCCCACGCGTACGACCACTGCCGCCACGTGTCCGGGCCGACGGTGGCGGCGAGCATCGCGGCGCGCCACGGGCCGTCGTCCACGCGCACCTCGACGCCCTCGACGCCCGTGTGCTGGGCCCACGCCACGCCCGCGACGACGACGTCCCCCGCGTCCACGGCCGCACCGTCGCGCGGCGTGTCGACGCGCGACGCGAGCTTGATCGGCCCGCGCTCCGACCACCCGCGCGTGGACCAGTAGGCGACGTCGTCGGCGAACGTCGTGACCGTGAGCTCGGTGACCCACTTCGTCGCGGACACGTAGCCGTACAGCCCGGGCACGACGAGCCGGGCGGGGAAGCCGTGCTCGGCCGGCAGCGCCTCGCCGTTCATCCCGACGGCGAGGAGGCTCGCCCGGTCGGGGTCGGTGAGGGCGTCGAGCGGCGTGCTCGCCGTCCACCCGTCGGCGCTCGTGGAGAGCACCATGTCGGCGCCGTCCTGCACTCCGGCGCGCGCGAGCAGCTCGCGGACCGGGTACCCGAGCCACCGCGCGTTGCCCACGAGGTCCCCGCCGACCTCGTTGGACACGCACGTGAGCGTGAGGTCGTGCTCGACGAGCGGGAGCGCGAGCAGCTCGTCGAGCGTGATCTCGAACGGGTCGTCGACGAGCCCCGAGACGCGCAGCGTCCACGACGCCGGGTCGACCTGCGGCACGCGCAGCGCCGTGTCGATGCGGTAGAAGTCCGCGTTCGGGGTGACGTACGGCGCGAGCCCCGGGACGCGCAGGTCCGCCCCGGCGGGCACGGCGGGGGCCGGGGTCGCGGGGGCGGGCAGCCGCAGCGCGTCGCGCGCGGCCGTCACCGCACGCGAGCCGGCGGACACCGCGCGCGACGTCGCGAGCGCGACGACGCCCGCCGCCGCGGCGAGTCCCGTGACGAGGAGGAAGCGGCGGCGGTCGAGGCCGTCGGGCGTCGTCGCCGCGTCGTCGGAGCCGGAGGGCGCGGCCGGGCCGCGCAGCGTCCGGAGCGTCGCGCGCAGCAGCAGCACGGCGACCCCCACGCCGACCAGGCTGGGCAGCGCCCAGGCCGCGTCCCCGCCCGGCCGGGTGGCGGCGACGACCGCCCCGACCGCCCCGACGGCGGCGAGGAGCAGCGTGCCGGACGGCGGACGGCGGAGCTCGAGCCAGCCGCTGAGGGCCGCGCCCGCGGCGAGCACGACGCCTATGACCCCGAGCAGCACCGCCTTGTCCGCGGTGCCGAAGGTCGCCACGGCCCAGTCCTTGAGCGGCCCCGGCACCGCGTCGACGACGCCCGCCCCGGCGGCGAACAGCGGGCTCGACCCGGGCGCGACCACCGCGGCGACGAGCTCGGCGACGGCGAACCCGACGGCCGCCGCGACGACGCCCGCGAGCGCCGCCCGTCCGCCCGCGTGCCCGGCTGCCTGCCGCTGCCCCGTCATGCGCGTCCTCCCGTGGTCCAGTAGACGCCGGGCCGGCCCCGGGCGCCATCGTCGGTTCGGAGCGGCGCCGCTCCCGGACGGGTCGGGGTCAGCGGGCGGGCGCGTCGGCGTCGGGCACGGGCTCCACGCCCTTCGGGACGAGCGGCGCGCGCCACAGGGAGTACGTGGAGGCCTGCGCGACGGGCCGCAGGATCAGCGAGTCGATGTTCACGTGGTGCGGGCGCGTGACGGCGAACGTCACGACGTCCGCGACGTCGTCGGCGGTGAGCGGGTCCACGACGCCCGCGTAGACGGCGTCGGCCCCGGCCTGGTCGCCGTGGTAGCGGTTGAGCGAGAACTCGGGCGTGTGCACGAGGCCGGGCGCGATCTCGATGACCCGGATCGGCTCGCCCACGAGCTCGAGGCGGAGCGTCTTCGCGACGCCGAGCAGCGCGTGCTTGGACGCGACGTAGCCGGAGCCGCCGACGTACGTGTCGTGGCCCGCGGTCGACGTCATGAGCACGATGTCGCCGCGGCGCGACGCGCGCAGGAGCGGGAGGAACGCCTGGGTCACGCGCACGGTGCCGAGCACGTTCGTCTCGTACATCGCGCGCCACTCGTCGATCTTCGCCTCGTCGACGGGGTCGACCCCGAGGCCGAAGCCCGCGATGTTGAGCAGCGCGTGCACGGTCCCGCGGGCGCCCGCCTCGGCGACGAGGCGCGCGACGTCGTCCTCGGAGGTCACGTCGCCCACCACGGGGTGGGCGCCCGTGCGCTCCGCGACCTCGGCGAGCCGGTCCGCGCGGCGCGCGAACGCGACGACGTCCCAGCCGCGGTCCCGCAGGAACCGCACGCACGCCTCCCCGATGCCCGACGACGCGCCGGTCACCACGGCGCGCAGGGGCGAGGTCGCAGGGGCGGGGGCGGGCGGGTTCGACGGCTCGGTCACGACGCACACTCTGTCACGGTCGCGTGTGTAGGCTGGACGACGGACCGCGAACCCCTCGATCGTTCGCCGGAGCGACCTCGTCCTTGGGTCGCGGGTCCGCCCGACGCGAGATGGCGCGTCCGACCTGGAGAGCCCGCGTCCCCGCCCGGGGACCGCCGTCCGGCTCTCTCCCCGCCTCGCCCCCGGAGCAGCTCCGTGCCCTCGCGCCTCACGCCGTCCCCTGCCCCTCGCCGACCCGTCCGCGCCGCCGTCGGCGCGGCGGCCCTCGCCCTCGCGCTCGCCGCCTGCTCGTCGGGCACGACGCCCGGAGGCGACCCGACCGGGGAGGGCGGCGCGACGTCGTCGGGCACGCCCGGGAGCACCACGTACCCGCTCACGCTCGACGACTGCGGGTTCGAGGTGACGTTCGACGCCGCGCCCGAGCGCGTCGTGACGATCAAGTCGAGCACCACGGAGATGCTGCTGGCGCTCGGGCTCGGCGACCGGATCGTCGCGAGCGCGTTCGCCGACGGGCCCGTGCCCGAGTCGCTGGCCGACGCCGCCGCGGACGTCCCCGCGGTCGCGGAGCCGCTCTCGGACCAGGTCCCGGGCGCGGAGGCGGTCCTGGAGACCGAGCCCGACCTCGTCTACGCCGGCTGGGAGTCCAACCTCACGGCCGACGGCGCGGGCGACCGCGAGACGCTCGCGCAGCTCGGCGTCGCGACCTACGTGTCCCCCGCCGCGTGCAAGGCGCCGGAGTACATGCCGGACCCGCTGACGTTCGACGACGTGTTCGCCGAGATCACCGAGGTCGGCACGATCTTCGACGCGCAGGACGCCGCGTCGGACCTCGTCGCGGAGCAGCGCGCGACGCTCGACGGCGTCGTCCGCGACGACCGCGGCCTGACCGCCCTGTGGTACTCGTCGGGCGACGACATCCCGTACGTCGGGGCGGGCATCGGCGCGCCGCAGATGATCCTCGACGCGGTCGGGCTCGAGAACGTCGCGGGCGACGTGCACGACACCTGGACGTCGTACGCGTGGGAGGAGGCGGTCGCCGCCGACCCGGACGTGCTCGTCCTCGTCGACGCCGCCTGGAACACCGCCGAGGCGAAGATCGAGCGGCTCGAGTCCAACCCGGCCACGGCCGAGATGACGGCCGTGCGCGAGGGCCGCTACCTGACGATCCCGTTCCCGGCGACCGAGGCGGGCGTGCGCAACGTCGACGCCGTCGTCGACCTCGCCGCGCAGCTGGAGGCGCTCGACCTGTGACGACCCTGCGCACCCGGCCCGCACCCGCCGCGGCCGACCGTCGCCCGGACCGCACCGGCCCGGCCGGTCGCGCGCGGCGCGGCGCGGCCTGGTGGGTGCCGGCCGGCGTCGTCGCGCTCGTCGCCACGGTGCTCGTCACGGTGACGATCGGGCCCGCCGACCTCGCCGTCGGCGAGGTGTGGCGCTCGGTCGCGACGCACCTCGGGCTCGGCGGGCTGCTGGGCCTGGAGCCGCTCGGCGCCCTGCAGGACGGCATGGTGTGGCAGCTGCGGCTCCCCCGCGTGCTCACCGCCGCGGCCGTGGGGGCCGGGCTCGCCGTGTGCGGCGTCGTCATGCAGTCGCTCACGCGCAACCCGCTCGCCGACCCCTACCTGCTCGGGCTGTCGTCCGGCGCGTCGCTCGGCGCGGTGCTCGTGCTCGTCGCGGGCTGGACGGTCCTGCTCCCGGTCGCGGCGTTCGGCGGCGCGGTGCTCGCGCTCGTCGCCGCGCTCGGGCTCGCGGGCGCGCTCGGGGCGCTCACGCCCACGCGGACCGTGCTCGCCGGGCTCGCGGTGAGCCAGCTCGCGGCGGCCGCGACGAGCTTCGTCATCTTCTGGTCGGCCACCGGCGACTCGTACCGCGAGATCCTGTCGTGGCTCATGGGTTCGGTCGCGGGCGCGACGTGGACCTCGGTCGCGGTCGCGGGCGGCGCGACGCTCGTGCTCGGGACGCTGCTCGCGTCGACCGGCTCGGTGCTCGACGCCTTCACGTTCGGCGACACCGCGGCCTCCGCGCTCGGGGTCGACGTCGCGCGCGTGCGCTGGACGCTCCTCGTGGGCGTCGCGCTGCTCACCGGCGCGCTCGTGTCCCAGTCGGGGTCCATCGGGTTCGTCGGCCTGATCCTGCCGCACGCGGTGCGGCTCCTCACCGGCGCCCGGCACCGGCTGCTCCTGCCGCTCTCGGCGCTCTTCGGCGCGACGTTCCTCGTCTGGGCCGACACGCTCGCGCGCACGGTCTTCGCGCCGCGCGAGCTGCCCGTCGGCATCGTCACCGCCGCGATCGGCGCCCCGGTGTTCGCGCTCCTGCTGTGGCGTGGCCGGAGGGTCGCGTGAGCGCCCCCGCGGTCGTGGGGACGGCCGGGCTCGACGCGGAGCGCGTGTCCTGGTCGGTCGACGGTCGCCTCATCCTCGACGGCGTCGACTGCACCGCGCCCGCGGGGTCGGTGAGCGGGCTGCTCGGCCCGAACGGCTCCGGGAAGTCCACGCTCCTGCGCGTGCTCGCGGGCGTCCGGCCGCCGTCGACGGACCCCGACCGGGACGGCGCCCGCGTGCGGTTCGACGACGCCGACCTGCTCGCGCTGCCGCGCCGGCAGCGGGCCCGGGTGCTCGCGCTCGTCGAGCAGGACGCGACGACCGACCTCCCGCTCTCCGTGCTCGACGCGGTGCTGCTCGGCCGCATCCCGCACCGCTCGCTCCTCACGGGCGACTCCGCGACCGACCGCGAGCTCGCCCGGGCGGCGCTCGCGCGCGTCGGGATGGCGGGGTTCGCGGACCGCGAGGTCGCGACGCTCTCCGGCGGCGAGCGCCAGCGCGTGCACCTCGCGCGCGCCCTCGCGCAGGAGCCCGCGCTCCTGCTGCTCGACGAGCCGACCAACCACCTCGACATCGCCGCGCAGCTCGACACGATGCGCGTGCTGCGCGACCTCGCCGACGACGGCGTCACCGTCCTCGCCGCGCTGCACGACCTCAACCTCGCGGCCCAGACGTGCGACCACGTCGTCGTGCTGGCGGACGGCCGGGTCGTCGCGGCGGGCGACGTGCACGACGTGCTCGTGCCGGACGTGCTGGACCCGGTCTACGGCGTGCGGTGCGAGGTGCTCACGCACCCGCGCACCGGCAGGCCGGTGCTGACGTTCGAGCCCCCGGTCTGAGGAACCCTCAGAAGCCGCGCAGTCGTTCGAGGCGCACGCGCAGCGTCACGGCGTAGTCGTCGTGGAAGCCGTCGGGCGTCGTGCCGAGGCCGCGGATGCCGTCGTCGTACTTCGCGTCGTACGCCGCGCGCTCCGCGGCCGAGAGACCGTCGTCGTCGACCGACGCCGTGCCGGTGAGCACCACGACGTCGCCGCCCGACGCCGTGCTGTTGAGGTGCACCGCGACGCGGGGGTTCGCGCGGACGTTGCGCAGCTTGGCCGTGCGCGGCTGGGACTTCACGACGATCTCGTCGGCACCGTCCCAGCGGAACCAGACCGGCGTCGGCTGCGGCGTGCCGTGCGGGTCCACGGTGGCGAGCCACACGACCTGCTCGTCGGCGAGCCGCGCCGCGGCGCGTGCGCCGAGGCGCGTCGCGGTGTCGACCGCCGGCACCGTCAGGCCTCCTCGGACGCGGCGAGGCGGGGCAGCTCGATCGCGGGGCAGCGGTCCATGACCATGTCGAGCCCGGCGTCGCGCACGCGCCGCGCGGCGTCCTCGTCGATCACGTCGAGCTGGAACCACACCGCCTTCGCGCCGATCGCGATCGCCTGGTCGGCGACGTCGCCCGCGAGCTCGGAACGCACGAACACGTCGACGACGTCGACGGGGAACGGGACGTCCGCGAGGCTCGCGTACCCCTGCTCGCCGTAGACGGTCTCCGCCGACGGGTGCACGGGCACGACGCGCTTGCCGTGCTGCTGCAGCACGCGCGCGACCCCGTAGGCCGCGCGCGCGGTGTTGTCGGACAGGCCGACGACGGCCCAGGTCTCGGTGCCCTCCAGGACCCGACGGACGGTGTCCTGCTCGTCGGCCGGCGCGGCCGCTGTGACGTCGCTCATGTCGTGCGCAACCGGGTCCCGCCCGCGGCTATTCCGGGCGGGACCCGAGGCCCGCATCCGGACACCTCAGACCAGCGCGAGGGCGAGCAGCGCGGTGGACGCCGCGCCGGCCACCGTCCGCACGTGGTTCCACGCGAGCCAGCGGGGCAGGAACGCCGCCCACACCGCCGCCAGGTCGCCCTCGCCTGCCGCGGCGTCCAGGCGCTCGTTGAGCGGGACGTTGCCCACGGCCGTCACGCCGAGGATCCCGACGAGCGCGACGACCGCGCCCGCGAGCGCCCACCCCGCCCCGGCCGCGCCGGTGACGAGCCCGACGACGGCCGCCGCCGCCGGGAGCAGGACGCTCGCCGCGAGCAGCAGCATCAGCGGCGGCCGGAGCGCGTCGCGGTTGATCGCGACCATCGCGGCGCCGCCCTCGCCCGGCGGGAGGCGGCGCAGCCCGCCCGTCACGAACGTCGAGAACGCGAAGAGCACGCCGCCCGCGAGCCCCGTCGCGACGGCGGCCGCGACGACGAGCGCCGCGAACGCGGTCACGGCGTCGTCTCCGCCGTGCGGGTGCCGGCGCTGCTGCCCGAGTCCCACGCGTCTGCCTCCCGCGCCGCGAACTCGCGGAAGTCCCGCGGCTCGCGGCCGAGCGCCGCGCGGACGCCGTCGGTCACGGGGGTCCCGCGCCCGTCGAGCACCTCGGTGAAGAGGTACCGCATGAGGTCGACGACGTCGTCGGGCAGCCCGGCCGCGGCGAGGCCCGCGACGAACGCGTCCATGCCGACGGGCTCGTAGCGGACGTCGCGCCCGCTCGCGGCGGCGATCTCCGCGACCGCCGCGCGGAACGTCAGCGCGCGCGGCCCGGTGAGCTCGAGGACGCGGCCCGCGAGGGCGTCGCCCGTGAGGGCCGCGACCGCGACGTCGGCGACGTCCTCGAGGTCGACGAACGGTTCCGCGACCTGGTCGACCGGGAGGGCGAGGACGCCGTCGAGCACGGGCTCGAGAAGGAAGCTCTCGCTGAAGTTCTGGTCGAAGAACGCGCACCGCACGACCGTGCGCGCCGGGAACGCCGCGCCGACGAGCTCCTCCGCGCGCTGCGCCTCCTCCTCGCCGCGCCCGGAGAGCAGCACGAGGCGGTGCACGCCGGCGTCGTGCGCGCGCGCCGCGAGCCGGGCCACGGTCTCCGGCGCGCCGGGCACCGCGAGGTCGGGCGCGTACGCGACGTACACGGCCGCGGCGCCCGCGAGCGCAGGACCCCACGTCGTGTCGTCGTCCCAGTCGAAGCGCACGTCGCCGGAGCGTGACGCCCGACGCACAGGGACGCCGGCCGCGTCGAGCCGGTCGGCGACCCGGCGGCCGGTCTTGCCGGTCGCGCCGAGCACGAGCACGGTCCCGGACGCGGGTGCCGGTGCGGCGGAGGGCGCGGCCGCGCGGGCGGGAGCCAGGGTCGGGGTGGTGGCGGTGGGCGGGGTCGAGGCAGTCATGGTGTCTCCCGAGGTGCGGCGGCTGGAGCGGTACGGGTCCCACCCAACCCACCCACCGCGAGACGTTCCATGGCCGTCCGGCTCGCCCGCATACGCGATCGTCTCGTCGTGCGGGGTGAGCGGCGTACGCTGGCGCGATGGACGTCGTCGCCGGGCTGCTCGACGGGCCGCGCGCCCGCGGGGCCTTCCTCCTGCGGAGCCACCTGCGCGCGCCGTGGGGCATGCGCATCGAGGACGAGGCGCCGCTGACGATCGTGCCCGTCCTGCGGGGCTCCGGCTGGGTCGGACCCGGGGCCGGGGGCACGTCGTCCGACCCGGGCGAGCACGTCAGCGCGGGCGACGTCGTGCTCCTGCGCGGCCCGGACCACTACGTCGTCGCCGACGCGCCGACCACCGCGCCCCAGGTCGTCGTCGGCCCGGCGTCGGACATGTGCCGCGCGGTCGACGGCGGCCCCTCTCCCATGACCGTGCTCGGCGTGCGGTCGTGGGGCAACGACCCGGACGGCGAGACCGTCATCGTCACGGGCACGTACCCGCTCGACGGCGAGGTCGGGCGCCGGGTGCTGCGCGTGCTGCCCCAGCGGGTGGTCCTGCGCCGCGGGGACGTGGACGGGACGCTCGTGGAGATGCTCGCGCGGGAGGTCGTGCAGGACCTCCCCGGCCAGGAGGCGGTGCTCGACCGGCTCCTCGACCTCCTCCTCATCTCGTGCCTGCGCACCTGGCTCTCGCGCGACGACGCACCGGGCTGGTACCGGGCCGACGCCGACCCCGTCGTCGGTGCCGCGCTCCGGCTCGTCCACCACGACCCGGCGCGCGCCTGGACCGTCGACACGCTCGCGCGGGAGGTCGGGCTGTCGCGCGCCGCGTTCTCGCGCCGCTTCACGGCGCTCGTCGGCGAGCCGCCGATGGGCTACCTCACCGGCTGGCGCCTGGACCTGGCCGCCGACCTCCTCCTCGAGCCGGACGCGACGCTCGCCTCGGTCGCGCGCGCCGTCGGGTACGCGACGCCGTTCGCGCTGAGCGCCGCGTTCAAGCGCGTGCGCGGCGTGAGCCCGGCGGCGCACCGGGCGCGCGCCGGCGCGGCGTGAGGTCGTTCAGCGCGCGACGGGCACGAGCTCGACGTCCCGCAGCGCACCGTCGTCGACGACGGCCGTGAGGAACGTCCCGACCGGCTGCCGGCGGCGGTCCGTCGGCGAGCCGGGGTTGAGGAGACGCAGGCCGCCCGGCGACGTCGTGTCCCAGGGGATGTGGCTGTGCCCGAACACGAGCACGTCCACGTCGGGGAACGCGGCGTCGGCGCGACGTTCGCGCCCGTCCTTCCCGCCCGTCTCGTGCACGACGGCGAGCCGCAGCCCCTCGACCGTGGTGCGCGCGACCTCGGGCAGGCGCACGTGCAGGTCGGGGCCGTCGTTGTTCCCCGCGACCCCGACGAGGCGCGCCGCGCGCGCCTCCAGCACGTCGAGCAGCTCGGCGCTCACCCAGTCGCCCGCGTGCACGACGACGTCCGCGTCGTCGACCGCGCGCCACACCTGGTCCGGGAGCGCCCGGGCGCGGACCGGGACGTGCGTGTCGCTGAGCAGCAGGAGTCGGGTGGGCACGCCGCCACGATAGGTCGCGGTCCCGGGGCGCGCCGGGTGACGATGGGCCCATGCCGATCCCGCACTGGGTGACCCGCAGCAACAAGCGCTTCCTCAATCCCGTCGTGCTCCGCGTCGCGACGGGCGTCGGGCCGATGGCCGTCGTCCGCCACGTCGGTCGGCGCAGCGGTCGCGAGTACCGCACGCCCGTCTTCGCGTTCGCCTACCGCGACGACCCGACCGGTCCGGTGCGCGTCGCGTTCGCCCTCACCTACGGCCCCGACGTGGACTGGGTCCGCAACGTCGAGGCGGCCGGGGAGTTCGTCCTCGAGCGCCGCGGCGTGGAGTACGCCGTCGACGACGTGCGTCGCGTGACCGGCGCGGACGGCCTGCGGCTCCTGCCCGGCTGGACGAGCGCGATCCTGCGGCGCGCGGGCGTCGACGAGCTCCGGACCGGACGCCTGCGCCGGGCACAGGGCAGCCGGCTGCCATGATGGGGGCATGACCGACCAGCTCTGGATCACCGGCGACCCCGACGCGGACGCGCTGCTCAGCGACGACGCGTTCGCGCTCCTCGTGGGGATGCTGCTCGACCAGCAGTACCCGATGGAGCACGCGTTCGCCGGGCCGCGCAAGATCCGCGACCGCCTCGGCTCGATCGACCCGCGCACCGTCGCGGACACCGACCCCGACGCGTTCGTCACGCTCGCCACGACGCCGCCCGCGATCCACCGCTACGGGCGCTCGATGGCGGGCCGGGTGCAGGAGCTCGCCCGCGTCGTCGTCGACGAGTACGACGGCGACGCGACCCGGATCTGGACCGCGCCGGGCGCGGACGGCGAGCCGACGGGCGCGGAGGTCCTCGCGCGCCTGCGGGCGCTGCCCGGGTTCGGCGACCAGAAGGCGCGCATCTTCCTCGCGCTCCTCGGCAAGCAGCGCGGCGTGCGGCCCGCGGGGTGGCGGGAGGCTGCCGGCCACTACGGGGATGACGGCTCGCGCCGGTCCATCGCCGACGTCACGAGCCCCGAGTCGCTCGCCGAGGTCCGCACGTTCAAGAAGGCCCAGAAGGCGGCGGCCAAGGCCGCGAAGGGCTGACCTGCCGCGCCGCGCGCGGACGCCCGGGTGCGCGACGCACCCCGGCGGCTATCGTCGGCGCGTGACCACGACGACGCCTCCCGCACCGGGGCTCCCGCCCGCCACGCGCACGCTCCTAGCCCTCGCCGCCGGCGTCGTGGTCCTCGCCGGGGTCCACGCCGCCCGCGAGGTCCTCGCCCCGATGTTCCTCGCGGCGGTCATCGTCATCATCTGCCACCCGGTGCGCCTCCCCCTGGAGCGCCGTGGCTGGCCGCGGTGGGCCGCGACGACGGTCGTCGTCACGGTCGCCTACCTCATCCTCGCGGCGCTCGTCGCGATGCTCGCGTTCGCGGGCGTCCGGTTCGTGGACCTCGTCCGCGAGTACCTCCCGGCCCTCGTGCGCGCGGTCGACGACGTCGTGGACCAGCTCGCCGCGGTCGGCATCGACACGGACATCGCCGAGGCGGCCACGTCGTGGCTCGACCCGGGACGCGTCGTCAGCCTCGCGGGCAACGTGTCCGGCATGGCCCTCGGCATCGCGACCGCGTTCTTCTTCGTGCTCGCCTACGCGATCTTCATGGCCGCCGACGCCGCGCGGTACTCGACGGCGGGCTCCGTCTTCGGGCCCGAGCGCGCCGCGACGGTCGACCGGGCGACCCGGTTCAGCGGCGGGGTGCGTCGCTACTTCGTGGTCAACGCGTCGTTCGGTGCCGTCGTCGCCGTGATCGACGGCGTCGCGCTGTGGCTCCTGTCCGTCCCCGCGCCGACGGTGTGGGCGATCCTCGCGTTCGTCACGAACTTCATCCCGAACATCGGCTTCGTCCTGGGGCTCGTGCCACCCGTCGTCATGGCGTTCGTGGTCGGGGGCTGGCAGCTCGCGCTCGCCGTCGTCGCGGTCTACTGCGTGGTGAACGTCGTGCTCCAGGTGCTGGTCCAGCCGAAGTTCGTCGCCGACGCGGTGAACCTCAGCCTCACGTTGAGCTTCGTCTCCGTCGTCTTCTGGACGTTCGTCATCGGGCCGCTCGGCGCGATCCTCGCCATCCCCCTCACGCTGCTCGTCCGGGCCCTCGTGCTGGAGCCGGACCCGGGCTCGGGCTGGCTGCGCTGGCTCTCCGGGGACGACGCGCCGCGGCCCGCGGAGGAACCGCGGAGCACGGACTCCCCTCCCGCCCCCGACGCCGTGCCGGGCGGGGACGTCGTGCCCGGCGGGGACGACGCCGCCCCGTCGGAGCGCAGGGACCCCGGGGCCGACTCTCAGGTGGAGCCTGAGGGTTCCCCCGCCGACCGCTCCCCCGCGCCGGACGAGCGCTGACCCCCGGGTCGCACGGTCCGGCCCGGGCCCTGGTGCGCGCGGCACCGCCGTCCCTAGGCTGGTGCTCGGCGGGTGCCCGCCCGTCACCGGCACGGGGAGGAACCATGGCGCACGGAGACATCACGCACATCGACATCCCGGTGAGCGACAACGGCAGGGCCACGCAGTTCTACGGCGAGCTGTTCGGCTGGCAGATCGCAGAGGTGCCCGGATTCGAGGGCTACCCCATGTGGCAGGCCCCGAACAAGATCAGCGGCGGCGGCCTCGCCCCGCGCTCCGAGGGGTTCACGAGCCCGCGCAGCTACGTCGAGGTCGACTCCATCGAGGAGACGCTCGCCAAGGTCCGCGAGCTCGGCGGGCGCGTCGTCCTGGAGAAGTCGGAGATCAGCCCCTCGTCGTGGTGGGCCGCGTTCGAGGACGCCGACGGGAACCAGATCGGTCTCTACGAGGGCACGACGGACGCGGGCTGACGCCCTCCGGCGCCCGCACCCGGACGGTCGTCACGACCGGGACGACAGCACGCGTCCGTCCGGGTCGTCGGGCCGCCGCGGCCGCAGCGTCGGCGGGGGCGGCCACGGGAGGTCGTAGCGCTCGACCGGGACGTCGATCGCCCCGAAGTCGTCCGTCTGCACGACGACGCCGTCCGGCGTGACCTCGACGAGCCGGACCCGCAGCGGCGGCCCGCCGTCCTGCTCGAGCACCCAGACGTCGGCGAGCCACGCGAGGCTGCTCGCGTCGAGGGCCTCCTCGGCCTCGAGCCAGTCGACCGGCCCGGTGAGCTCGTGCCCGAGCAGCGACACGGCCACCCAGGCGTCGCCCTCGGGGCGGATCCAGCCCACGTGCTCGCGGTCGTCGGGGCGGCGGTGCGCGATCCAGTCGGAGGGGAGCATCCGGGCAGGCTAGCGGCGACGGCGGGCGCGGGCCAGAGGTTTGGACCGGACGACGTCCCCGCCTCAGTCCGTGACCGGCTCGTTCCCGGAGCCCTCGCGGTACCCCTCGGCGAACCCGGCGCGGTAGCCGTCGGCGTACGCGGCCTCCCGCGCGGCGTCGTCCCCCTGCTCGCGGCGCGCGTCGGCGCGGCCGCGGGCGTACGCCTCCGCGCTGCCCTCGCGGAACAGGTCGTCGCCCGAGCCGCGCACGAGCACGCGGGCTCCGGGGCCGTCCTCGCTCCCGACGTACCGGCCGAGCCCGCGCACCACGGCGACGGGCCGGCCCGCCGCCTTGCCGCGCACGAGCTCGCTCGCGGCCGCCACCTCGTCGACGACGGCGGTCACGGTCACCGACAGCGGCCGCCCGTGGGAGTCCACGCCGCCGCGCAGGTCCTCCGCGACGACGACCCCCGCGGCCCCGATGCCGATGTCGACGAGGCCGTCGCGCCACGCCCGGCCGGAGGTGTCCGTCACGACGACGCCCAGCCGGTCGAGGCCGAACCGCTCGCGGAGCGCGCCGCGCAGCGCCCGCGCGGAGGCGTCGGGGTCGAGCGGGAGCAGCAGGACCGTGCCCTCCGGGGTGTTCGACGCGTCGACGCCCGCCGCGGCCATGACGAGGCCGAGCCGGTTCTCGACGATGCGCAGCGGCGGCTGGCCGGGACGCTCGCGCGTCGCGACGACGCGCACCGTCTCGTCCGTGATCGCCTGCTCGCGGTCGGCCGCGGCGACGACGCGACCCTCGGCCTTCGAGACGACCTTGCTCGTCACGACGACGACGTCGCCCTCCGCGAGCGCCTCGCCCGCGAGCAGGTCGCCCACGAGCGCGGCGAGGTCGTCGCCCGGCCGTACCTCGCCGAGGCCCTCGGGCGCCCACACCGTGAGGCGCACGGACCGGTCGGGGCTCGCGCCGCCGTCGGGCCCGCCGGCTGCGGCGCCGTGCTCGCTCATCGCGTGAGCTTCGGGAGCACCTCGCGGCCGAAGACCTCGATCCACTCGCGCTGGTTGCGGCCGACGTTGTGCAGGTAGATGCGGTCGAAGCCGAGGTCGACGAACTTCTGGATGTACGCGCGGTGCTCGTCAGGGTCGGCGGAGATGACCATGCGGCCCTCGAAGTCCTCGGGACGGACGAGCTTCGCCATCTGCTCGAAGTCGTGCGGCGAGCGGATGTCCGCCTTGGGGAACTTCATGCCGCCGTTGGGCCACTCGGTCATCGCGTTCGCGAGCGCCTCCTCGTCGGTCGCGGCCCAGGAGAGGTGGAGCTGGAGCACCTTGGGCATCGCCTCGGGGTCGCGGCCGGACTCGCGCACGCCGTCGTCGAACTTGCCGAACAGCATGGAGATCTTCTCGAGCGGCGCTCCCACCGTGATGAGGCCGTCCGCGTGGCGGCCGGCGCGCTTCGCGGTCACGGGGCCGGCGGTCGCGACGAGGATCTCGGGCGCGACCTCGGGCATGGTCCACAGCCGCGTGGACTCCATCTTGTAGAACTGCCCGGAGTGCTTGACGTCCTTGTTGTCGAGCCCGGACTGGAACAGCTTCTTGATGACGTCGATCGCCTCGAACATGCGGTTGATGCGCTCGGGCGCCTCGGGCCAGTAGCCCGCGACGACGTGCTCGTTGAGCGCCTCGCCGGAGCCGAGCCCGAGCCAGTGCCGCCCGGGATACATCGCGGCGAGCGTCGCCGACGCCTGGGCGACCATCGCGGGGTGCCAGCGGAACGTCGGCGCGGTGACGCCCGGGCCCAGGTCGCCCCGCGTCCGCTCGCCGAGCGCCGTGAGCACGTTCCACACGAACGACGACTCGCCCTGCGCCGGGACCCACGGCTGGAAGTGGTCGGCCGCCATGGTCCCGGAGAAGCCGTGCTCCTCCGCGTAGGCCGAGAGCGCGACGGCCTCGGTGGGGTGGAACTGCTCGAGCATGGCGGCGTAGCCGATCGTCAGACCCATGGGCCGACCTTAACCCTCCGCGGACGGTCCTGGGCGAGCGGGTCCCGGACCCCGTCCGGCACCGGTCCGGCCCTCGCCGCGAGGACCGGACCGGGTGCGTCAGACGAACAGCGGCGTCAGCGCCGCGTACTCCTCGACGGAGCCGCCGCGCAGGCAGACCTCGATGATCTGCCGTCCCAGCGGGTCGAGGTCGTCGGTGAGGAACTGCCGGAGCTCGCTCGCGAAGAACTCCGTGATGATCCGCGCCCCGGCGTCGTAGGCCTCGACCCCCACCTGCGACTGCAGCTCGGGCCGCAGGAAGGTGGGCCGCACGAGCTGGCCGTCGATCTTCATCTCCGTGAGCGTGTAGCCGAACAGCGGGCAGCGGGCGGGCGTGAGCTCGTCCGGCCGCAGCCGTCCCCCGCCGCGGCGCGCGAGGTACTCGCGCGTGAGCCACTCGGCCGCGAAGTCCACCCGGTAGGCACCGATGTGCTGGTTGGGCGTGAGGACGTAGCGCGTCCGGTCCGTCTCCACGAGCTGGCGCAGCAGGAGGTTCGCCGCCGCGACCTTCGTCCCCGTCGCGAACGGCCAGTACGACCCGACGCCCTCCGCGACCATGCCCCCGTGGGCGAGCGCCTCCGTCGCCGTGCGCGACTCGCCGATCGACGGGTTCTTGTCGCCGCGCGGCGCGACGAGCCGCCAGATCCAGGCGAGCGACGCGGGCACGACGTGGGTCATGCCCATGATCCCGTAGGTCGGGTGGTCGCGCGTGCAGGCGGGCATGCGGGCGCCGAACGTGCGCACGTCGACCTCGGCCGGCCCGGCGACGTCGGTGAGCAGGTGCCGCGGCACGACGACGCGCGGGTTCGGGCAGCGTCGGCCGTCGGCGTCGAGCGAGTGCTCCCAGGGCAGCACGGTCGCGTCGGGGACGCCGTCGATGTTGAAGAACACGAGCGGCACGTCGGGGTGGATGCACGCGCGCTCGAGGTGCGCGTCCTGCCCGTACCCGGTGAGGTTGTCGACGCGCACGAACCAGCCCTCCTCGGCGTCGGTCACCACGAGGCGGCCGTCGCCGGTCTGGAGCGCGGCGTGGCACAGGGTCATGTCGTCGGTGACCGGGGCGAGCGCGCTCGTCTCCCCCAGCGTGATGACGTACGGCTCGCGCGTGACGACGTTCGTGCCGAGCAGGATCCGGCCGTCCTCCTGACGCCGCAGGTCCTGGCACATCTCCGACTTTCCGCCGCCTGAGGCGCCCTCGTGCATGATCACGGTCTCGTTCTCGTAGGGCGTGGTGACGCGGACCGACGACGCGTGCGCCGTGACCCAGCCCTCCCGCTCGCCGACGTCGAGCAGGACCGAGAACACGCCCTTCTTGGCGCTCGGCCCCGGGTAGAGGTTGTAGGCGAACACCTCGTGGAGCGTCTCGGAGCGGTCGTGCACGACCACCTGGCGCCCGTCGAACCGGGTGTGGCGCAGCGGCGGCGCGACGTAGAGGATCGAGCGCGGCGCGAACGGGCCGAGCTCGTCGAACGTGGTCCAGCCCTGGAGGTCGACGAGGGCGAGGGCGAAGAACGCCGCGTTGACGGGGCAGACGGCGAGCGACGGGTACCCGTGGGTGCGCCCGCCGGCGCGGAACGGCACGACGACGAGCTCCTGTTCGGCGAGCCACGCGAGGGTCGCGTCCTTGACCGGGCCGAACTCCGCGCCGAAGACGTCGCGGTAGCGCGGCTTGTCGGTCGGCAGGTCGTCGGCGATCCGCATGCAGTCCGGGTCCCGGCGGCGCATGTAGTCCTCGGGGTAGTTCACGGCGATCCCGTTGCGGCACCGCACGACCTCCGCCTCGACGACGCGCTCGCCGCCGGCGTCGTACTCGACGGCGAACCGCGGGCCGCCGTCGGGGCCGAGCGCGAGGCGGTACAGCTCCTCGCGCGAGGCCGGGACGACGAGGCGCGGGCAGGCCGCGAGGGCGGCGGCGAGGGCGGGCGGCAGGACGACGCCGGGCGGGAGCGCCCCGGCGGCGCGCGTACGGTCGGTGGTCGTGACGGTCATGGGTGCTCCAGGGGTCGGCGCGGGGATCGGGTCGAGGTGCGCCCACGAGCACCTGTCGCTTTGCGTGCAGATTACGACTCGATGACCATTCGCCCCAGGGACCTTCGACCCGTCTCGGTCCGCACGGTGCGGACGGCCCGCGGCGACGCCTGCCGGACCCCGAGACGGCGTCCGGCACGGCCCCGGGATCTGGGAGAATGGACGACCATGAGCGACTTCCCGACGAACGCGCCGACGGGCGCGGCCGAACCCGCTGCAGCAACGACCTCCTCCGCCGGGCACGTAGCCGGTGACGTCGTCCGCGCGGTGGTCGCGGGAGTACCCGACCGGGTGAGCCTCGACGGCCTCGAGGACACCTACGACGCGCGCTGGGCCGAGCAGGGGACGTACGCGTTCGACCGCTCGAAGACCCGCGAGCAGGTCTTCTCCATCGACACCCCGCCGCCGACCGTCTCGGGCTCGCTGCACGTGGGCCACGTGTTCTCCTACACGCACACCGACGTCGTCGCGCGGTTCCAGCGCATGCGCGGCCTCGAGGTGTTCTACCCGATGGGCTGGGACGACAACGGCCTGCCCACCGAGCGGCGCGTCCAGAACTACTACGGCGTCCGCTGCGACCCCACGCTCCCCTACGTCGAGGGCTTCGAGCCCCCGCACGAGGGCGGCGAGGGCAAGTCCGTCAAGGCCGCCGACCAGGTGCCGGTGAGCCGCCGCAACTTCATCGAGCTGTGCGAGCGGCTCACGGCCGAGGACGAGAAGCAGTTCGAGGCGCTGTGGCGCCGGCTCGGGCTCTCGGTCGACTGGGCGCAGCACTACCAGACGATCGACGCGCGGTCCCGCACCGCGGCGCAGCGCGCGTTCCTGCGCAACCTCGCGCGCGGCGAGGCGTACCAGGCCGAGGCGCCCGGGCTGTGGGACGTGACGTTCCAGACCGCCGTCGCGCAGGCCGAGCTCGAGGCGCGCGACTACCCGGGCCACTTCCACAAGGTCGCGTTCCACCGCGTCGCGCCGGGCACCCCGGACGACGGCGCGCCCGTCCACATCGAGACGACGCGCCCCGAGCTGCTCGCCGCGTGCGTGGCGCTCGTCGCGCACCCCGACGACGAGCGGTACCAGCACCTGTTCGGCACCTCGGTGCGCTCGCCGCTGTTCGACGTCGAGCTGCCCGTCCTCGCTCACCCCGCCGCCGAGCGCGACAAGGGCGCGGGCATCGCGATGTGCTGCACGTTCGGCGACCTCACCGACGTGCAGTGGTGGCGCGAGCTGCGGCTCCCGACGCGCTCGATCATCACGCGCGACGGTCGGATCACGCGCGACACCCCGGACTGGATCACGTCCCACGCGGGGCAGGGCGTGTTCGCCGAGCTCGCGGGCAAGACGACGTTCTCCGCGCGCCAGGTCGTCGTCGACGCGCTGCGCGACGCGGGCGACCTCGACGGCGAGCCCGTGCCGACCCAGCGCAAGGCGAACTTCTTCGAGAAGGGCGACAAGCCGCTCGAGATCGTCACGTCGCGCCAGTGGTACATCCGCAACGGCGGCCGCGACTGGACGACGGCCGACGGCACGACGCGCGACCTGCGCCAGGAGCTGCTGAACCGCGGCAAGGAGCTCGCGTTCCACCCCGACTTCATGCGCGTGCGCTACGAGAACTGGGTCGGTGGCCTCAACGGCGACTGGCTCATCTCGCGCCAGCGCTTCTTCGGCGTCGCGATCCCGCTGTGGTACCCCGTGCTCGAGTCGGGCGAGATCGACCACGACCACCCGATCGTGCCGTCCGAGGACACGCTGCCCGTCGACCCGTCGTCCGACGTCCCGGCCGGGTACACCGAGGACCAGCGCGGCGTGCCGGGCGGGTTCGTCGGCGAGAACGACATCATGGACACGTGGGCGACGTCGTCGCTCACGCCGCAGATCGCGGGCGGCTGGGAGGTCGACCCCGACCTGTTCGAGCGCGTCTTCCCCATGGACCTGCGCCCGCAGGGCCAGGACATCATCCGCACGTGGCTCTTCTCCACGGTCGTGCGCTCGCACCTCGAGTTCGGCTCGCTGCCGTGGAAGAACGCGGCGATCTCGGGCTGGATCCTCGACCCCGACCGCAAGAAGATGTCGAAGTCCAAGGGCAACGTCGTCACGCCCATGGGCCTGCTCGAGGAGCACGGGTCGGACGCCGTCCGGTACTGGGCGGCGTCGGCCCGCCTCGGCACGGACGCGGCGTTCGAGGTCGGGCAGATGAAGATCGGCCGTCGCCTCGCGATCAAGATCCTCAACGCGTCGAAGTTCGCGCTGTCGTTCGGGGTCGACGCCGAGACCGGGACGGGCGAGATCGTCCTCGACCCGGCGCTCGTCACGGAGACGCTCGACCGCGCGATGCTCGCGGGCCTCGCGACCGTCGTCGAGAAGGCGACCGAGGCGTTCGAGGCGTACGACCACACGCGCGCCCTCGAGGTCACCGAGACGTTCTTCTGGGCGTTCTGCGACGACTACCTCGAGCTCGTCAAGGACCGCGCGTACGGCGCCGGGGCCGCTGCCTCCGACGTCTCCCCCGAGACCCGGTCCGCGCGCGTCGCGCTCGCGATCGCGCTCGACACGCTCCTGCGCCTGTTCGCGCCGTTCGTGCCGTTCGCGACGGAAGAGGTGTGGTCGTGGTGGCGCGCGTCGGAGGGCTCCGTCCACCGCGCGCCGTGGCCCACGCCCGACGTCGCGCGCGCGGCCGCCGGCGACGCCGACCCGGCCGTCCTCACCGCCGCGGGCCACGCGCTCGCGGCGCTGCGCAAGATCAAGTCGGAGGCGAAGGTGTCGATGCGCACCCCGATCCTCGCGGCGCAGGTCGCGGTGCCGGCGGCGTCGCTCGCCGGCGTCGAGGCGTCGGTCGTCGACGTCCGCAACGGCGGGCGCGTCACCGGCACGCTCGACCTCGTCGCGGCGGCCGAGGGCCAGGGCGACCCGGCCGTCCAGGGCGGGATCGTCGTCGTCTCCTCCGAGCTCGGCGAGCCCGAGGCCCGCAAGAAGGGCTGACCCCGCACGACGGCACCGACGACGACGCCCTCCCCGGCCGCGGCCGGGGAGGGCGTCGTCGTCGGTGCCGGAGGTCCTAGATGATCTCGCCGCGCAGCCGCGAGTCGTCACCGGACATCGTCGCCGCGACCTCGCGCGGCGTCCCCTCGTCCGCCCAGCGCAGCGTGGCGCCCACGCCCTCGATGAGCTCGACGCTGCCCTCCGGCGCGAACGTCAGCCCGGCGTCCTGCCCGACGGCGGCCCGCACGAGCGCGACCGTGGCGGGCAGCTTCTCCAGGCCGTCGGTCACGCCGAGGGACTCGATGTCCTCGCGGGTCGCCGCGATGTGCAGCGGGCTGGGCCCGATCCACAGCGAGCGGTCGTCGAGCGCACCGTCCTGCCCGTACTCGTCCGCCAGCACGAGCTCCTTGACCTGGCCCCGGGCGAGCACCGCGACGACGTCCTCCACGGACGTCACCGCGCCGGACTCACGACCCTGCTCCTGGCGGAACTCCGCGAGGACCTTCTCGCGGCGGCGCTCCCGGTAGCTGTCGAGCGCGTCGGCCACGTTCGCCTCGAACGACGCCTCGTTGATGCCCGCGCCCCGGCCGCCGCCCGGGACCTCGACCACGAGCTCGGAGATCGCGTGGCCGAGCGCGCCGCGCACGAGCGGCACGGCACGCACGTCACCGGTGAGCAGCACGAGCTCGGGCCGGTACTCGGCCGCCTGGCGCTCCAGCTCCGCGGCGACCGCCTCGGCGTTGCGCTCCCACGAGTCCTCCGCGCGCGACTCGATGCGCTTGTGCGAGAGCCCGCCGGTGCGGACCTTGTTGATGACGTCGTGACCGCCCTCGACCGTGTCCGGCTCGCTGTAGGGCAGGTGGCCGCCCGCGACGGACCACGTGAGGTCGGCGCCCTGCCGGTCGACGACGACGCGCACGTAGTCGACCGACTCGTCCGCCGCGCGCGCCGCCTGGAGCAGCGCGGGCACGGGGCCCCAGGAGCCCTTCGTGAGCGCCGGCGGGTCCTTGACGACCCGGTCGACGAGCACGCCCGTGTCGTCGGCGATCAGCACGCGCCCGTGGGTGCCGCCCACCCGCGTCGGCCGCAGCACCACCTCCTCGAGGTCGTCGAGGACCGCGTCCGGCGCGCCCTCCTGGTGCAGCTGTCGCCGCACTCCCTTCCAGCGGTTCTCGACCTCGCGGTCCCCGGCCTCGTTGGCGCGCGTCGCGTCGATGTACACCGTCGCGAAGGGGCCAGGATGGCCGAGGAGGGGCTTGAGCCAATCGATCTTCATGCGAACACCTCATGACGTCCGTCGGCGTGGCGGGAGGGCCGCCCGACGCGGCGGTGCCGACGCCGGGGGCCCGCCCTGGGTCCCCACCAGGGTCCGTCAGATCGACGGGGGTCGCCACCGCGCGTCGGGCCCGCGAGGCGCCTCGCGCCGTCCTCCGGGCCCCCGCCCGGCCCGCTCCCGGGCCGTCAGGAGTACGTGTCGAGGACCGGGGTCCCCTCGCCCGAGGCCGCGTGCTCGGCGGCGATGCGCTCGTGGTGGCGGATGACCTCGTGGACGATGAACGCGCGGAACTGCTCGGCGAACTCCGGGTCGAGACCGGCGGAGCTCGCGATGCCCGTGAGCCGGGCGATCTGCTGGCGGTCCCGGTCCGGGTCCGCGGGCGGCAGGCCGCCCTGCGCCTTGAGCTCGCCCACGCGGCGCGTGAACTTGAACCGCTCCGCGAGCAGGTGCATGAGCGCCGCGTCGATGTTGTCGATGCTGTCGCGCAGGCGGAGGATCTCGTCGGGGACGGCGGGCTGCCCGGGGTCGTTCGTCACCCACCGATCCTAGGGGTGGCCGTCGGGCGTCGAGGAACTCGATACTCGGAGTACGGAGTAAAGTGGCTCGCCGTCCCTCCCTACCGTCCCACTCAGCGGAGAGTTTCATGACGGAACACACGTCGCCGAGCCTCGTCGAGGTCTCCCCCACGGCGACCATCAGCACCCTCCTCACCGACCGCGTCGCGCGCTCCCCCCGGGCGACGCTCGTCGAGCGCCGCACCACCGCCGACGGCCCGTGGGAGCGTGTCACCGCGCAGGAGTTCGAGGACGACGTCGTCGCGGTCGCCCGCGGCCTCCTCGCGCGCGGCATCGAGCCGGGTGACCACGTCGCCATCATGTCGCGCACCCGCTACGAGTGGACCCTCCTCGACTTCGCCGCCTGGTCCGTGGGCGCCGTCCCCGTGCCCGTCTACGAGACGTCGTCCGCCGAGCAGGTGCACTGGATCCTGTCGGACGCCGGCGTCCGGCTCGCCGTCGTCGAGACGGCCGCGCACGCCGCCGAGGTCGCGACCGTGCGCGACCGCCTGCCCGGTCTGGAGGACGTCCTCGTCGTCGAGGACGGTGCCGTCGACGCCCTGCGCGCCGCCGGCGCCGACGTCCCGGCCGCGGAGGTGGAGCGCCGTCGGGCCGCGCAGCGCGTCGACGACCTCGCGACGGTCATCTACACGTCCGGGTCGACCGGGCGCCCCAAGGGCGTCGAGCTCACCCACCGCAACTTCGTGCACCTCGCGCTCAACGGCCGGGCCGGCCTCGCCGAGATCCTCGACGCCGACGGCGCACGCACCCTGCTGTTCCTGCCGCTCGCGCACGTGTTCGCCCGGTTCATCCAGGTCGTCGTCGTCGCGTCGAACGCGGTCCTCGCGCACTCCTGGGACACGAAGAACCTCGTCGCGGACCTCGGCTCGTTCCACCCGACGTTCCTGCTCGCCGTGCCGCGCGTGTTCGAGAAGGTCTACAACACCGCCGAGCAGAAGACCGGGACCGGCGCCAAGCGCAAGATCTTCCACTGGGCGGCCAAGGTCGCCATCACCTGGTCCCGGTCGCTCGACGCACCGGGCGGCCCCGCGCTCGGGCTGCGCGTCCAGCACGCCGTCGCGGACCGGCTCGTCTACTCGACGCTGCGTGCCGCGATGGGCGGGCGGCTCACGTACTCGATCTCCGGCGGAGCGCCGCTCGGCGAGCGGCTCGGCCACTTCTACCGCGGCGTCGGCCTGCGCATCCTCGAGGGCTACGGCCTCACCGAGACCACGGCGCCCACGGCCGTGAACCTGCCTGGCCTGACGAAGATCGGGACGGTCGGACCCGCGTTCCCCGGCACGTCGCTGCGCATCGACGCGGACGGCGAGCTCCTCGTCAAGGGCGACCACATCTTCCGCGGCTACCGCAACCAGCCCGACCTCACCGCCGAGGCGCTCCAGGACGGCTGGTTCCGCACCGGCGACCTCGGCGCGTTCGACGACGACGGCTACCTGCGCATCACCGGCCGCAAGAAGGAGATCATCGTGACCGCCGGCGGCAAGAACGTCGCGCCGGCCGTGCTCGAGGACCGGCTGCGCGCGCACCCGCTCGTGAGCCAGGTCGTCGTCGTGGGCGACCAGCGCCCCTTCATCGGCGCCCTCGTCACGCTCGACGCCGAGATGCTGCCCGGCTGGCTGGCCACGCACGGCCTGCGGCCCATGGACGTCGAGACCGCCGCGCACGACGCCGACGTGCTCGCGGCGCTCGAGCGCGCCGTCGCGCACGCCAACGAGGCCGTCTCCCGGGCCGAGTCGATCCGCAAGATCACCGTGCTCACGACGGACTTCACCGAGCAGAACGGCTACCTCACGCCGTCGCTCAAGGTGAAGCGCCGCCTGGTCATCGACGACTTCGCCGACACGATCGACACGCTCTACGGCTCGAAGGTCGGCGCCGACGCCTGACGCGCCACCGCCGGCCCGTGCCCCGGGCCCCGGCCCCCGGCACGGGCCGAGCAGGTGGTCCTGGTGCGTCCGGGTGACCGGACGGACCAGGACCACCTGCTCGGCCGAGCCAGATCGCCTGGTGGATCGTCGGTGGGGTCAGGCGGACTTCTCGCGCGGGGTGCGTGCGCGGGCGGTCGTGGTGCGCGGCACGATCGTGGGATTGACGTTGTCCAGCACGACCTCGCGC